>DATAWZ010000068.1:0-13947 GCA_036266975.1 Solirubrobacteraceae bacterium
ACGGGACGGTGGCCAGCGCGCTCGGGGTCGAGGCGGCCGGCGCGGGGCCTTGTGTGCTGCTGATGGGCGACGTCGCGCTCGCCCACGACGCCGGGAGCCTGCTCGGAGCACGGCGGGCGGGGACCGCCCTGACGATCGTCCTGGTCGACAACGGCGGCGGTGGGATCTTCGACTTCCTTCCGGTCGCGGCGGTCGCCGAGCGGCGCGCCTACGAGCGGCACATCCTCACGGCGCCGGCGCTCGACGTTCCGGCGCTCGCCGAGGCGTCGGGCTTCTCCTACCGCCCGGCAGCCTCGGTGGCGGAGCTGCGCCAGGCGCTCGAGGTGCCCGGGCCGGCGATCGCGCACGTGCGGACCGACCGCGCCGAGAACATCGCGTTGCACCGCCGGCTGTGGGCGGAGGTCCGCCGAGCCGTCCGCAGCGCCACGTAACGTGAGCGCGCGATGCCCTCGGTGCCCGACGACCAGTCGAGCCTGCTCGACGAACTCGACGCTCTGGAATCCGACGCACCGCTCAACGCCGAGCGGCCCGGGCGCGACGTCGTCGCGCGGCGCTCCTCGAAGGCGATCGGACCGGGCGACATCGTCGAGGTCGACAAGAAGGGCCGGCGCTTTCACGCGCTCGTGCGCGAGCTCGAGCAGCTCGAGAGCGGCCGCTTCGAGTTGGTGCTGCGGCCGCTTGACTCCCGCGTCTCCTACCACCGCGCCACGGTCCGCGAGGTGGTCGGCGTCTGGCGCCGGGCGCGCGGGCGCGGCTAGCCCGCTTCGCCGGACCGTTCGTCCGACGGACACGCCCGGTCCGCGGCGTGCTCCCTATCGCCGGCGCGAGCATCGCGTCCAAGGCCGCCAGCGCACCACGGCTGACTCGCCGACCGACGCAATCCGAGATGACTCGGTCCCGGTCTTCAGCAGGCTACGGTGAGGACGCGAGCGCGTCGTCGACGGCCGTCGACCTGACACTCACGCCGGACGTCTCCGGCGCCGCGTCAACGACTAGCCGGCGCCGCGGACCCCTCGATCGGCCCGCTGAGCCCATTATTCGCCGATCTGCGCGGGATCGCACCCGTGCTGCTCGAGTCGAGCTCGCATGAGGCCCTGCTGGACGATTCGACGCGCCCCGCCGCAAATGCCGCCGCCGCTGATGTCGCCGTCCAACTGGACGTCACGCCGGGGACGCCGCACGCTTCCAGGCGTTGGCGGGCCTGCTCGATGCGGGCGACGCCGCGCTTCCCCGCGCCGGCGCGTTCCCGCGGGCCCACTGCGAGCTCACCAAGTCACCCTTGGCTTCGGGCACGCAGGTTGGGCTGGACTAGCGATCCGACCGCCCAGACGCGCCCTCTGCAGACTCCCCACTCTGTGATGGTGGAGCGGACCCGGCGCGGGGATATGCTGCGGCCGTCGCCATGGCGCCGGGGATCGGTCCGACGGCGGCCGTGTCCGAGCCGCCGGCAAGTGTGGGTTTTGTTCTGCCCTTCTGGGCGGCCACCCCCGTGCGCCGGGCCGTGCTCGCCGCCACGTCCCTGACGCTGTCGCTCGCCACGCTCGGTCTGCTCGCCTGGGACGCCGGCTGGGCCAAGGCGATTCACCGGCTCTCACACGGGGACTGGACAATCCTGGCCGCGGTGCTCGCCGCGCACCTGCTGGCCTACGTCGGCTATACGGTCGGCCACCACCGCCTGCTGAACCTCGGCTCCGAGCGCGTGGTGGCCTGGCGGCAGACGACGCTGATCCTGCTCGTCGGGTTCGGAGCGATCCCCAGCGCCGGCGGCCTGCGCATCGACCAGGTCGCGCTGCGCGGCCTCGGCCGCAGCCGCGAGGAGGCGACGATCTCGGCGATCGCGCTCGCCGGCATCGAGATGGCGCTGCTCACGCCGGTCGCCTGGGTGTGCGCGCTGCTGCTGATCGGCGCACCCGGGGTGCCCGGAAGCGAGTCGATCTCATGGGCGATCGCCGCGCCCCTGCTGTTCGTGCCCACCGTGCTCGCGGCCGCCCGCGGGACCCACCGCGCGCTCGCGCCCGACGGGGAACGGCACCGCCCCCCGTGGCTGCAGGACACCCTGTCCGGCTTCGCTCGTGCGCTGCAGCTCGCCCGCCACCCGCGCTGCGGGGCGATCGTGCTCGCCGGCGTCGCCGTCTACTGGGCGGCAGACATCCTCGCGCTGTGGCTGTCGCTGCGGTTGTGCCACGTCGAGCTGTCGGTCACACGGCTGATCCTCGCCTACGCGACCGGCTACCTGCTCACGCGGCGCTCACTGCCGCTGGCCGGCGCCGGCGCGACCGAGCTGCTGCTGTCGATCGCGCTCACCTGGGTCGGGGTGCCGCTTGCCGCCGCCGTCCCCGCCGTGCTCGTGTACCGGTTCACCGACCTCTCGCTCACGCTGATCCCGGCCCTCGGCGGCGCGCCGACGCTGATCCGCATCACGCACCCCGAGCTGTTCAGCGCGGAGGCGGACGGCTGAGCCGTCTGCACCGCGGCGTGTATCCGGGCGACCGGGACGCTGAGCGTTTCGCGCCGACGACCGTGTTCAGCGCCACCAGGGTCGGCGGCGCTGTGCGGCGACGTGGGTGGCGGGCTCGATCAGCTCGTCCAGGCGCTCGGCGAGGTGACGCAGGTGCTCGTGGATCCAGATGGCCCGCACCCTTTGATGTGGTGGCGCCACGTCGATCTCCTCGTCGAAGTCGCCGTCGGCCAGCGGGGCGGCGAGCGAGGGCGGGAGACCCGCTCCTCGGTGTGGCCGGTCCATGTGCTCGGCCAGGCGCTCGAACCAGTCGGTGAGGTGCCGGGCTCGGTCGCTCAAGCCGCCGGCAGAGGGGGCCGGAGCGGTGTCGAGGGTGTGCAGGGTGGCGAGCGAGTAGGCGGTTACGCGCAGCTGGTGCGTTGCGCCGACCAGCCGCCAGAGCTCCTGGCGGGTGAGGTGCTTGGCGCCCTGCTCGGTGAGGAAGCCGCGCAGGGCGTCTTCCAGTCGGGACCCGGCCGCGACGGCGGCCAGCCCTGCGTCGGGTGGCGTCGGTCGGCGGCCGAGGGCCCAGTCGACGGCTTGGGTCAGGAAGGCGGCGCCGCTGCGGAAGCCGTCGGCGAGGTCGTCGGCGACGACGCTGGAGGCGCCGCGGGGCCACAGCAGCACGCCGACGATCAGACTGACTCCGCAGCCGAGCGCGACGTCCTGGACGCGTACGACGCCGAGCTTCCAGCCCACAGGCACGAGAAGGTTGAACAGCACCGAGATCATGACGGTGAAGGCCGCCTGCCCCACGGCGAAAGGAGCCGTGCCGGGAGCGTAGGCGGCTACCAGGACGGCGACGGGAAGAGCCGCCCACAGCGCCGCGGTCGTGGTGCCGATGGCGAGGATCAGCGCGCCGCCGACCACGAACCCGGCCACGGTGCCCAGCAGGGCGCGGGCGGCCGTCGATCCGGTCGAGGCCGCGTTGCCGCGTAGGACCGAGAGGGTGCCGAGCACCACCCAGAAGCCGTGCTGGACGTCAGTGAGATCGGCGACCATCACCGCCGCCGCGAGCGCGACTGAACTCCGCAGGCTGTTCAGCAGCCAGACCGAGCGGATGCTCGCATGACGGCGGGCCACGCCGGCCGCCGAGGCGACCGCGGCCAGACGGCCCTCGGTGGCGTCCGGCTCTGCCTGGGCGGCGTACCAGCGGCGCCGCTCGGCGGCGATCGTGCGCGGGTCCGCCACGCCGGCCGCGATCACCGCGTCGGCAGCCAGCGCGCGAGCGGCCAGGCTGATCGTCTCCGCGTGGAAGGCAAGCTTGACCGCCGTGTCGTAGCAGCGGTCCTGCGCACACAGCGCCGCCACGCGGGCGCCGCTTGCGGCCTGCAGCCGCCCGGGGGCCTCCAGGTCAGGGTAGGCCTCCTGCCCAGAGAACAGGGCGGCGACGTCGTCGAGCAGATCCGCCGCGCAGTCGAGCAGCTCGCGATCGGGCGACGGCGAGCCCGAGAGGTCCTCGCCCTCGCTCAGGCAATCCCGCACCACGATCGCGCACCACTCCAGGATCAGTGCGGCGTTCGCGAGCGCCTGCTCGGAGGTCGCCAGGCCCGTGGGCCGATAGGGCGTCGAGCTCAACTCGGCCTGCAATTCCTGCTCGGCCTGCATCGAGGCCGCCAACAACGCCGCGGTGCTCTCAGCGGCGAGCGCCCCCTTGAGCTCCGCGGCCAGCGCCCGCGCCGTACGCGCGGCCGCGCCGCGCAACGGATCCCCCCCGGCCGACGGCGAGAGCACCAGCAGGGCCAACGTGCCGAGCACCGAGACCATCCACCAACCGGCCAGCGCCGAGGGGATCGACGTGACCACGTGCCGAGAGGCCGCCGGCAGCACGTACAGCAGCAGCGCCCCGGTCACGCCCGAGGCGAAGGTCGGCCCCGCGACGCCGGCAAAGAGAACGACGAACGCGACCGGGAGCGAGACGATCGCCGCCACCGCCGTGGACGAGTTCACCGCGATGCCGATCATCAGCAGCACGCTCCCGACCACGGCGAGGCCGAAGTGGGCCACCAGCTTGTCCCGGCGGGAGCCGCCGAACGCGGCCAGAACCAGCGTGGCAAACCCGCCGAAGGCGGCGAAGATGGCCATCTGCAGGTTCCCGATGACCTGATCGGTGAAGGCGAAGAGCCCGGGCACGACGAGCGTGGCCCGTACGGCTCGGTAGGCGGCGGGCCGCGACCAGGCCGGTAGCCAGGCCGACCACGAGGCCGGCGGCCGCCAGCGCTGGGGTCGCGCGCGGCTCCTCGCGACCACCGCCCGGACCGACGCGTTCACGCTGTGGGCCCAGTCGGGTACGGGAGAGCGGCAGAGCGCCACTGGATCTGGTGCGGGGCAACGGTGACGTCAGGCATTGCGTGGTCCTTCCCAGTACGGCCTCCCTCCCGTCGCAGAGACCACTACGACATCATCCACCAAGCCAGCACCCAGCACGGGACGGGGCCAGCTCAAGGCTCCGCGCTGGGCCGGGGCGTGCGTCAGGCGAGCAGGACCGGCAGCATGGCCTGGAGCTTGATCTCGGTCTCGGCGAGTTCGCTGGCCGGCTCGGAGTCGTGCACGATGCCGGCGCCGGCGTAGCAGCGCGCGAGCGGACCCGCGAGCAGCGCGCAGCGCAGCGCCACGCAGAACTCTCCGTCACCGCTCGCGTCGGTCCAGCCGACCGGGCCCGCGTACCAGCCGCGGTCGAGGCCCTCCAGCGCGGGGATCATCCGCGCGGCGGTCGGCCCCGGCTCGCCGCCGACCGCCGGCGTGGGATGCAGCCGGGCGAGCAGGTCCAAGACGTCGATCGGCTCGTGCAGCTGAGCCCGCACGGGCGTGGCCAGGTGCTGGATGTTGGCCACGCGCACGAGCGTCGGCTCCGGCGCCGCGGTCACCCACACCGAGACTGGGCGCAGCGCCTGCTCGATCCGCCGCGCCACGATCGCCTGCTCGCCGCGGTTCTTGTCCGAGCGCAGCAGCTGCTCGCCGAGGTGAGCGTCGACCGCGGGATCGCTGCTGCGCCGGGTGGAGCCGGCGAGCGCGAGCGTGGCGGCGCGCAGCCCCTCGCGGCGGACGAGCAGCTCGGGGCTCGCACCCAGGAAGGCCCGCTCACCCCGGCCGACGAGGTAGACGAAGCAGGTGGGGAACTCCTCGCGCAGCACGGCGATCACGCCGGCGGGATCGTGCGCGACGGAACCATGGACCTGAACCTCGCGCGCGAGCACGATCTTCTCCAGGGTCCCGGCCCCGATTCGCTCGACCGCTCGCGCCACCGCCTCCTCGTAGTGCTCGGGCGGCATCGCGCTGACCACGCGCGAGCGGGCGACCGGGGCGGGATCGAGCAGCGGCAGCGGCCTCTCGCGCAGCGCGCCCACACGCTCCGAGAGCGCGCGGGCGCGCTCCTCGGCGGTGTCGTCGGGGCTCACCAGCGCGGTCAGCGTCATGCTCACCCGGGACCCGCAGCGCGAGAGCGCCACCTCGGGCACGACGAGCGAGCCCGAGTCAAACCCGCTCCAGTGGGGATCGCGGCCGCCGTGGGGGGCGAAGGCGAAGCCCCCGAGCGCCAGCGGCCCCTCTGGCCCGGCACCCTGCGGCGGATCGAACAGCCCCCGCCCGATCAGCTCGCGCCATTGCCGGGCGGCGGCGGCGAAGCGATCCGCGCCGCGCGCCTCGATGCGGCTCGCCTCGCCCAGGGCGGCGAGCGCTCGCCGTTGGCGGTCGGGCTGCTCGAAGAGCTGCCAGGTCTCACCGTCCTGCCGCGAGGCGCACACGACCGCGACCGGGTCGACGTCGCCGGGCAGGGTCACGGTCAGCGCGGCCAGGACCCGCCGGCCGCTGCGACGGGCGCGGGCCAGCGCGTGCTCGAGCCGCTCGCGCAGCCGCGACTCGTCGCGCTCGGAGAGCGACAGGCGCGGCGACGGATCCAGGCGGGTAGCGGCGGGCATCGTCCTCTGCTCCCCCATTCTGTCGGACATTCGTGCAGCCCAGGCTCTGGGCGGGCAACTGCGAGCCTAGGCTTGCGTTCTTGCTCGTCATGAGACGGCTCGCGTTGACGCTGTTCGCCCTCGCCGCACTCGGCGCCAATCCTGCGTCCGCCCGCGTGGCGACCGGCGGGTTCGGCGATCCGCAGCCGCTGCTGAGCATCGCTCCGAACGGCGCGATGGCCAGCGCGCGAGTGTCGCGCTCATCCCCTTCGCCCAGTTCTCCCTGGCACCGCAAGCGCCGGCGGCGCTGACCGGGGCGCTCAGGTCTCGCCGCGGCCGCGCGAGATCGCGATCTCGCCGGTGCGCATCATCTCGATCAGACCGAACGGGCGGACCATGTTCTCGAACGCCTCGACCTTCTCGGTCGTCCCGGTCACCTCGACGATCACCGAGCGCTTGGTGACGTCGACGACCTTGGCCCGGAAGATCTCGGCGATCTGCATCACCTCGCCGCGCTGAGTGCCGTCGGCGGCGATCTTGAACAGCGCCAGCTCGCGCGCGACGGTCTCGCCGGGCTCGAGGTCGCGGATCTTGATGACGTTGACGAGCTTGTGCAGCTGCTTGGTCACCTGATCGATCGGGTGCAGCGCACCGTCGACCGTGAGCGTGATGCGCGAGAGGTCCTCATCGTCGGTCGGCCCGACCGTGAGCGTGTCGATGTTGAACCCGCGCCGAGCGAACAGGCCGGCGATGCGCGTGAGCACGCCGGCCTTGTTCTCCACGAGGATCGACAGGATGTGCTTGCGCCCGGTGCGCAGGCCGCCGGAGGCCTCGAGCTCCTCGAGGCTCAGCAGTGTCTTGGTCCCCGGTTCGCCCATCAGCCCACCATCTCCCGAGCGGGCTGGCCGGCAGGGATCATCGGGTAGGTGTTCTCCTCGCGGGTCACTCGGACGTCGACCACCACCGGCCCGTCCAGCGCGAGCGCGTCGCGCAGGTCGCCGACGAGGGTCGTCTTGTCGGTCAGCCGCAGCCCCGTCGCGCCGTAGGCGTCGGCGAGCTTGACGAAGTCCGGGAACGCGCCCATGTCGACGTGGCTGTAGCGCCCGTCCCAGAACAGCTCCTGCCATTGGCGGACCATGCCCAGGTAGCCGTTGTTCATGATCACGACCTTGACCGGGATCCGCTCCTGCGAGCAGGTCGCCAGCTCCTGGATGTTCATCTGGATCGAGCCGTCGCCGGCCAGACAGACCACGAGCTGATCGGGGCAGCCGACCGCGGCGCCCATCGCCGCGGGCAAGCCGAAGCCCATCGTTCCCAGCCCGCCGGAGTTGATCCAGCGCCGCGGCTTCTCGAAGCCGTAGTACTGGGCGGTCCACATCTGATGCTGGCCGACGTCCGAGGAGACGATCGCGTCGCCGCCGGTCACCTCGTGCAGGGCCTGGATCAGCCGCTGGGGCTTGATCTCCGAGTCGGTCGAATCGGCGTACTTGAGCGGGTGCTCGCGCCGCCAGCCCTCGATCCGGTCCCACCACTCCTGCAGGCGCGCGGCGTCGGCCCCGAGCGCCCGGTACTCGACCACGAGCTTGGACAGCACGTGGCGCGCGTCGCCGACGATCGGGATGTGGGCCGGAACGTTCTTGGAGATCTCGGCCGGATCGATGTCGATGTGGATGAACTTCGCCCGCGGGGCGAATTCGGACAGCTTGCCGGTGACGCGGTCGTCGAAGCGCGCGCCCACGCAGCAGATCAGGTCGGCCTCGTCCATCGCGTAGTTGGCCGCCCGCGTGCCGTGCATCCCGAGCATGCCCAGGAACTGCGGGTCCGAGGCCGGGAACGCGCCCAGCCCCATCAGCGTCAGGGTGACCGGGAAGCGCTCGACGTGACAGAACTCGGTCAGCTCGGTCGCGGCATTGGCGTTCACGATGCCGCCACCGGCATAGATCACCGGCCGGCGAGCCGCGGCGAGCGCCTTGGCCGCTTGGCGGATCTGCTTCTGGTTGCCTTCGACCGTGGGCTGATAGCCGGGCAGGCTCACGTCGAGCACCGGCTCGTAGGGGATGTCCGCCCGGCTGAGGTCCTGCGGGATGTCGACGAGCACCGGTCCCGGTCGGCCGCTACGAGCGACGTGGAAGGCCTCGTGGATCGCCCGCGGGATCTCCAGCGGGTGCTGGATCATGAACGAGTGCTTGACGATCGGCATCGTGATGCCGATCGTGTCCGCCTCCTGGAAGCCATCGGTGCCGAGCAGCTCGGTCCGGACCTGGCCGGTGATGAACACGCACGGGACCGAGTCCATCATCGCGTCGCAGATCGGCGTGACCAGGTTGGTCGCGCCGGGCCCGCTGGTGGCGAACGCCACGCCGACGCGGCCGGTGGCCTTCGCGTAGCCCTCGGCGGCATGGCCTCCGCCGGCCTCGTGTCGCACCAGGATGTGGCGAATGTGGGCGTCGACGAACGCGTCGTAGGTCGGCAGGTTGGCTCCGCCGGGAAGGCCGAATACGACCTCCACGCCCTCCGCCTTCAGGCATTCCATCACGGCATCGACCGCGCGCATGATCCGACCTCCTCTCCTGGCTCACAGAATCTGGGATAAAGCCCCGACCGCACGGGACAGCCGCGGCGCCGCCGGGGAACCCCTCATTTTACCAGCGGTTTAGATCGCCTCAGGAGCTTCCGACGCCGACGCCGATGCCGAGCACGATCGCGCCGCCGACGGTGACGACGAGCAGCGACGAGCGCAGCGAAACCTCGAGAAATCGGTTGCGCACCCACGCGATCGTGAACAGCTCGATGGCGACCACGATCCCCGCGACGATCAGGGCTCGGTGCACGTCGTGGATCAGGAAGGGCAACGTGTGAAAGAGGCCGCCGATCGCCGTCATTCCGCCGGTGATCGCGCCGCGCACCACCGCGGATCCACGGCCCGTCTGCTCGCCGGTGTCCGACAGGGCCTCCGACCAGCCCATGCTCACCCCCGCGCCGAGCGCCGTGGAGAGCCCGACGAGCAGCGCGGTGTGCGAGTTGGAGGCCACGGCGGCGGCAAAGATCGGGGCCAGCGACGAGACCGTGCCGTCGATCAACCCGACGAGCGCGGGCTGGATGACGCGCAGGACGAACTCCGGCTCGTTTTCGAAGCCGAGGCGCTTGATCAGCCGCTCGGTCTTTGTCGCCACACCGGTACTATAGCAAATCATTTGTAATAAGGGCTGCCTAATGCTATGCTCGGAGTGTGAACGGCGTCGACACCGAGCTCGTCGAGCGCCTGCGGGAGCGCGGGCTGCGGGTCACCTCCCAGCGGCTGGTCATCCACCGGGCCCTGCGGGCGCGATCGCAACACGTCAGCGCCGAGCAGGTGCACGAACAGATCGCCGAGTCGCTGCCGGGGACCTCGCTGCCCACGGTCTACGCGACGCTGGAGCTGCTCGAGGAGCTGGGACTCACCCGGCGCGTGGATCGGGGCGCGGCCCCCCTGCTGTTCGACTCGCGCACGACCCCTCACGGCCACGCGCTGTGCCGCAGCTGCGGAGCGATCGTCGACCTCGAGGGCGCCACCGCGCCACCGGCGGCGCTGCGCGAAGCGCGGGCGCTGGGCTTCTCCCCCGACCACGCTCAGGTCCTCGTCTCCGGCCGCTGCGCGGCCTGCGCCGCCTCAGCCTGACGGCCGACGGGGCGGCGGGACGATCAGCGCCGGCTCGGTCCACGAGGCGGGCGTGATCGCCACGTCGGGGAACTCGAGCTCCTCGCCGCAGCGCGTGCAGAGCGCGTCGTAGATCTTCGTCACCCGCCCGCAGCGCGGACACTGCCGGCGCAGCTCATCGTGCTCGAAGCGGTAGGCGATCGCCGCCATCAGCCCGAGGACCGGAACGATCCCCGAGATCAGGAACCACAGGAAGAACGAGCTCCCCTTGATCTTGCCAACGATGCCCCCGGACAGCCCAAAGCAGAACGCGATGACGACATACGCCATCCCGTCGCCCATGGCTTAGAGCAGTGCGTTGAGTGCCCAGATGACCCCGCCGATGGCGAGGACCACAACCACGACAAACGCGATCGCCAAGGCGATGTGAATGACGACGTGGAGGATGATCCAGGCCGCCACAAGCAGGACAAGGGCCGCGACGGCCTTGCGCCCGAGCGACGACGACGACGAACCGGCGGTCGAACTGCTGTTCTCGTTCATGGTGCACAGCGTAGCGCTGCCAGCAAGCAGCGCCCGCCGTCAGTCGTAGCTGCGCTGAAGGTGGGCGAAGTCCTGCGGCTCCCGGGCGGGCGGGCCGAAGTCCGGCGCGCGGCGGGTACCGACGGTGGCGAGGCGGTAGCGGCGAATGCGGACGCGCTCGCCGGCGGCCGGGTGGGAGGCCTCCGGCAGGAGCACGAAACGCCGGGGCGCTGAGGAGATGGGGGACGAGGCGGTATTGGTCATGGACCGATCATCCTCGCTGGGCGCCGCGCTGACCATCGTCCAAACGTCCAGAATCCCGGACGTTCGCTTATACAGGCGGGAGAGCGGGCGCCGGCGCCGACGCGACGGCGCCGGCGCGCTCGAGCGCCGGGCGCATGGTCTTCGGCAGCCGCCCCCGCACGCGCCGGCGCGCGCCGGCGAACGCCAGGTTGGCCACGGTGGCAAAGCCGGCCTCGTCGGCACGCAGCGCGAGCAGCAGGTGGGCGATCCGATCGCCCCGGGGCAGGGTCGGCTCGCTGGCGCGCACGCACCAGCACATGACCGTGCGTCCGCCCGGGAGCACGAGCAGCGCACCGGCGTCACCGACGAGCCACACACCGAACCGTCCGCGTTCGAGTACCAGGCCGGTCTCCACGAGCAGGTCGCGGGCCTCGTGCCCGACGAGGTCACCGAGCAGCCCGAGCGCCGTGCGCTCGGCGCCCTCGTCGGTGACCTTGTAGATGAACCGTTTGGGCCGCACGACGTTCGCCCCGCGCTGAGCGTAGAGCGCTGGGATCAGGTAGGCGTGCGCGAGACAGATCACGGCCAGAGGCGTCGCGAGCACCGACAGCCCCACGAGCGTGCCGGCGACGGCGACGAAGGGAACCGTGTGCCAGAGCGTGGTCAGCCGCCAGCGCAGGCACGAGCGGCGCAGGTTGCGCTCGTCGGCGAGCGGACGCCAGTGAACCGAGGCGAGCTCGGGGAGCGCACAGGACCGGGCCTCCCCGGTCGCGGCCTGGGCACCGGCCATGGCGCGGCGCTCAGCCGCCGGAGATCGGCAGGCGCATGATCACGAGCTCGGCGTCGAGCGGGAGCTCGCGGACCTGCTCGGCGTGACCCTCGCCGATGCTCACCATGGCGAAGTAGCCCTGGTCGAGCTCGCGGCGGAACGCCTCGATCGCCGCCTCGATGGCCTGGGGGTCCTCCGCGGTCCACTCGGCCAGCGTGGTGTGACCGGTCTGGTCCATGCGAATGAGTCGGGACACGATCCTCTCCCTTCGTGGGTGGCCCATCCATGCTACGCCGTTCCCAGGCCCGGACCGCGGGGCGCCGGGCAGGAGATCAGCGCTCGAGGATCGTGAGGTCCAGCTGGCGCAGGCGCTCGGGGTCGGCGAGTATGTCGATCTCGAGGATCCGCCCGGCGGTGACCGTGAAGCACCCGAGCGAGAACGGCTCGCCGTCGCGCATCGTGACCGCCCCGGCGACTCCGTTGACCAGCGCGCGGCGGACGTCGGCGCCCACGCGCGCGGACCATCCGCGCGCCTGCCCGGCGACGGTCTCGGCGCCCCGGATCTCGAGCGGGCCGCTCGCCGTGAGGGCGCCGCGGTCGGCCCTGAGCACGACGTCGGGATGCAGCACGGCGACCAGCGCGTCGAAGTCGCCGCTGCGTGCGGCGGCCAGGAAGGCATCGACGACCTCCCACTGGGCGCTCAGGTCGGCATCGGGTGCCGGCGCGGCGCCGCGGACTCGTCGCCGCGCCCGGCTCGCGAGTTGCCGGGCGGCGTCCGGCGAGCGGTCGACGATCGCCGCGATCTCATCGAAGGGCACCCCAAACATGTCGTGCAGCACGAACGCGAGCCGCTCGGGCGGGGCGAGCATCTCGAGTACGACCAGCAGGGCCAGGCCGACGGCGTCGGCGAGCAGCGCCTCGTGCTCGGGGTCGACTCCATCGGCCGGGTCGACGATCGGGTCCGGCAGCGACGGGTTCCACGGCTTCTCGCGGCGGGACCGGCGCGAGCGCAGCATGTTCAGCGCGACGCGCGCGACGACCGTCGTCAGCCAGCCGCCGAGGTTCTCGACCTCGGCGTCGGTACGGCTGAGGCGCAGCCACGCGTCCTGGACGGCGTCGTCGGCCTCGCTGAGGGAGCCGAGCAGCCGATAGGCGACCGCGCGGAGCCGCGGCCGGTGCTCCTCGAATCGCTCGGCCAGGAACTGCTGATCATCCACCGCCATCCACCTCCATCGCCGTCGGGGCCCACCTTCATGACCCGCGAGCCGCGCGCGATGTGACCGAGGATCAGATGCCGAGCTGCTCGCGCACCAGGCGCGTCACCTCGCCGCCGTCGGCGCGGCCCTTGGTCTCGCGCATCACGAGCCCGATGATCGGCCCGATCGCCTTCTCGTTGCCGGCGCGGAGCTTCTCGGCGGCCGCACCGTTGGCGGCGATCGCCGCGGCGACGATCGGCGCGAGCTCGTCGCTCCCTCCGATCGCGGCCAACCCCTCCTGCTCGACGATCGAGCGGGGGTCGCCGCCGTCGGCGAGCAGCCGGTCGAGGACGTCGCGCGCCGCTCCGGTCGTCACCGTGCCCTCGCCGGCGAGCGCGGCGAGCGCGGCGAGCGCGGCGGGCGTGACGCGACTGTCGCTCGGCGACTGATCGCCGGCCAGTCGCGCCGCGAGCTGCTCGGTCCAGTTGGCGATCTCCTGCGCGGAGCTGCCGTTGGCCGCGGCCAACGCCTGCTCGAAGAACTCGGCCAGCTCGGCGCGGAAGGCGAGCAGGCGCGCGCTGTCGACGCGCAGCAGAAGCTCGCGCTCGTAGCGCTCGGCGCGCGCGGCGGGCAGTTCGGGCATCGCACCGCGCGCCGCGGCGAGCATGTCGGGCGTGATCGTGACCGGTACGAGGTCCGGCTCGGGGAAGTAGCGGTAGTCGTGCGCCTCCTCCTTGGAGCGCATCGAGCGCAACGTGCCGCTCTGCGGATCGAAGTGGAGCGTCTCCTGCTCGACGTGCTCCCCGCGTTCGAGCAGCGCGGTCTGACGCGCGACCTCGGCGTCGATCCCCTGGGCCAGGAAGCGGAACGAGTTCATGTTCTTGAGCTCGGCCTTGGTGCCCAGCTCCTCCGCGCCGACCGGCCGGATCGAGACATTCGCGTCGCAGCGCAGCGAGCCCTCCTCCATGTTCACGTCGCTGACTCCGAGCTGGCGAAGCGTCACGCGCAGCAGCGTGAGCCATTCGCGGGCCTGCTCGGCCGAGCGCAGGTCGGGCTCGGTGACGATCTCGGCCAGCGGCGTGCCGCCGCGGTTGAAGTCAACGACGCTGCGCTGCGAGCCGTGGATGCGCCCCGAGCCCCCGACGTGCACGAGCTTGGCCGCGTCCTCCTCGAGGTGGACGCGGTGG
>DATAWZ010000069.1:0-5308 GCA_036266975.1 Solirubrobacteraceae bacterium
GCAAATCTTCGCCTGGCGGCGTCCTCGGGAGCCGAAATAGCGCTGCTATTCCGGCTCCCTGCGTCCTGGCCATGCTCGATTTTCGCTCGCGAATCGACGACCGGATTTACCGGAGGCACCACTAGACTGCTCGGGCGATGAGGCGCGTCGGCGTGATCGGGCTCGGCTACGTGGGCCTCCCGCTGATCATCGCGCTCGCTGAGGCGGGCTGCGAGGTCGTCGGGGTCGACGTCGACGCGCGCCTGGTCGCCGCGCTGCGCGAAGGGCGCTCGCACATCGAGGACGTCGCCGACGATCGGTTGGCCGCCGTCGCCGATCGGGTCCGCTACGAGACCCGCTACGCCTCGCTGTCGGAGTGCGAGGCGGTGCTGGTGTGCGTTCCCACGCCGCTGACCCCCAACCGCGAGCCCGACCTCTCACCGCTGCTGGAGGCCTCGCGCTCGCTCAGCGAGGTGCTGCGCCCCGGGCAGCTGATCGTGCTCGAGTCGACGACCTACCCGGGCACCACCCGCGAGCGGATGGTGCCGTTGCTGGAGGAGTCGGGCCTGGCTCCCGGCCACGAGTTCCATGTGGCCTTCAGCCCCGAGCGCGTGGACCCCGGGCGCACCGACCACACGCTGCGCACGACCCCGAAGGTCGTGGGGGGCCTGACGCCGGCGTGCGGCGAGCGCGCCGAGGAGCTCTACGGCCTGGTGTGCGACACGGTCGTGCGCGTCTCCACGCCCGAGGCGGCCGAGCTGACCAAGCTGCTGGAGAACATCTTCCGCTCGGTCAACATCGCGCTGGTCAACGAGCTGGCCCTGCTGTGCGACCGCATGGGCATCGACATCTGGGAGGTCGTCGACGCCGCCGCGACCAAGCCCTACGGCTTCATGCGCTTCGAGCCCGGTCCGGGCATGGGCGGCCACTGCCTGCCCGTCGATCCCTTCTACCTGACCTGGCGTGCACGCGAGTTCGACATGGTGACCGAGTTCATCGAGCTCGCCGGGCGCATCAACCAGCAGATGCCCTACCACTGCGTGGCCCGCGTCGAGCGAGCGCTCAATGCGCAGGGGCGACCGGTCAAGGGGGCGCGTGTCGGGCTGCTCGGCGTCGCCTACAAGCCCGGCGTGAGTGACATCCGCGAGTCGCCGGCGCTGAAGGTCATCGCGCTGCTGCGCGGGCTCGGCGGCGAGATCGCCTACCACGACCCGCACGTCCCCGAGCTGCGCGAGCAGCTCCTGCGCTCACAGCCGCTCGAGGCGCTGCTCTCCGACAGCGACGTGGTCGTGATCGTCACCGCCCACCCGAGCGTCGACCACGCGCTCGCCGCCGGACGCGCGCGGCTGCTGGTCGACCTGCGCGGCGTGACCCGCACGCTGCCCGCCCAGGCCCACGTCGAACGCCTGTGAGCGTCGGCATCGCCGTGGCCGGGCTGGGCTACTGGGGCCCGAACCTGGCCCGCAACTTCGACCGGCTCCCGGACGCGCGTTTGCTCTGGGCGTGTGACGAGCGCGAGCAGGCGCGCGAGCGCCTGGCCGGCAGCTACCCCGCGACGCGGATGACCGGCGACCTCGACGCGGTGCTCGCCGACCCCGAGGTCGACGCGGTCGCGCTGGCCACGCCGGTCCCGCTGCACGCCGAGCACGCGATCCGCGTGCTGCGCGCGGGCAGGCACTGCTTCGTGGAGAAGCCGCTGGCCCAGTCGGCTGCCGACGCCGAGCGTGTCGTACAGGCCGCGAGCGAGGCCGGGCGGATCCTCATGGTCGGGCACCTGCTCCAGTACCACCCCGGGCTGCGCCTGCTCAAGGAGATCATCGACGCCGGTAAGCTCGGCGAGGTCCACTACCTGTACTCCAACCGCCTGAACCTCGGGCAGCTGCGCGCCGACGAGAACGCGCTGTGGAGCCTGGGCGCGCACGACGTCTCGGTCGTGCTCGACCTCGTGGGCGAGGAGCCCGAGCAGCTCGCCGCCCACGGCGAGTGCTACATGCGCCCCGGCGTGGAGGACGTCGTGTTCGCCTACCTGCGCTTTCCCTGCGGCGTGGCCGCCCACCTGCACCTGAGCTGGCTGGACCCGCACAAGGACCGGCGGCTGACCGTGGTCGGCTCGCGCCGAATGGCGACCTTCGACGACATGGAGCTCGAGCGCAAGCTGACGATCTACGACAAGGGCTTCGACGGCGCGGCCGACAGCTACGGCGAATACATCACCCGCAGCGGCGACATCCACTGCCCGCGGGTGCCCAACGCCGAGCCGCTGCGGCTGGAGTGCGAGCATTTCCTGGAGTGCGTGCGCACCGGCGCCACCCCGCGCTCGGACGGTCTGGCCGGGCTGCGCGTCGTGCGCGTGCTCGAGGGGCTGCAGGCGCACCTGGAGGGCTCGCGGCGTGCTCAACGCTGACCCGCGCGCGCCCGGGCTGCTGCTCGGCGAGGACGTCCGCATCGGCGAGCGCACCGTTTTCGGGGCCCACGTCGTCGTGCACGCCGGCACGGTCATCGGCGAGGACTGCGTGATCGAAGACCACGCGGTGGTCGGCAAGCGCCCGCGCCTCGCCGCCCGCTCGTCGGCCAAGGGCGGCGAGCTGCCCGGTGCGGTGATCGAAGCCGGCGTGACCGTCTGCACCGGCGCGATCGTGTTCGCCGGCGCCCGCATCGAGGCCGGGGTAATCATCGGCGATCAGGCCTACGTGCGCGAGCGGGCCACGGTCGGGCCGGGGGCGCTGATCGGTCGCGGCAGCACGGTCGACAACGACGTCGTGGTCGGCGCTCGGGTCAAGGTGCAGACCTCGGTCTACCTGACCGCGTTCAGCGTGGTCGAGGACGACGTGTTCATCGGGCCCGGGGCGACGACGACCAACGACGACACGATGTCGCGCCACGGCCCCGAGGTCCCGCTGCGCGGCGCGACGCTGCGGCGCGCCTGCCGGATCGGCGGCGGCGCCGTCCTGGTCCCCGGCGTGGAGGTCGGCGAGGAGGCCTTCGTGGCCGCCGGCGCGGTCGTCACCCGCGACGTGCCCGCGCGTGCCGTGGTCATCGGCGTCCCCGCCCGGGTCGTGCGCGAGGTGCCCGACGCGGACCTGCTGGAGCACTGGCGGCCCTCAGAACGTGTTTGACAAGTGTCCGCACGCGTCTGGCGGCGGCGGATCGGCGCGCTCCGGCGTCCTCGGTCGGGGCAATAGCGCTGCTATTGCGCCCTCCCTGCGTCCTTGGATCGCTTGATCCGGCGCTCGCCAGCCACACACGTCCACTTATCAAACACGTTCTACTAGAACGGCTTTCAAGATGATCGGCACGCGTCTGGCGGCCGCACCCCATTCGGGGCACAAGCGGACACATCGCGCTGCGGCGTCACCCGTGCCCCGAATGGGGTATCGCCCCTTGACGTGGCCTGTCGGCTGTCCCCACCCGCCCTGGCATCGCTCGGTCCGGGGCTCGCCCGCCACGCACCGCTCATTGTGAAAGACGTTCTAAACGACCGCAGCGCCCCGGGGCCCGGCGACCGCGCCCCCGGGCCTTTACCCCAATCAAAGAAGTGCCCGCGGGCCTACGGCGCCTTGGCCAGGTAGCGCTGCCCGGCGTGCACCAGTATCTGGCGATGGCGGCGGAAGTCGTCGACGAGGATCGCGACGCGCGCGCCTTGCCCGCCAGGCACACGCTCGGCGAGGCCGCGTCGCTGATCGGCAGCGTCACCAGCCCGCGGCTGCAGCAGGCTGAACACGCCGCCGGAGAAGGTGCCCGACTGGGTCTTGTGCGCGGTGCCGGTCGAGGCGACGATGCGCACCGTTCCCGCCGTCGTGTTCAGCTGGGCGCCGAAGGGGATCTGGCTCGCCTGCGTGAGCGGGACGAAGCCCTGGCCCCGGGCGGCGGCGGCGATGCTCGCCGGCCACAGCGACCACAGGCGGCGGCCGCGCTCGCCGGCAGCTTGATGAGCACCGTGCCCGACACGACCGTGAGGTTGGCCGTCTTGAACGGGTCGGCGCCGGCAGTGGCCTCGTCGACCCCGGACCGCTGGTGCGGGTGCCGGTGAACGTGCCGCTCAGCGGGTCGCCACCGGCCGAGACGGTGCCCTGACCGTGGGAGACGTAAGAGGGGTCCTGGACGTACGGCCCGGTGGTGAGGGCGAACGAGTCGCCGGTGAGCACCCCGCTGTCCGGCCAGGTGCAGCCGGCGCCGTTGCCGAAGGCGCCGGTCGCCATGTTCTCCTGCGTGAAGTCGTCGGTGCCCGGATAGCCGGCGCCGCCGGCCATGCCGACGACGCTCCAGTAGCCGAGGATGTTGACCGTCGTGGAGGCGGCCGCGACCGCCGGCGCGGGCAGCGCCGCCGCCGTGACGTCGGGGCGATTCGCGCCCTCATGCCGTGCTCGCCAGCGTGAGCAGGTACTCGGCCGACACGCGCAGCGTGCCGTCGGTCGCCTCGTTGGCGCCCCCGTACAGATCGAGGATCGCCGCGTGCGCCTCGGGCCAGCGCCCCTCGGGCTCGAGGTGGCTGCGGACCCGCAGGACCGGCCCGAGCAACTCCTCGTTGAAGGCCACGAACCCCTCCACCGAGTCGGCCTGGAAGGTGACGTGCTCGTGGGTGCAGGTGCACTGCGCGGCGTCGGAGAGCAGCCCGCGCACGTGCTCCTCCACACCCCAGTCCATCGGTGAGGCCGCCCCCTCGGGCGGGGGCAGGAACGCCGCGAGGCGGTGGTGGAGCTGGCCCTGCACGCCGGTGGGGGTCCACCCGGTGACGGCCACCGTCCCGCCCGGCCGGCAGACGCGCAGCAGCTCGGCCGCCGCGCGCGGCTGGTCGGGCGCGAAGATGACGCCGAACACCGACGTGACCCGGTCGAAGCTCGCATCCTCGAAGGGCAGCGCCTCGGCGTCGCCCTCGACGAACTCGACCGACAGCCCCTCTCCCTGCGCCCGCTCGCGCGCGGCGACGAGCAGCTCGGGGGTGAGGTCGAGCCCGGTCACCTGGGCGCCGCGGCGGGCCGCGGCGAGCGCCGCGTTGCCGCTGCCGGTGGCCACGTCGAGCAGGCGCTCGCCCGAGCCGGCGTCCACGCGCTCGACGGCGAGCAGCGACGCGCTCTCGATCATCGTGGCGATCCGCGGGTAGTCGCCGCTGGACCACGCGCGGCGCTGCGCCGCCTTGAACCGCTCGCTCACCCTCCGGAGAGTACGCCGTGGACGGCGTCGACGACCTCGCGCGTCTGCGCCTCGTCGAGCACCGCGCTCATCGGCAGCGCAAGCCCGGTGCGGGCCGCCTCCTCGACCCCGGGCATCTCGCGGTGCGGTGCGAAGGGCGCGAGCGCGGGCTGGCGCTGCAGCGGCGTGCGGTAATAGG
>DATAWZ010000070.1:0-54478 GCA_036266975.1 Solirubrobacteraceae bacterium
TGCCGGGGACAGGGAGCGCGTCGAGGAGCGCCGCGGTGTACGGGTGTGCCGGTCGGCTGAGCACCTGTTCGGCCGGGCCGGTCTCCACCAGCCGTCCGGCGTACATGACCGCGACCTCATCGCCGATCACCCGGGCGACACCCACGTCGTGGGTCACGAGCAGCAGCGCCGTGTCCAGCTCACGCAGCACGTCGGCCAACAGGTCGAGCACCTGCGCCTGGATCGTCACGTCCAGTGCGCTCGTCGGCTCGTCGGCGATGATCACCTTCGGCCGGCACGCGATCGCGATCGCGATCGCGATGCGCTGACGCATCCCGCCGGAGAGCTCAAACGGGTACGAGCGCATGACGCGGTCGATCTCGCGTAGGCCGACCTGCTCGAGCAGTTCGCTCGCGTGGGCCTTGGCCCGACGCGACTCGCTCTCGATTCCGTGACGTCGCAGGACCTCGACGAGCTGGGCACCAACACGGCGCAGCGGATCCAACGACCCGGTCGGATCCTGGGAGACCATCCCGATCTCGCCGCCACGGACCTCCCTCATCTCGCGTTCGGGCAACGTCGTCAGCTCGCGGGCGCCGAGGCGGACCGAGCCGCCGACCTGCGCCGTCTCGCCGGAGAGCCTCAGGAGCGCCCGGGCCGTGACCGACTTGCCCGATCCAGACTCTCCGAGCAGGACGAGCGTGCGTCCCGCGGTGAGCGCGAAGTCGATGCCGTGCACGACCGGAACGTCCTGCCGGCGGCGACGGAAGGTCACCGTGAGCCCCGTGACCTCGAGCACGCGCCCGTCGTCGACGACCGCCATCGGATGTGGCGCGGCGCTCATGCGGCCACGTCCCGCTCGCGGACGTTGAGCAGCTGGCGCAGCCCGCCGCCGAGGAGGTTGAAGCCGATCGACGCGATGAAGATGGCGATCGCCGGCACCAGCGAGAGCACCGAGTTGGTGAACACGTCCGAGCGCAGGTCGTTGAGCATCCCGCCCCAGTCGGGGTGCGGCGGCACGACACCCAGGCCGAGGAACGAGAGCCCGGCGGCGTACACGATGCACAGCCCGATCAGGGAGGTGCAGTAGACGATCAGCGGCGGCGCGATGTTCGGGAGCACGTGGCGACGGGCGATCCTCACCCGCCGTGCCCCGCTTGCGTACGCGGCCTCCATGAAGTCGGCCGAGCGCATCTGGAGCACTTCGCTCTCCGCGACCCGGGCGATCGGCGCGATGAGCACGATCGAGAGCGAGATGATCGCGTTGCCCACCCCGGGCCCGAGGGCCGCGCCGATCGCGATCGCGAGCAGGATGGCCGGGAACGCGTAGAACACGTCGAGCGTGCGCATGATCAGGCTGCGCACTCCGCGCCGGCTCATCCCCGCGAGGATCCCGAGCGCGGTGCCGAGGATTCCGCCGACGAGAACCGGCACGATGCCGGCGATCATCGTCGGCCGGGCACCGATGATCAGCCGGCTCAGGACGTCACGCCCCTCGCCATCGGTGCCGAGCAGGTGCCCGGCGGTGCCGACGTTCCACAGGCGCTGGGCGATGTTCCCCGCCGTCGCCGAGTCTGGCGCGAGGAGCGGCCCGAAGACCGCCGTGATGAGCAGCACCGCGACGACCGTCCCTCCGATCACGAGCGCGAGCGGCAGCTGTCTCAGCCGCCGCAACGGCCGTGCGCGCGGTCGGGTCGCAGCGGCGGCAATGAGGTTGACCCCAACGGCGGACATGGACCACCTCCTGAATGGTTTGAGCGTCGGCCCGACCGGCGGGGTGAGCGACGGCGAGGTCTCGCTCATGCCCGTACCCGTGGGTCGATGGCGGCGTGGATCGTGTCCACGAGGACGTTGGTGAGCACCAAAACGACGGCCGCGATCAGCACCCCGGCCTCGATGAGCGGCTCGTCCCGCGCGGAGATGGCCTGGTAGAGCTGCTGACCGATGCCGGGCCAGTCGAAGATCGTCTCCACGAACAGGACCCCTCCGAGCAGGTAGCCGACCTGCAGACCGGTGATCGTGAGCAGCGACGGCAGCGCGTTGTGCATCGCGTGACGCACGATCGCCCGCTGCCGCAGGCCACGTGCCCGCATCGAGGAGACGAACTCCTGCGAGAGGATCTCGCTGAGCGAGACCGAGAACATCCGCGCAACGATCCCGAGGGGCGCGAGCGCGGCAGCAAGCGCCGGCAGGAACAGATGCGAGAGCAGGTCCCCGAAGCCGCTGGATCCGGTGCTGTGCATCTCGCCGGTCGGAAACGCCCCGGTCCGCAGGGCGAACACCACGAACAGCAGCGCGACGGAGTACTGCGGCGCGGCGATCAGCACGAGCGTCGAGGACGAGGACAGGCGGGCGATCGCACTGCGCGGGCGCAGCGCGATCATGGTGCCGAGCGCGACGCCCCCGACCAACGCGATGAGCAGTGCGGCGACGACGAGAATCATCGTGTTTCCAAAGGCGGTGAGCGCCAGGCTCCCAGCCCCCTGCTGGAGCGAGATCGAGGTGCCGAGGTTCCCGTGCAGCGCCGACCACAGCCAATGCACGTACTGCACCGGAAGGGGGTCGTTCAGCCCCAGCCGCGAGGTGAGCTCCGCGCGGGCCTGCGGCGTGGCGTTCGGTCCCAGCAGCGTCGCCACCGGATTGCCCGGAACGATCTTGATCGTGATGAAGACCACGATCGATACCCCGAGCAGAATCGGGAGAGCGAGGAGAAGTCGTCGGGCGATGAAGCGTGTCATTCGGCGCTGAACGCGATCTGTTTGGGTGTCGTGGTGCCCGTGCGGGGCGAGCAGGGCGCCAATGGTGAGACGCGCCTGTTTCGAGGGTCGATCCGCCCGGTTACGCCGCGGTTACGCCACCGCTACGCCGGGCGAGAGGCCGGGCGCACCGGGCTTTTGCGGCCGATCCGCCGCCGATCCGCCGGCCGCGCTCTCACTCGCGCCGCGGTTACGCCGCTTCCTGCCGCGAACCGGACGCCTCGGGGCGTCAGATGACACGTTGAGAGTGTGTTACGCCGTATGAACGGCGTGTTGGGTCAGCGCTCGAAGCGGTAGCCGACCGAACGGACCGTGTGCAGCCGGGCGGCGTGCTCGGCACCGAGCTTGGCCCGCACACGGCGGACGTGAACGTCCACGGTCCGCGTGCCCCCGTAGTAGTCATATCCCCAGACGCGGTTGAGCAGCGCCTCACGCGCGAACACGCGGTTGGGATGAGTGACCAGGAAGCGCAGCAGCTCATATTCCATGAAGGTGAAATCGACCGGCCGACCGTCGATCGTCACCTGGTAGGTGGCGAGGTTGATCTCCAAGCCTCTGACGCGGACGATCTCCGCCTCGGGGTGGTCGGCGAGACCGAACCGACGGCTTGCGCGACCGATGCGCAGGCGCAGCTCGCCGAGCGTCCACGGCGCGACCAGGAGCTCGTCGCCGTCGCCGGTGAGCTCGCCCGAGCCGAGCGCGGTCTCCTCGACGGCGCACAGCAGGGGCACGTCCGAGAGCCCGTCGAGCGCGCGCACGGCGGTGCACAGCTCGCTCGTGCGCGCGGCGTCGATGCCGCTGGTCACGACGACGAGACCCGGCGTGCGGGACGCCACGAGCCGCTCCACTGTCGGCGCCGCGTCGATCGACTGGGCCAGCGTGCGGTAGCCGAGCTCGCAGAGCTGGCCGCCGAGCGTCTCCCCGAGCCGCGGCTCACAGGCGTAGATCCACGCGTCGCTCATCCGGCGCCCGACGGCGCCCGGCCGCCACGTTTCACAGGATCGGCAGGTACCGGCGCCGTTCGAACTCGGTCACCGTGCGCTGATAGTCACACCACTCGCGCTGGGCGTTGGCGACGTACCACTCGCACAACCGCTCGCCCAGCGTCTCGTGGGCGAGCTCGGACTCGGCGAACAGTGCGGTCGCTTCACGCAGGTCCTCGGGCAGGCGGGGCGCGCCGACGGGAGCCTGGTCTTCGGCCTCGGGCGGGAGCTCGTAACCGCGCTCGATTCCGCGCAGCCCGGCGGCGAGCAGCAACGCCAGCGCCAGATAGGGGTTGCAGCTCGGGTCGGGAGAGCGGACCTCGATCCTCGCCGCGCTCGGGCGGCCCGGGCGGGCCGAGGGCACGCGGACGAGCGCCTCGCGCCCGTGGCGGGTCCAGTCGGCGTGCGAGGGGGCCTCGAACCCGCCGCCGAGGCGCTTGTAGGAGTTCACCCACGGGTTCGTCACCACCGTGAGCTCGCGTGCGTGGGTGAGGACGCCGGCGAGAAACTGTTGGCCGATCGACGAGAGCGGCTCGCCGTAGCCGCCGTAGAAGGCGTTGCTCTCGCCCTCGAAGAGGGAGAGATGCAGGTGCATGCCCGAGCCGGACTCGTTCTCGAGCGGCTTGGGCATGAACGTGGCGTAGATGCCCTGCTCGTGCGCGACCTCCTTGACGACCAAGCGAAAGGTGCTGACCGCGTCCGCCATCGACTGCGCATCGTGATACTGGAGCTGGATCTCGTGCTGGGAGGGGCCGACCTCGTGGTGAGACGCCTTGACCGGGATCCCCATCTGCTCCAGATGCTCGATCGTCTGTCGGCGGAAGTCACTGCCTTCATCGCGCGGCGTGAGGTCGAAGTACGCGCCGCGGTCGAGCGGTCGGGGGATCTCGCCGTCCTCGGTCGCCTCGGCGAACAGAAAGAACTCGAGCTCGCACCCGACTTGGAAGGTGTACCCGAGCTCGGAGGCACGCGCGACCGCGGCGCGCAACGCGTGGCGGCTGTCGCCGGGGAAGGGGATCCCGTCCGGGCTGCGGATGTCGCAGAACATGCGCCCGACCGGCGGCGTGCGGCTCCACGGAAGCAGCTGAAAGGTCCGCGGATCGGGCCGGGCGATCATGTCGCGCTCGCGCAGGCGGACCGTGCCCTCCAGGGAGGAGCCGTCGATCGACACCCCCTCGGCGAGCGCCTGCTCGAGCTCGCTCGACGGGACCGAGAAGCTCTTGAGCGTTCCCATGACATCGACGAACCACAGGCGCACGAACCGAACGCCGCGCTCCTCGACGGTACGCAGCACGTACGTGGTGTCGAGATCGATCGAGAAGTTCTCCACGTTCACGGGAGTCTGCCAGAGACTCCCGCAGCCACTCTGAAGCTCGGGCTCTCGGCCCTGGAGAGCATCAGGAAACGGTCGGCGCGCGAGCAGCAGAAGGCCACATCGAATACTCGGCCTGCCTCGTCATAGATCAGCTGCTCGAGCGTGGCCACCGCGGACCCAGGCACGACGTCGAGCAGCTCGGCGGTGCGCTCGTCGGCGTTGGCGCAGCCGATCAGGAACTCCGATGCCCCTACGCGCAACCCCCCGGCCTCGATGAGGGCGTAGAAGTCGGACTCGAACGGAAGGTCGGCGACCGCGTCGGCCTCGGGAAAGCGCAGATAGTTGGTCGCCATCCCCACCGGGTCATCGCCGAGCATCGCAACGTAGTCGATCCGCATGACGGTCGAGCCGCAGTCGGGCATGTGGTGGGCGACCGCGTCAGGAGTGGGGACCTCAGCGCGATCGAGCACGCGCGGGCGCTGAAGCCCGGACCACACCGCGCTCGCGCCCGACCGCTCGACGCCGTGACTCTCGACCAACCGCGTGACCACCGTCTGGTAGGTCGCAAAGGTGCCGATGCCCTGGACCCGCTCGATCAGTCCCTCCTGCCGCAGAAGCGCGAGCGCCTCGCGTACGGTCGCCCGCGAGGAGCCGTGCGCCGCCATGAGCTCGCTTTCGCTCGGGAGCTGGTTCTCGGCGTAGAGGCCGCGGATGATGTTCGAGCGCAGAACGTCCCGCAGTCGCCGGGACGCGTCACGGTGACGTAGCGACCTCACTTCCCGTGAGTGGAGGGAGTGCATCGGCCGGCACACCGTGGCATGGGCCTGTTACCGCTGTGGGTCGGGAATGTTTCGGGAAGGTAACAGCGGAAGAGAATCGCCGTGGTGATTCCGCGCGGAGCCGCCCACCAACTGCCCAGGCCGGCTCGGCTTGGGCAGTGGGTCCAAAACGCGCCGGCAGGAGATGTACCACGTGTCCCACCGATCCTGTCCCCGCGACGCGCTTGCGTGCGGGGACAGGACCGTGATGGTGACTACCGGGCCTCGCTGAGGACGTAGACCGTCTCGCCGCCGATCGTCTGCGACTTGAAATGGGACCGGACCCAGCTGGTGATCTCGCTGGAGGTCCCGGCGCCGCCCGGGCCGCCGCCCATTCCGCCGCCGGCGATGTAGTAGTGGATCTCGCCCTTGGCGACGTAGGCCTCGAACTGCTTCAGCGACAGGTTGCCGCCCTGGCCGTTGAAGCCGCCGATCGCCATCACCGGGTCTCCGCCGGTCGCGAGCTCCAGCGACGCGGCGCTCTGCGAGCCGTCGACGGCGGCCACCCAGTGGTAGTCGCCGGCACCGGTCTCCAGGGCCTTGACCAGAGCGGCGCTCGTGGTCGTCTGGCCGCCGCCCGTTGCACCGCCGGGCCGGCCGCCCGTCGGACCGCCTGGGAACCCGCCAGCCCCGGTGGCACCGGTGCGACCGCCGCGGCCGAACAGCTGGGCGACCGCCGCGCCTCCGGTGGGCCCGCCCGCCGGACGGACGCCGCCGAAGCCGCCGCCGGGTCCGCCCATCGTGGCCGAGCTCGCCGGGCCGGCCGACGGGATCGAACCGGTGTGCGGGCTGGAGATCGTCTCCAGCGCATAGGCCGTCGGGCCGGCGAGGCTGGCGATGATCGCGGCGAGGACGCCGGCGATCGCCAGCGGACGCCCGACGCGGCGCAGCGCCGGACCGGCGATCAGGGCCGCGATGCCGAGCACCGCGGCGACCGCGATCAGCGGCCTCAGCCAGGACTCCCACGTCGGCGTGCGGTCGAGCAGCGCGATCGACCAGGCGGCGCTCGCACCGACCGCGAGGGCGACCGTGAGCCGGGCCGCGAGCGCGTCCCGGTGCGGCCACAGCGCCGCTCCACCGATCGCGATCAGCGCCGCGATCGCCGGCGCGAGCGCCACCGTGTAGTAGGTGTGGATCACCCCGCTGCCGAAGCTGAACACCATCGCGGTGACGATCAGCCAGCCGCCCCACAGGACGAGCGCGGCGCGGGTTCGGTCGGTGCGCGGGGCGCGCCGGGTCACGTACAGCCCGGCGACGAGCGCGATCAGCGCCGCGGGCAGCATCCAGGAGGCCTGACCGCCCATCTCGGCGTCGAACAGCCGCAGTACGCCGGTGGGGCCGCTGAAGTTGGCGCCCCCTCCCCCGCCGCCGCCCGGCCCGCCGCTGCCGAAGATGCGGCCCAGGCCGTTGTAGCCGAAGATCAGGTTCAGGATGCTGTTGTCCGACGAGCCGTCGATCATCGGGCGCGACCCGGACGGCCACAGGGCGACGATCGCCACCCACCAGCCGCACGAGGCGAGCATCGCCGCCGCGCCCGCGAGCAGCTGGCCGGCACGGCGGCGCAGCGTCGTCGGCGCCGCGATCAGGTAGACCGCCCCGAAGGCGGGCAGCACGAGGAACGCCTGCATCATCTTGGCCAGGAACGCGAACCCGACCAGCGCTCCGGTGGCGAGGATCCAGCGGGTCCCGGCCTTCTCCAGCGCTCGGGTGAGCGTGTACGCGCTCGCGACGAGCAGGCACACGAGCAGCGCGTCGGGGTTGTTGAAGCGGAACATCAGTGCGGCCACCGGGGTGAGCGCGAGCAGGGCGCCGGCGGCGAGTCCGGCGACGTCGCCGAACCAGCGTTTGACCGACGCGTACAGCAGCGCGACGGCCGCCACGCCCTCGAGCGCCTGCGGGACGAGCATGCTCCAGCTCGAGAAGCCGAAGATCCTCCCCGAGAGCTCCATCACCCACAGCGACGCGGGCGGCTTGTCGACTGTGATGAAGTTCGACCGGTCGATCGAGCCGAAGAAGAACGCCTTCCAGCTCTTCGTTCCGGCCTGGACCGCGGCGGCATAGAAGCTGTTCGCGGAGCCCGAAGCGCTCAGGTCGACGAGGTACGCGATGGCGGTCCCCGCGAGCAACAACAACAGCGCCCAGCGCGTCCAGGCCACCCGCCGGGGCCGGACGAGCTCGCCGGGCGCCGGCGGACGTGGACGACGAAACGAGGCAGCGGGTCGGTGACGCAGCGTGGTCGTTGACATGCGGGCAGGCTCGTCCGCAGTCGTAAGCGCGGCGCGCGCGGGATATACGAGGCTCGTATGAGCGACTTCATCCTCGTCCTGCACCTCGTCGGCGTGGCGCTGCTCGTCGTCGGGATCGCCCGTGTCGGCGTCGCTTACACCGACGCGCGCCGGCGCCAGTCCGCGCGTGAGATCGCCGACCTGCTCGGGCGGGCGCGGCGGGCGATTCCGCTCGTGGCCGCCGGTGCCGTGCTCACGCCCGCCTGCGGGCTATGGCTCGTGCACCTGCGCCACTTCCGCTACGGGGCCGGCTGGATCCAGGCGGCGCTCGCGCTCTACGTGGTCGCGCTCGTGCTCGGCGGCCTCGGCGGCCAGCGGCCCAAGCAGGCCCGGCTGCTCGCCGGGCGGCTGGCCGCCCACGACGAGCCGATCACCCAGGAGCTGCGCGCGCTGTTGGACGACCAGGGCACGCGGATCGCCAACTACGTCTCGACGATCCTGATGCTCGTCGTGCTCGTGCTGATGTTCGCTCAGCCCTGAGCTGTCCTACACCTCGAGCACCGCCGCGCCGGTGAAGCGCCCGGCGCGCAGGTCGGCGAGCGCCTCGTTGGCGGCGCCCAGCGGGTAGGTGGTGACGTGGGTACGCACCGGGACCTGCGGCGCGAGCGCGAGGAACTCCTCGCCGTCGCGGCGCGTGAGGTTGGCCACCGAGCGGATCGTGCGCTCGTGCCAGAGCAGGTCGTAGTCGAAGGCGGGGATCGTGCTCATGTGGATCCCGCCGCACACGACGGTGCCGCCGGGCGCGAGGGCGGCGAGCGCCGCGGGGACCAGCGCGCCGTCGGGGGCGAAGATGATCGCCGCATCGAGCGGCTCGGGCGGCTCCTCGCCGGACGCGCCGGCCCACTCGGCGCCGAGCTCGCGGGCCAGGCCCTGCGCCACGGCGTCGCCCTCGCGAGTGAAGGCGAACACACGCCGGCCCTGCCAGACCGCGACCTGGGCCATGATGTGCGCCGCGGCGCCGAAGCCGAACAGCCCGAGCCGCGTCGCGTCACCGCACATCCTCAGGGAGCGGTAGCCGATCAGCCCGGCGCACAGCAGCGGCGCCGCCTGTAGGTCGGGAAAGCCCTCGGGGAGCGGCAGGCAGTACCGCTCGTCGGCGACCGTGTACTCGGCCATGCCGCCGTCGATGTCCCGTCCGGTGAAGCGCGCGTTCACGCACAGGTTCTCGCGGCCGGCGAGGCACTGCGCGCAGCGCCCGCAGGTCCAGCCGAGCCAGGGGACGCCGACGCGGCGCCCCTCGCCGACGACCGTCCCGACGATCTGATGCCCGAGGACGCGTGGTGGGGCGTCGATCGTGACCTCGCCGTCGACCAGGTGCAGGTCGGTGCGACACAGGCCGCAGGCGTGGACGCGGATCAGCAGCTGGCCGGGGCCCGGCTGCGGGCGCGCACGCTCGTCGGCCCGCAGCGGCCGGCCCACCTGGTCGAAGACCATCGCCCGCATGTCTGGAGGTTAAGAGGTCGTCGCAGACAGAACTCCTGGGTGTGCGGCTGGCGAGCGCCGGACCGAGCGCTGCAGGGACGCGGGAGCCGGCAATGGTGGTGCCATTGCCGGCCTCCGAGGACAGCTGGACGACTCGCGCGCGGCCCATTCGAGCGAGGCCGGATGCCGAGCGGGCCGCACGCGCGAGAGCGCGACGCGTCCGCTTGTGCCCCGAATGGGGTGCCGCCGCCAGACGTGCGCCCACGGGTTTTGAGCCGACCTCTAAGCGCGGCGCTGGCGCACGCAGGTGAGCGCGAGCACGATGGCGATGACCAGCGCGCTGAGGCTGACCACGAAGGCCCGGTGCATGCCGACGATGAAGCCCACGTGGGCGCCGAACAGCGCGCCGAACGCGGCCACGCCGATCGTCGCCGCCCCTTGGCGGATGGCGTTGGCCACCCCCGACGCGACGCCGGCCTGCTCGGAGGGGATCGCCGAGAGGAGCCCGACCGGCAGGCAGGGGCCGACGAAGCCCGAGCCGACCCCCAGCGGCAGGGTGACCAGCCCGATCTGCCAGCTCGAGCTGTGATCGCTGAGGGTCAGCATCATCAGCGCGCTGCTGGCCATCAGCAGCAGGCCGATGGTCATCGGAACCCAGATGCCACAGCGGGTGATGATCGTGGCCAGGTTGAGGGTGGCGAGGGTGATCAGGATCGTCATCGGCAGGAAGAGCAGACCGCTGACCGCAGGGCCGTGGTGCAGCACCCGCTGGAAGTACAGCGACAGCGTGAAGATCACGCCGTAGATCGAGAAGAAGGTCGCCATCCCGACCCCGGAGGTGCCGAGCGCCACGCGGTTGGCGAGCAGCCGCACCGGCACCGCCGGACGGGAGACGCGGGCCTCGATGAGCAGGAACGCAACCGCGGCGGTCACACCCAGGGCGAGCGTCACGATCACCTGCGCGGCGCCGAAGCCATCGTGGCCGCCCTCGATCACGCCGTAGGTCAGCCCGGCCAGGGCCAGGCCGGCGGCGATCTGCCCGGGCAGATCCACCGAGGAGCGCCGGCGCTCGATCGCCGGCGCGGCGCGCATCCCCGCCAGCGCGAGCGCGACGATCGGCACGTTGATGAAGAACACCGAACGCCAACCGAGGTCCTGGGTGAGCAGCCCGCCGACGATCGGCCCGGCCGAGACCGCCACGCCGCCGGCGGTCGCCCACAGGGCGACGGCCCTCGCCTGTTCGTGGGGATCCTGGCGAGCGTGGCCGGCGAGCGCGAGCGAGGAGGGCAACATCAGCGCGGCGCCGGTCCCCTGGACGATGCGCGCCGCGAGCAGGACGCCGAGCGAGGGAGCCACGCCGCACGCCGCCGAGCTGAGCCCGAAGAGCACCAGGCCGCGCGTGTAGGCGGCGCCCGCGCCGATGCGGTCGGACACGCTGCCCGCCGAGAGGACGAGCGTCCCGATCACGATCGTGTAGCCGTCGACCACCCACTGCAGCCCGCTGACTCCGCCCCCGAGGCTGTTGCCGATGCGGGGCAACGCCAGGTTCACCACCGTGGTGTCGAGCACGACGATGAAGAAGCCCGCGCAGGCGACGGTCAGCGTGATCGTCGCGCGCGAGGGCAGCGCACGACCGCGAGCCTGAGCCTCCTCCCGCAGCGTGCCGGCCGTCACTTGGGAGCGCTCGTCATCCTCGCCGCCTGCGGGGCGATCGCGCCGCCGCGGTCAAGGCGACTACGCCGAACGGACGGCGGTGATCTCGAGGTCCAGCTCGATGAGCGGCCCGACGCCGAAGGCGGGCGGGCGCATGCCGAACGCCTTGCGGGCCACCTCGCCGTGGGCCTTGAGCCGGAGGCGATCGCCGCCGGCCTCGAGAACCTCGACCCGGAGCTCGGAGGGCACGGTCTTGCCCCGGACGCTCACCTGGGCGGAGGCGCGCCCCTCGGCGAGCGAGCCCTGAGTGACCTCGAGCCCGATCTCGGGGTGCGACTTGGCGTGCAGGTAGTCGCCAGTGCGAAGGTGCCAGTCGCGCATGCCCAGCCGGGTGTTGATCGAGGACGAGGACGCCTTGCCGCTCGCGGTGAACTGACCGCCGGCGACGTTCACCTCGCCGCCGAACTCCTCGAAGTGGCCGGGGACCTTGAACAGGCCCCAGCCGCCGCGCGCCCTGAAGCCCGCCTTGGAGTTGGCCGGGTCGACGACGTACCGCCCGTCGGCAACCGTGGCTGCGCCCTGCTCGCTCACGCCGGGGACTCTACGCTCCTCGCGTCCGCGGTGTCCGGCTCGTCGGCGAGCGCGATGCGCGCCGAGTAGATCGACGGGGCGCCGTGGCGGCGCGTGATGATCGTGGCGCCCGCCGCGGCGAGCAGCAGCGGGACGGTGAGCGTCCCCGGGCTGCGTGTCAGCTCGATGACGAGCAGCGAGGCCGACAGCGGACCCTGCATCGAGGCGGCGAGCACCGCCCCGCCGCCGATCAGCGCGTAGCTGCCCGCCGGCGTGCCGGGCCACAGGCCGCCCCAGAGGTGTCCGAGCAGGCCGCCGAACAGCACCCCGAAGGCGAGCGTCGGTGTGAACAGGCCGCCGGGCGAGCCGCTGCCCAGGCAGGCGCTCGTGACGAGGGGCTTCAGGACGAACAGCACGGCGAGCAGCCCAAGCGAGATCCGGCCGACGAAGGCCAGCTGCGCGACCTCCTTGCCGTTGCCCAGCAGCTGCGGGTAGGCGATCGACAGGACGCCGAGCGCGGTGAAGACGACGATCGGGACGATCACACGCCCGCGCTGGCGAGGCCGCAGCCGGTTGACCGTGGTGATCAGGCGCACCCACGCGATCGCCGCGATACCGGCGAGCGGGCCGACGAGCACGGCCCAGCACATGAGCGCGGCCGAGATGCTGTAGGCCGGCACGTGGTACGTGGCGCGGTCGGGGACGACGATCCAGCCGACGGCCGTCGCCACCGTGCTCATCAGCAGCGCGGGGATGACCAGCGGCAGCTCGAGCGAGCCGAGCAGGACCTCGAGCGCGAACAGCGCGCCGCCGAGCGGAACGTTGTAGACGGCGGCCATCCCGGCTCCCGCGCCACACGCGACGAGCAGCCGGCGCTGCTCGGCGCTGATCTGCGGCATGCGCTCGCAGGCCTCGCTCGCGAAGGCGGCGCCGGCGAGCTGGGGCGCGGCCTCGCGCCCCAGCGAGGCCCCCATCGCGACGGTGATGATCGACATCGTCCCGCGCGCGAGGCTCGGGATGAGGTCCAGGCGGGCGCCCTTGAGCCAGATCGCCTCGGAGATCTCACCGCCGCCCGACCCGCGCAGACGGCGCAGCACGAGTGCGCCGGCGCCGGCGATGAGCGCGGCGGCGAGCAGCACGAGCACGTGCCGTGCCGGCGAGGCCGCCTTGATGGCGGCCAGGAAGTCGCTCGCCGGCCGGCGCCAGGCGAGGTGCTCCACGCCGTTGAGCAGCGCGATGAAGGCCGCGGCGGCGAGCCCCGTGGCAAGCCCGATGCCGACCACCAGCGCCCAGAAGCGCAGGCTGTAGGCGGCGATGATCCCCCGCCCGGGCACGTTGGGCTGGGGCGTGGCGAAGGTCGTCACGGCTGTCCGCCCACCGGCGCCCACGGCAGCGACCCGCCGACGGGCGCCAGCTCGACGAGCAGGCTCCAGCGGTCGCCGCGGATCAGGCTCTCGCGCCATTCGACCGGCTCGCGTTCGCCCCGGGTCAAGCGCTGGACCGAGAAGGCCGCCTCGCCGCGCGGCAGGCGCAACAGCCGCCGGTCGGCTGGCGAGGGGATCGCCGGGCGTACGCGCTCCGAGCCCGAGCGCAGCGTGACCCCGCAGCGCGCGGCAAGCTCGACGTAGATGCCGGTCCGCGTGAGGTCGACGTTCAGCAGCGGGCGCGCGAGGCGCGCGGGCAGCCACGAGCGATCCAGGGCGAGCGGCTCCTCGTCGGCGTAGCGCAGCCGCTCGAGGTAGACGAGCGACTCCTGCGCCGCCACCTCGAGCAGCGCGGCCACGCGCTCGTCGGTGCGCTCCTCGTGGGCGAGCGTGTGGCTGTCCTGGACCAGCCCGCGAGACTCGACGTGCTCGAACAGGCTCTCGAGCGTGCCGGCGACGTGCTCGAAGGCGCGCGGCCGCACGCGCGTGCCGCGACCGCGCTCGCGCTCGACGAGCCCCTCGTCCGCGAGCCGGCGGACGGCCTCGCGCGCGGTCTGGCGCGATACGCCGTAGGACCGGACCAGCTCATCGTCGGTCGGGAAGCGGTGCGCGAACTCGTTCGCCTCCAGCCGGACGCGGAGATCGGCGAGCACCTGTGCCCACAGCGGCAGCGGACTGGCCCGGTCGATGGCGGCGGCGTTCATGGCGCGGCGACGGCCTTCCTTCGTGTGCAGAGCAGCGAGCAGATTGTACGTACATTATGACATTTTCAGAAATCGAGCCGGGCGAGGCGCAGCCCGCCGCGGCGCTCGTGCCCGCTCATCGCCGTCATCGCCGGGACCATCTCGCTGGTGACGAGGCCCTGCTCGGCGGTCAGCTCGTCGATGATCTGAAAGGAGCGGGCGGTGTTCTGCGGCGTGTCGATGGCAATCGTCACCACCGGCACGTGACGCCGCACCTGCAGGAACCGGTCGCCGCGGGGCGCCTGGTCGCCGTGAAAGCCCCACAGCCCGCGCAGGCTGGTCGCGCCGGCGGCCTGCGCGCCGCGCAGCCGGCGGACGATCTCCAGATGCAGCGGATGCCCGTCGTACAGGGCGTTGTCCGGCGTGTAGACCATCAGCTTCTGCCACAGCTCCAGGCCGCGCTCGTCGCTGCCCGGCAGCTCGTGTGGGGCGGTCAGCAGCTCGCCGTCGCGCTTGCACACCCGCACGCGCTCGACGGTCAGCAGCGGCTCGCGCAGCAGCCCGCCGAGCTCGGCGAGCACGGCGGCGACCTGCTCGCCGGGGCCGACGGCGATGATCATCATCGGGACCTGGGCGTTGCGCCCGAAGAAGCGGGCGCGGGCCCGGCGGCCGGAAAGCGTGCCGTCGACACCGAGCAACACGGTGGCGCCCGAGAGCCCGCGGCGGTGCAGCAGCTCGCAGACGGCGGCGAAGGCCGGGCGGCCGTTCACGCGCTCCTGGCGTCCGACGTAGGCGGTGAGCTTGACCGACTCGGCGGGCAGCGCCGTCGGCCCGACCTCGCCGGAGAGCAGCTGCGCGCGCTCGAGGGTGATCAGGCCGCGGCGCGTGATCTGCAGCACCCGGTCGAGTGTCGCCTCGATCTGCGCGCGGCGGTCGACCGCGACCGACACGACCGGCAGGTCCTCCGAGAGCGAGAGCAGGCGATCCGAGTGCAGGTGGTGCAGGCCCCCGAACCCCTCCGTCCCGCGGAGCAGGACGCTCGCCTTGAGCGACCGGGCTCCGTAGAGCTCCATCAGCTCGTCGGCGAGCAGGCCGCGGCCGGTACGGTCGCGCTCGCCGAAGTAGGTCGTCAGCTTCAGCCACTGCTCGCTCATAGGTGGGCCCCGATCGTCCTGGCCAGCGCCGCGGCGCCGAAGCCGACGAGCAGGCTGACCAAGACGTTGAGCAGGGCCCCCGCGATCTCCCCGTCCTCGACCAGGCGCTGCGTCTCGAACATCCAGGTCGAGAACGTCGTGAACGCCCCGATGGTCGCCGTCCCGGCGATGATCAGCGCGTCCCCGGTCAACGCCAGGCCGGTCAGCAGCCCGAGCGCGAACGATCCGCTCGCGTTGATCACGAAGGTGCCGGAGGGGAGCGCGCGGCCGACACGCCCGGCGACGATCGCATCGAGCAGGAAGCGCGCGATCGCTCCCAGCCCGCCGACGACCGCCACTGCGATCCACACCCAGGCGCTCACGCGATCACCCGCGTGCGCCGCACGAGCGCCGTCGCCACCCAGATGGCCAGGTACCCGGCCGCGATGCTCGCGCTCGCGTAGCCGGCGGCGAGTCCGTATCGGTGCGCGTCGACGATCTTCAGCAGCTCGACCTCCATGGTCGAGAACGTGGTGTAGGCGCCGCAGAAGCCGGTGCCGAGCAGCGGACGGCGGTAGGTCGACTGAGGCAAGCGCTCCTGCAGCCGCGTCGCGAAGTAGGCGAGCGCGAACGAGCCGCTGACGTTGACCGCGAAGATCGCCCATGGCCAGGCCGACGGCGCCGAGTCGAAGTGCTCGCCGATCCACACCCGCAGCACAGCGCCGACGGCGCCCCCGGCGAAGATCGCCGCAAGCTCCCGTCCGTCAAGCTTTGGCACGCCCGACCTCCTCTCGCGTCGCACAAGGGGTCAACAGCCCTCGTCCGGCGTGGGCGGCTCGGAGGCAGGTCAGGCCTCCCGTCAGGACTCCATCTGACGGGGCCGCAGCTTAGGGCTTATCCCGGTAGGGGGTGTGCGACCGGGGCGTTCCAGGGCCCAGCGGGCGAAGGACGCAGGCGGGCGGGTGGGCCAGACAGCGCAGGGCCAGGTCAAGGGGCGATACCCCATTCGGGGCCCGGTGACGAACGCACGCGCGCATGTCGAAATCCCGCCCGCCCCGCATCCGGGCGTGCGCACCCTGTTGGGATAGGCCCTTCAGCGATCGGAGATCACGAGCCGCAGCGCACCGTCGAACTCCGCCTGGCCGCGCAGGTGCCCGTGCTCAGCCTCCCAGCGCCCATCGCCCAGGGCCGCGGCGAGCCGCTCGACGATACGCTGCTCGACGCGCGGCCCGAGCAGCGGCCAGACCGACTGCGCGCCGCGCACGGCCGGGTCGAGCAGCCGCTCGGGCCGGCACCAGAAGGCCTCGAAGAAGCCGTCCTGGCAGTCTGCCGGCACCGGGATGCTCTCGACCCGAGTGCGGCCGCCGAGCGCCGCCGCGACGTCGTCGACGGCCGGGAAGCGGGGCAATTCGACCTCGACCGCCTCGCGCAGGTAGTCCCGCTGCCAGGCGGGCAGGCAGGTGAGCTCGAAGGTGAAGACGACGACCGGACCGCGGGCGACGCGGCGCAGCTCGGCCACCCCGATCTCCCAGGAACGCCAGTGGTGGAGGGTCGCGCAGGCCATCGCCCCGTCGACCGCGCCGTCATCGAGGGGGAGCGCCTCGGCGTGGGCGCTGATCGCCGGCGCCGCGCCCGCGGGGCGCTGCGCGCGCATCGTCGGGCTCGGCTCGATCGCGAGTACCCAGCGGTCCTCGGGCTCGTAGGACCCCGTTCCCGCGCCGACGTTCACGACCGTACGGGCGTCACCGAGTGCGGCGTGAATCCGAGCGGCGATGCGCGGATCGGCGCGGCGGTGCTGGGCGTAGGTGCGGCCGTGGCGCTCGTAGTCGACGCTGCCGCGCATGCGCGCCGGGGCGGGCTACCGGCTCACGCCGAGCCCGAGCCCTGCGGGGCCGAACCCTGGGGCGCCGTGCCCTGCGGGGCCGAGCCCTGCGGGGCGTAGTAGTTCGGCGCCGTGAAGGGGATCGTGCAACTCGCGACGAGCTTCGGCGCGGTCGTCGTGGGTGTCTTCTTCTTGGGTTTGGTCTTGTGCTTGTGCTTCTTGTGGGCGTGCTTGCGGGGGTGGCGGACCTTGGCGGAGGCGGCGCCCTGCGTCCCAGGCAGGACCGAGCCGCGCGAGTAGACCTTCAGGCTGATCGTCCCGGTCGCCGCGGCCGGCGTCGCGGTGGCGTTGATCGTCATCACCACCGGTCCCGCGCTGTGGAAGTCCTGGAAGTCGACCTCGGCGCCGGTGTAGCTCGAGCCGGTACCCCATGAGTCGGTCGCGTAGTCGCCGGTGCCCGAGATCGTGCCGGCGTTGTCGGTGAAGGGATCGTTCACCCCCCCACCGCCGTACTCCGTGTAGTACCACCGCTGGCCGCATTGCACGCCGACGATGCCGCTGACGTCCGCCTTGACCTCGATCGTGAGCTGGGGCCCGGCCTGCTCGCCGTTGGGCTGCCACTGGTAGAGCTCGGCGTGCGCGCCCACGGCCGCAGCCGCGGCAAGCGCCGAACCCAGCGCCGCGAGGGCCGCCGCCGATGTCAGCCGACCCCGCACCCTCGCTACTCGATCACGTGGCCCGGGTCGGGCCGGCGGTCCGGGCCACCGGCGCTGTAGTCGCCGAACGGCGAGTCGCGCTCGGACGTCGCCGTGCCGACGCCCTGGTCGGTGGCGGTGGTGATGAAGCGGTGGGCGTCAGGGGTGTTGCGCATGAGTCCGTCGAGGATGAGCCCCAGCGTCTGCGTCGACTGCAGCCCCATGTTCTCATAGGCCTGGTTGACGATGAGTTTCATCGCGGCGAGCTGTGAAGAGGGGATGCTCGCGAGCTGGGACGCCTGTTCGGCGACCGCCGCCTCGAGCTCACCGAAGGGGACCGCGGCGTTGATCAGCTCGACATCGGCCGCCTGGCGGCCGGACAGGGGCCGGCCGGTGAGCGCGTGCTCCTTGGCCTTGCTCAGGCCGAGGCGGTAGAGCCACATTCCCGACAGGTAGCAGCCCCACATGCGCGAGTACGGCGTGCCGATCTGGGCGTCCTCGGAGGCGATGATCAGATCGGCGCACAGCGCCATGTCGCTACCCCCGCCCACGCACCAGCCGTGGACCTGGGCGATCGTCGGCTTGGGCGTGCGCCACAGCGACATGAACTGCTGCGTGGGGCCGTGCGGCGAGGTCGCCCAGGCAAAGTCCTTGCCCGCGTCCCAGCGTCCGTCGGTGGTGATCGCCTCGTCCCAGTGGTGAAAGCCGCCGCCGAAGTCGTAGCCGGCGCAGAAGGATCGTCCGGCGCCGCGCACGACGATGACCTTGACCGCCTCGTCGTGCGTCGCGGCGCCGACCGCGGCCTCGAACTCCTCGGGCATCGGCGGGACGATGGTGTTCAGGCGCTCGGGGCGGTTCAGCGTGATCGTCGCGACCGGCCCGTCGGTGGCATAGAGAATCGTCTGGTAGCTCATGACGGACGCGAAGATAACATAATTATGTTATCTTCGCGCGCATGGCCCGCTCGCCGCTCGGGCGAACCCGGCTCCTGGAGGCGGCGCGCGCGGAGCTGCTGGCCACGGGTGGGACGCTGTCGGTGGCGAGCGTCGCCGCGCGCGCCGGGCTCAGCACCGGCGCCCTCTACCACCACTTCGGCTCGCGTGCGGGGCTGCTCACCGCGGTGCACGAGGCGTTCTACGTGGGCCTCGACGCGACGCTGGCCGACGCCTGGCTGGAACCGAACGGCAGCTGGGCCGAGCGAGAGCGGGAGCGGCTGCGCCGCTTCGTGGCCTACCACTACACCGACCCGCTCGCGCGGCTGCTGCTCGCCCACGCGGTCGACGACCCCGACGTCGCCCGGCTCGCCGCCGAGCACATCCGGCGACTGAGCCTGCTGGCCGCCGAGAACATCCGCCGCGGCCAGCGACAGCGCGAGCTCGATCGGGGGGTCGACCCCGACGCCGCCGGGGCCTACGCGATCGGCGGGCTCCGCCAAGGAATCGCCCAGCTGCTCGGGCGAGCCCGCCGCCCCTCCGCCGACCGCGCCACCGAGATGCTCTGGCGGCTGGTGGCATCGACCGTGGGCGTCTGATCCTGGGCCGGTAGCCTCTCGGGCGTGACCCCGGTCGTCCGCACGAGCAGCGGCGCGCTCCGGGGCGAGCCCTGCGCGCACGGGACGGCGTTCCTGGGTGTCCCCTACGCGGCGCCGCCTGTCGGAGCGCTGCGGCTGCTGCCGCCCGAGCCGGCCCAGGCGTGGGACGGCGTGCGCGACGCGGTCGCCTTCGGGCCCCCGGCGCCCCAGCCGGTTCGCGAGCTGCCCGGCGTGGACTTCGCGCCGCTGTTCGGCGAGCGCTGGACCGGGCAGGACACCGAGCTGACGCTCAACGTGTGGACGCCGGACCCCGGGGGCAGCGGGCTGCCGGTGATCGTCTTCCTGCACGGCGGGGCGTTCGTCGCCGGGAGCACGACCGCCCCGATGTACAGCGGCGACGCATTCGCGCGCGACGGCGTGGTCGCCGTCAGCGTCGTCTACCGCCTGGGGCTCGAGGGCTTCCTGTCCCCCGAGGGCGGAGTGGGCAACCTGGGGCTGCACGACCAGCTCGCGGCGCTGCGCTGGGTGCAGCAGGAGATCGGCGCGTTCGGCGGGGACGCTGGCAACGTCACCGTCTGCGGTCAGTCGGCCGGGGCGATGTCGCTCGACCTGCTGCTCGGCTCGCCGCGCTCACGCGGCCTGCTGCGCCGCGCGATCAGCCAGAGCGGCGGCGTGAGCCTGACGCTCAGCCCCGAGCAGGGTGCGCGCGTGGCGCGCGCGTACTCCGAGCAGCTCGGCGTTCCGCCGACCCGTGAGGGCTTCGCCGGCGTGACGCTCGCGCGGACGATTGCCGGGCAGGCCGAGCTTCCGCCGGCGAGCGTGGACCTCACGACGGCCGAGGACACCGACCCCAGCGCGGGGATGTTGCTGCTGCTGCCGGTGCGGGACGGCGACGTGGTCGCCGATGACCCGCTGGCGGCGGTCGGTGGCGAGGTCGACCTGCTCATCGGCGACACGCTGGAGGAGGGCAACCTCTACCTCGTCGGGATGCCGGGCTTCGACCAGGTGCCCGAGCAGGCCGCGCGCGACCTCGCCGCGCGCAACCATCCCGATCCCGACGCGCTGATCGCCGCCTACCGCGCCGCACGCCCGCAGGCGAGCGGGGGCGAACTCATGGCGCAGATCCTCACCGACGCGATGTTCCGCATCCCCAGCGGGCAGCTGGCCGAGGCCCACGCCCGCGCCGGCGGGCGCACGTGGGTCTACGAGTTCGCGTGGCGCTCGGGCGCCCTCGGCGGGCGGCTGGGCGCATGCCACGCGATCGACCTGCCGTTCACGTTCGACACCCTCTCGGCCCCGGGGCTGGTGGGCGAGGAGCAGATGCTCGGCCCCGCGGGGGGGCCGCAGGAGCTCGCCACGCGCACCCACCAGGCGTGGGTGCGCTTCGCCCGCGACGGCGATCCGGGCTGGACGCGCTTCGACGTCGAGCGGCGGGCGAGCATGCGGATCGACGAGACCTGGCAGGAGCTCGGTGACCCCGGCGCCGCGATGCGGCGGGCCTGGGGCGTCTGAGCCTCGGCCGGCGCCGCGAAGTTGTCAGCGTTTGGCCGCCATTTGGCGAGAAACCCGACAGGTACGCCGTGGTCGGGCCTGTGGGCCCCCGAGCCTCGCCGTTTTGTCGAGTTTGAGGCGTATAGCACCCCCAATCCGACAAAGTTCGGCAGAAGCCGCCGTCAGGCGGCGACGCGCAGGCGCGCCGCGCCCGCAGCCCGGCGCCGGCCGCCGGCAACCGAAGCCGAAGCCGAAGCCGAAGCCGGCGTGAGGTGCCGCCCGAGCCAGGGCACCGCGAACGACATCCCCGGCAGCGCGGCGCTCAGATGGTCGACCGCCCCGCCGATCGCGTGCAGCTCGACCGGCGTGCCGCCCGCCTGCCAGCGCTCGCGAAGCTGCAGCGCCTGCCCGTAGTCGACGATCTGGTCGCGACGGCTGTGGTGCAGCAGCACCGGGCAGTCCGGCGCGATCGTGCCGAGCCGGTTCTCGCGCAGCCGCCGGCGCCAGGCCGGGATGGTCAGGACGTTCGGCTCGGTGAGGTCATCGGCGGCGATGAAGTGCGGCCCCCACAGGATCGACTCGACCACCGAGCGATGGCGCACCTCCTCGACGACCTGGCGGCCACGGTCGGTGAGCACGCGCTCGAGGTCGAGCTCGGGGTAGGCCGCGGCGTACCCGAGCGCACCGTAGGCGGCGAAGAAGGAGAAGAAGGTTCCCTCGGTGCGCTCGGCGGCGAGCTCGAGGTCGGCCACGGCCGCGCCGACGACCGCGGCGCGCAGGGGCACTTCGGGTGCGTAGGACGGCTGCAGCTGGGCCGCCCAGGCGGAGGCGACGCCGCCCTCGGAGTAGCCCATGACCGCCGCGGGCCCGTCCGCGGGCAGGACGTCGGGGTGCAACTCCCGCGCGACCCGCAGCACGTCCAGCACGTTGCGACCGAGCGCGCGGCCGACGAGATAGGGGTGATCGCCCGGGGTGCCAAGGCCCTGGTAGTCGGTGACGGCCACGGCCCAGCCGCGGGCCAGCCCCATCGCGATCAGGCCGGCCTCGTAGTCCAGCCCGCGGGCGAGCAGGCGCGAGGGGGCCGAGCCGTCGGACATCCCGTGGGTCCCGACCGCGTAGGCGACAAGCGGGAGCGGGCCCGCGTGCGGCCCGGGCGGCAGAAAGACGACACCCGACACCGCGGTCGGCTCGCCGGTGGCCGAGGTGGAGCGGTAGAGCACCCGCGTGGCGCTCGCGCGCAGCCGCACTCCGGGGATCAGGTGGGCGACCATCGGCTCGGCGCGCAGGAGCGTCCCGGGCGCACCGGGCCCGAGCGGCGATGGCGGCACATAGAACGCGCGGTCCCCTCCGCGCGGCAGCCCGCGCGGGGCGGTCAGTGCCGCCCCGGTGACGAGCACCTGCTGGGCCACCCGCACCCACGACCGGGGCGCCTCGGTCACCGCCAGCTCCTGGCCTGAGCGTGCACGCTGCAGGTACGCCGCGCCGGCCGTCTTGGTTACTGACTCTGTGTCGGTCTCCCTCGATCGGCGGACCGAAGATGTCCCGTTGGGGGGTGGCTTCGCGTCCCGGCCCGCGGCCCCGGCCTGCGGGCTCAGGCGAGCCTCAGGCGGTGGGCGCGAAGTGCCCGACGGTCGGAGCGCCCCCGAGGAACGGCCCCGCGATCTCGCGAAGACAACCGAATTCCGGCGTCTCGGTGACCTTGATGTGGCTGTCGAACTCGTCCCACTGCACCGGCAGCAGGGAGCTCGAGGGCTCCACGCCGCGAGCCAAGACGACCGGATGGCAGCCGACCGCGCCGGCGAGCAGGTCCAGGCCACCGCTGTGCATCGCGGCCTGGGAGGTCTCCTCCTGGCCAGGGGCGATCGACAACTCGGCACGCTCGTAGACCATCCGGACGTCTCCTCGGATCGCGATCGCGGCGCCAGCAAGCCGACCCTCCATCCGGCGGATTCCGCGAAAGGGGGTTGGATTGAGGGCGGGAAGCGGCCAGGATAAGGCGGATGAGCGATCAGCAGGTCGCCAATGGCCTCAACGGAGACCGCCCGCTTCCGACCGGGCCCGGCGAGGTCGTCGTCATCATCCGGGCGCGAACGGCCACCGAGCGCGCCCTGATCGAGCGATGGGCGCAGGCCCAGGAGCTGCGCGGCGCGCTCGTCGACATCGACGACCCCCACCTCGCCGGCCACCTCGAGCCCGGCGATCCGCTCGTCGTGCCCGTGCGGGTCGCGTGGCTGCCGCGCGAGCGTGGCGACACCAAGAGCCTGCGCAATCGCCTGCGCGTCACCGACCTCGTGGTGCTCGCCGAGCCGCGGCGTCCGTGGGAGCCGCTGCAGCGCCAGATCGCCACGCGCGAGCCCGCACGGGCCCGGGTCATCGTCGGCGAGCCCGCCCAGGCCAGCGAGCTGCGCGACCACTTCCGCCGCCGCGTGGCCCGCGGCGACGCGGCGGCGCTGTCGGCCTTCGTCGGGCGCCAGGCGACGCTCGCCTGCGACCGCGCCGAGCGGACGCTGATCGGCGACCGCTACAAGGTGCCCAAGCTCGTGGCCGAGCAGATCACCGCCTCGCCCCGCTTCCGCGCCGAGGTGCAGGACGCCGCCCGCACGCTCCGGCGGCCGTTCGCGGGGGTGCTCGTGGACACCGAAATCTGCCTGCGCGAGTTGGCCACGGTGCAGAGCCCGGTGGTCGCCGAGCTGTTCCGGCGGCTGCTCAGCCCGATGCACAACAAGGCCTGGGCGGTCGAGGTCGACGTGCCCTCGCTCGAGCGCTTGCGCGCGCTCAATCGCGAGTGCGGGCTGGTCTTCCTGCCCTGCCACCGCTCCTACGTGGACCCGCTCGTGCTCGGCGAGGTCCTGCACCGCCACGACTTCCCGCGCAACCACCTGCTCGGCGGGGACAATATGTCCTTCTTCCCGGTCGGCCCGCTCGGCCGGCGCTCGGGGGTCATCTTCATCCGCCGCAACTTCGGCGACGACCTGCTCTACAAGCTCGCCGTCCGCGAGTTCCTCGGCCACATCGTCTCCAAGCGCTTCAACCTGGAGTGGTACATCGAGGGCGGCCGCTCGCGCACGGGCAAGCTGCGTCCGCCCCGCTACGGGCTGCTGCACTACCTCGTCCACGCGATCGAGGCCGGCCGCGCCCAGGACGTCCAGCTCGTGCCGGTGTCGATCAGCTACGAGCACCAGCAGGAGGTCCGGGCGATCACCGCCGAGCAGGGCGGCGCAACCAAGCGCCGCGAGAGCTTCGTGTGGTTCCTGGATTACCTGCGCGCCCAGCGCGAGGAGGCTGGCGCCGCGCGCGTCATCTTCGGCGAGCCGTTCTCGCTGCGCGGCGCGCTCGCGCAGTCCGGCGACGGGCCGGCGCGGCTGGAGAAGGTCGCCTTCGCGGTCTGCGAGGGGATCAATCGCGCCACGCCGGTGACCGCGAGCTCGCTGGTCACCTACGCGCTGCTCGGCGCCCGCGACCGGGCGCTGACGCTCGCCCAGGTGCAGCGGGTCATCGAGCCGCTGCTCGACTACGGCACGCGCCGTGCGATCGCCGGGCCGATCGCCGCCCTGCGCCGCCCGGCGCGCGTACGCGGCGCGCTCGACGCCCTCGTCGAGGCCGGGGTGGCGAGCTGCTTCATCGGCGGCGAGGAGCCGGTGTGGTCGATCGCCCCCGGCGGGCACCACTGCGCCGCCTTCTACCGCAACGGCGCGATCCACTGGTTCGTCATGCGCTCGATCGCCGAGCTCGCGCTGCTGCGGCTCGGGTCCGCGCCGCTCGATGAGGCCGCGCTCGAGCGCGCCTACGAGGACGCGATGGCCGTGCGCGACCTGCTCAAGTTCGAGTTCTTCTTCGCGTCCAAGACGCGCTTTCAGACCGAGCTGCGCGAGGAGATCGCGATCCTCGCGCCGGGGGGCTACGAGGACCACGCCGCCGACGCGATCCTCGCCGACGCGCCGACGCTGCTCGCCCATCGGGCGCTGCGCTCGTTCGTCGACGCGCAGCTCGTCGTCGCGATGCGCCTGGCCGGTCGCGACCCGCGCACCGCCTTCGACCGGGAGGGGTTCATCAACGAGTGCCTGGGCTACGGCGGCCAGCTGCTGCGGCAGGGCCGGATCCACAGCACCGACTCGGTCTCGCGCGAGCTGTATGGCGGCGCGGTCAAGCTCGCCGCCAACCGCGACCTGATCGACCCCGGGCGCGAGCCGCTGCGCCAGGCGCGCGCGGCCTACCTCGACGAGGTACGCGAGGTCAGCGACCGCCTGGCGCTGATCTCCGAGCTCGACAGCGCCAAGCTGTCCGAGGTCCTGGACGCCCTCGCCGTCTGAAGTCGCCGACCGTCGACCCCGCGACCGGTCGCGACCGGTCAGTACAGGACGGTGTTGGTGATCGGCTCGCCGCACGGGCGGCGCCGTAGGCCTCCAGGCTCGTCGGCGGCTGCAGGATGCCGTGCCGGGTGGCGGTCGAGATGTCGCGGTAGAGGCGGTTCATCAGCTCCGACTCGCCCCTCCCGGACGCACCGGCCAGCCTGACGAGCATCTCGACCACGCCCTTGATCTCGCCGGCGGCGTACGCGGCGTACGCGGCGTACGCCGCGTCGTTGCGCGCGCGCGTGCGACGCACCACGTCGGGCAGCTCGTCGGCGCGGCCGGCGACGCTGCAGTCCGCGACGGCGCGGTGGGCGAGCGGCGTGGCCATGTCCAGCCGCGTGCGCACCTCGGCGAGCGCGGTCTGCGTGGGCACCGAGGCCGACGAGCGAAGGTGGGTGCTGTAGGCGATGGCGCGCGTGGGAGCCGGCCCTGGACGTGCTCCAAGGCCGCCTCGGCGATCCCGATCAACACGCCGAGCAGGATGTTCGGGAAGGCCATCGCCATCGGCATCCGGTGGAGCCGCTCCTCCTGGTGCTCGCTGCGCGGCACCCCCTCCGGGCCCATCGTCCCGAAGCTGCGGTGCTCGGAGACGAACACGTCGTCGGCGATGAACGTGTTCGAGCCGGTCCCGCGCATTCCCAGGACGTGCCAGGTGTCCTGGACCGACGCCGAGCTGGCGCAGCATCTCGGCGACGTTCCAGCAGACCCGCCAGTCGACGACCTTGCCCTCCGAGAAGGTGTAGGTCGACGCGCCGTCGAGGCTGAAGCGACGGCCGGTCGCGGGCAACTCGCCCCCACGGGCCACTGTGCACGCCGCCGTAGCGCCAGTGGATCGCGAGCTGGGGAGCGTCGGGGTGCAGGAACGGCCCGGCGACGAGGTCGGCCTGGAAGTCCGACAGCGCGCCGGTGACGAGGCCGATGAGCTCGCGCGCCGCGCCGATGCCGCGCACCGGCTCGGGCCTGCCGTCGTCGAAGTACTGCACGTCGTCGGCGACGCTCTCGAGCACGGGCTCGGGCCGGCGGGTGCGCCAGGCCTCCAGGAACGTGCTGACGAACGCGTCGGCGAACTCGCGCTCGATCAGCCGCCGGCTGACGTCGAGCGCCGTCAGCGCCGCGAGCCCCTCGTGCACCCGCGCCAGCCGTCTCCGCCGCCGCTCCACCGGCTCCTGGAGCGGGGCGTCGGTGGCCTCTCGCAACGTCAGCGCCAGCAGCGCGAGCGCCGGCTCCTCGCCCACCCGTTCGAGGGCCCGGGCCGCGAGGTCGGCGAGCAGTTCGCGCTGGCGCTCGGGGTCGCCGTCGCGCGTGACGCGGCCCTCGAGCCCGAGCGCGCGGATCGCGTCGGTCAGCAGCCTCTCCACGGTGCCATTTCACCGCGCCCCGCGCGCTGACGCCCCCGTCAGCTCATCCCTTCGATACGGGCAACTCCTGCGTATGACGGAAGCGACAAACGCTCAGCGCCCGTGAAAGGTCGGGCGTGCCCCATTCAGGAACGCGCCCATCCCCGCCCGCGCGTCCTCGGTCTCGCCGCAGCGCACGATCGAGGCCAGCTCGGCGGCGAGCTGCTCGCGCAGCGTCGCCTCGGTCGAGCCACGCAGCAGCGCGCGCATGCGCCCGAGCGCGATCGTCGGCCCGTCGGCCAGGCGGCGCACGGTGCGCGACGCCTCGGCCTCGAGCTCGGACAGCGGCACGACCCGCGTGACCAGGCCCCACTCGAGCGCCTCGGCGGCGGACAGGACGCGGTTCTCCAGGAAGATCTCCTGGGCGCGCCGCAGCCCGATCAGGCGGGGCAGGTACCACGAGCTCCCGCCGTCGCCGCTCAGGCCGAGCGCGGCGAACCCGGTGGCGAGCTTGGCGTCCTCGCCGGCGATGACGATGTCCGAAGCCCACAGCAGGCCGAGGCCGCCTCCGGCGACCGGTCCCTGGACGGCGCACACGACCGGCACCGGCAGCTCGGCCAGGCGGGCCAGGCAGTCGTGGAAGGGCCAGATCATGTCGCGCAGCTCGTCGGCCAGACGGTGAGCCTCGCCGCCGAAGTGCTGCAGGTCGCCGCCCACGGTGAAGCTCGGTCCGGCCGCGGTGATGAGCACGGCGCGGGTCTCGCCGAGCGCCGCCTCGCAGTCGGCGACGGCGCGCTCGAGCGCGCGCACCCAGGTCATGTCGATCGCGTTGTGGCCGCGCTCGCGCACCAGTCGCAGCCAGCCGATCCCCTCGCTCGCGGCGAAGCTGATCCGGGGCTCGGCAGCGGTCGATTCAGCCATCGCCCGCGATCGTACGCCACGGGGGCGCGAGGGTGCGGATCGGGCCGCCGCGGGCCACAAGCGACGGTTCACCTCCCCCGTCGGGCGCCAACTTTTGGTTGACTAAGTCCATGGGATCGTCAGAGGGGCCCATATTCGCGCGCCGGCTGGCCGGCGCCGCGGCCTGGCAATGGGTCGCGCTCGTGGTCGGCGTCGCCGTGCTCGTGGTGGCGCTCGTGGCCCGGCTGGGCTCCGAGCCGAAGACCGTCGCGAAGGTCAACGGCACGTCGATCACGCTCTCGCAGTATCGGCACTGGCTCGGCGTCGCGGCGATCGCGACGCACTCCGCGGAGACCTCGCTGCCGAACTTCGCGCCGGACCCGCCGAAGTACACCCGCTGCGTGAGCTTCCTGCGTAACAGCGACGCCTCCAAGGGCAGCGCCGCGTCGCTGATCAACGAGTGCAAGGGAATCGAGACCACCGACGCTGAGGACGTGATGCAGATGCTCATCAGCGGCCAGTGGATCCTCGACCAGGGTAAGCGCGAGGGCATCGTCATCGGCCCGGCGACCGTCGCGTCCCAGCTCGCCAAGTCGCTGAAGACGGCCTTCCCCAAGGGCAACGGAGAGGCGCAGATGATGCACGCGACCGGCGAGAACGCCGCCGACCTCAGCTATCAGGAGCAGGTGAGCCTGACCGCGTCGCAGCTCGAGTCACGTCATGTAAAGACGCCAACCGCAACGGCGATCAGCTCCTACTACAGTGCGAATTCGAGCGACTTCAAGGGCGAGACGCTCGCCCAGGCGACGCCGACGATCCAGGCGACGCTCTCCGGGCCCCAGACGGAGGCCTACCTGGAGAAGATCGAGAAGTACTGGAAGCCGTTCACCAGCTGCGCAACCGGATACGCCGTCGTCTATTACTGCAAGTCAATTTAGTGGCACCTCACGCAAACACGGACCGCCCCCGTCGGCTGCAGGCCTGCGCGTCCTCGGATCTCGACGCGGCGCTGCCACGCATGACGGCCCCTGCTCACCTGAGGCACCGCTGATGCCAGGAATCGACGATCTCTCCGCAGACCAGCGCGCGGTCATCTCTCTGCTCGTGCGCCAGGGCCGCCGCTACAACCAGGTGGCCTCGATGCTGCGCATCGACGAGGAGGCCGTCCGCGGCCGCGCGCACGCGGCGCTCGGCGCGCTCGTCTCCCCTCCCAACGGCGACCTGACCGACGAGCGTCAGGGGCTGATCGGCGACTACCTGCTCGGCCAGCTCAGCGAGGCGCGCCAGATCGAGGCGCTCGAGCTGCTGTTCGACTCCTCGTCGGGACGGACGTGGGCCCGCGCGCTCTCGCAGGCGCTCGAGCCGCTCTCCGCCCAGGCGGCCACTCCGCTGCCGGAGATCCCGCCCGACCCTGACGAGGACCTCGACGAGGAGGACGAGGCCCCGGCGCGGCCCCGGCGCAGCCGGCGTGCGCGTGCCGAGGCGGCCCCCGCCGCGGCCGCGGCGGCCGAGCCGCGCGCCCCGCGCGAGCGGCCCGAGCTGCCCTCGCTCGCCGGCGTCCTCGGCGACCGCGGCGGGCTCGTGCTCGGCGTGGCCGCCGCCGCGCTGATCGCCGGCGTGGTCGTCTTCGCGATCAACCCCAAGGGCTCCTCGAGCCACGTCTCCTCGGGCCCGATCTCCAAGTCCGCGGCGACATCGACCACGCAGAGCAGCATCACCGCAGGCACGACGTCCGGAACGAGCAGCACCGGGACGAGCAGCACCGGGACCTCGACGACGCCGCCGAGCTCGAGCAGCGCCAAGGTCGTCGCCCAGATCGTCCTGAGCCCGACCGCCGCCGGCGGCAAGGCGACCGGCGCGATCGAGGTGCTCAGCAACGGGTCCGCCCAGGAGGCGGCGTTCGACGCGCAGAAGCTCGCCGCCGCGCCGGCCGGGGCCTCGTATGTGCTGTGGCTGTACAACTCGCCGACCCAGGCCCAGGCGCTGGGCAAGCTGCCGAGCTTCACCGGCGGCAACGTCACGCCGCTCGCCGTGCCGCTCCCGAGCGACGCCTCCTCCTACAAGGGCTTCGTGCTCTCGCAGGAGACGACGGCCAAGCCCGCGCACCCGACGACGATCGTCCTGCAGGGCACCAGCAAGTCGACGCTCTAGTGGCCCACCACTAGCTCTCTGCCGGTCCGACGCGCCGCTCGAGCACGATCATCGTCTTGGTGCCCGTCACCTTTCCGCTGCTGCGCAGCGCGCCGATGACCCGCTGCAGATCGGCCACGTCGGCGACGCGCAGGCGCACCAGCGCGTCCGGGTCGCCGGCGGTGGTGAACACCTCGCGCACCTCCGGCAGGCCGGTCGCCGCGTCGATGATCTCCTCCACGCTCGTGTCGCCGGCGAAGCGCAACTCGGTGAACGCCTCGATCGACGGTCCGACGCGCGCGTGGTTGAGCACGACGGTGTAGCCGGCGATCACGCCGAGGCGCTCCAGGCGATCGATCCGCCGCTTGACCGGCGCCGGAGAGAGGTTCACGCGGATCGCGATGTCGGCCACCGTCCGGCGCGCGTCCTGGCGCAGCAGCTCGATGATCGCGCGGTCGACGTCGTCCAGGGAGGCGGGCTCGCTGATGCGCGAAACGATACGCCGGGCCGCGCCGGCGCGCAGGAATCGAGCGCATGGAGGCGGAAATGCCTCGACTGACTTGCGTGGGCGTCCGCGCTTCGGTGGAATGAGGCCGTGAGCGCAGCCACCCTCGCACGCAGGGACGCGACCACGGAGGATCGTTACGAGGCGCCCGACGGCCTGGCCATCCTCACCGGGATCCACGCGCTCGTGCGGGTCACCCTCGACCAGCGCCGGCTCGACGCCCAGCGCGGCCTGGACACGCGCGTGTTCGTCAGCGGCTACCCGGGCTCCCCGCTCGGCGGCGTGGACATCGAGCTGCGCCGGGCCCAGCGGCACCTGGACGCGCTCGGCGTGCGCTTCCAGCCCGGCCTGAACGAGGAGCTCGCGGCCACCGCGGTCGCCGGCACCCAGCTGCTCGGCGAGCTGGCCGGCCGCCGCCACGACGGCGTGACCGGCATCTGGTTCGGCAAGAGCCCGGGGCTGGACCGCGCCGCGGACGCGATCCGCCACGGCAACGTCAGCGGCACCGCGCCGCTCGGCGGGGCGGTGGCCTGGATCGGCGATGACCCGATGAGCAAGTCCTCGACGATCGCCAGCTCGTGCGAGCCGATGTGCCGCAGCCTGCTGCTGCCGCTACTCGCGCCGGGCACGGTCCCCGAGGTGCTCGCGCTCGGGCTGCACGCGGTCGCGATGTCGCGCCATGCCGGGCTATGGGCCGGCCTGAAGCTCACCCCCGAGGTGGCCGACGCGAGCGCGAGCGTCGACCTGGGCGCGCCGCGCCGGGCGATCCCCGTGCTCGACCCGCGCGAGCGCTTCAAGCCGCCGATGATGCTCGCGCCGGCCAACCTCGACGCCGAGGAGGACCTGCTCACCGGCCGGCTCGCGCGCGCGCTCGACTACGTCCGCGCCGCCGGCCTGAACCGGATCGTCCGCGACGCGCCGCGCCCGCGGCTGGCGATCGTCGCCGCCGGCGTCGCCCACGAGGCGGTGCTGCGCGCGCTGGACGAGCTCGGCCTCGGCGAGCACGCGCCGCTGCGCGTGGTCAAGCTCGCGATGCCCTGGCCGCTGGACCGCGAGGAGATCCGCGGGCTGCTCGCCGGCGCCGAGCGCGTGCTCGTCGTCGAGGACAAGTTCGACTTCCTGGAGGGGGGCCTGCGCGACGTCCTCTACGGCGGCCCCGAGACGCCGCCGGTGCTGGGCCGCGAGCTGCTCCCCGCGCGCAGCGCGGTCGGCGCCGACGACGTCGCCCGGGCGCTCGGGCGGCTGCTGGGCCCCGACGAGCTGCCCGAGCGGGCGCGGTCCCGGCTCGCCCTGCTCGCCGAGGGCGCGCCGGCGGCGGCCGCCGACCTGGCCCGCCGAACCCCGTACTTCTGCTCGGGCTGCCCGCACAACGTCTCCACGCGGGCCGCGCCCGACACCCTGGTCGGGGTCGGGATCGGCTGCCACACGATGGTCGCCATCGACAGCGGCGAGCGCCGCGGGCACCTGCTCGGGATCTGCCAGATGGGCGGCGAGGGCGGTCACTGGATCGGCCTGGCGCCGTTCACCAACGACCGCCACATCGTCCAGAACCTCGGCGACGGGACCTTCCACCACTCGGGCTCGCTCGCGATCCGCGCCGCGGTCGCCGCGGGCGCGAACATCACCTTTCGGCTGCTCTACAACGGCGCGGTGGCGATGACCGGGGGGCAGACGCCACCCGGGAATCTGGACGTGCCGACGCTGACCAAGTGGCTCGAGCTCGAGGGTGTGCGGCGCGTGATTGTGACGGGTCAAGAAGCGGAGCGCTATCGCGCCACCGAGCTGGGTCGTGTGACGTCGGTGCGCCACCGCGATGAGATCCCGCAGGCGCTGGCGGAGCTCGCGGCGATCGAGGGGGTGACCGTCCTCATCCACGACGACCGCTGCGCGACCGAGGAGCGCCGCCTGCGCAAGCGCGGCAAGCTGCCCACGCCGCCCGAGCGGGTGTTCATCAACGAGCGCGTGTGCGAGGGCTGCGGCGACTGCGGCGAGCAGTCCACCTGCCTGTCGGTGGTGCCGGTGGCGACACCGTTCGGGCGCAAGACCCAGATCCACCAGGCCTCCTGCAACCAGGACCTCACCTGCCTGAAGGGCGACTGCCCGTCGTTCCTGGTCGTGACGCCGCCCGCGGGCGGGCGGCCCCGCCCGGCGCCGACGGACCCCCCGTTCGCGCCGCGCGAGCCCGAGCGGCGGGTCGGGGAGGACGTGCTCGTGCGCATGCCGGGCGTCGGCGGCACCGGCGTGCTGACGGTCTCGGCCATCCTGCAGATGGCCGCCCACCTCGACGGCCGCTTCGCCGCCGGGCTCGACCAGATCGGCCTGGCGCAGAAGGGCGGCCCGGTGATCACCGACGTGCGCATCTCCGGCGCGCCGATCGCCGGCGCGGTGCGCGCGAGCCGCGCGAGCGCCGACGTGCTGCTCGGACTCGATCTGCTCGGCGCCGCCGCGGCGGACACGCTCGCGGTCGCCGACCCCGACCGGACGATCGCCGTCCTGAACGTCGGCGTCGCGCCGACCGCGGCGATGGTCACCGACCGCCGCAACGGACTGCCCGACCCCGGGCGCGCGGTCGCGCGCGTGGCGGCGGTGACCCGCGAGCACGTCGCGCTCGACGCGCTCGGCCTGGCCGAGCGGCTGCTCGGCGACCACCTGCCCTCCAACGTGATCATGCTCGGCGCCGCCTACCAGTACGGCTGCCTGCCGGTCAGCGCCGCGGCGCTCGAGCAGGCGATCCGCCTGAACGGCACGGCGGTCGACGTCAACCTGGCCGCCTTCCGCTGGGGCCGGGCGGTCGTCGCCGAGCCGGCCTGCGCCGGCCCCGCGCCGGCCGCCCCGGAGTTCGATCTCGCGCGCTGCGCCGCCGAGCTGGAGGCCTTCCAGGACCGCGAGCTCGCCGACCGCTACGTGCGCGAGGTCGAGCAGATCGCGGCGATCGAGCGCGACCGCGTGAGGCCCGACAGCGCCGCCGTGAGCGAGGCCTTCGCCCGCGGGCTGTACAAGCTGCTCGCCTACAAGGACGAGTACGAGGTCGCCCGCCTGCACCTGCTCGCCGAAGAGCGCGCCCGGGTCGATGAGGCGTTCGGCGCCGGCGCCGAGGTCAAGGTCCTGCTGCACCCGCCGGCGCTGCGCGCGCGGGGCCTGCAGCGCAAGCTGCAGATCCCCGGCCGCGTCGCCTTCCCGGCGCTGCGCGCGCTGTACGGCGCGCGCCGCCTGCGCGGGACCGCGCTGGACCCGTTCGGGCGGGCCGAGGTGCGCCGCGTCGAGCGTGCGTTGGCCGACGAGTACCGAGCGCTGATGGCGCGCGCGCTGGCTCGGCTCGACGCGAGCACGGTGGACCGAGTCGTCGCGGTCGCCGAGCTCCCGGACCTGGTGCGCGGCTACGAGCAGATCAAGCTGCGTGGCGTGGCCGAGTTCCGCTCACAGGCCGCCGCCGCGCTCGCCGAGCTCGAGCGCCCGTGCGCCGAGCTGCCGCTCGTCCCCGTGACTCAGTAGCCGCCGTCGCCGACGACGTAGCGCAGCGGGCGCCCCTCGCGCAGGCGCTCGAGTTGGTCGGCGACGAGGTCGTAGCCGCGCGCGACCCAGCGCGGCGAGGACCCGCCGACGTGCGGCGTGAGCAGCAGCCCGGGGGCGTCCCACAGGGTGTGGCCGGGCGGCAGCGGCTCGGGGTCGGTCACGTCGAGCGCCGCCCGCAGTCGCCCGGCCCGCAGCTCGGCCTCGAGCGCCTCGGTGACGACGACCGGCCCGCGCGCGGCGTTGACGAGCAGCGCGCCGTCGCCCATGCGCGCGAGCATGTCCGCGTCGAGCAGGCCGCGCGTCTCGTCGGTCAGCGGGACGAGCAGGACGACGACATCGGCGTCTGGCAGCACGCTCGGCAGCTCGGCGATCGCATGGGTCCCGTCGCGGCCCGTGCGGGTGACCATCGCGACGTGGCTGCCGAACGGGCCCAGGCGCTCGGCGACCGCCTGCCCGATCGCGCCGGCGCCGACGATCAGCACGCGCGCGTCCTGCAGCTCGCGGGCCTCGTACATCCGCTCCCAGCGATGGGCGTGCTGGTCGTCGCGGTGCTCGGGCAGGCAGCGGTTGCTGGCCAGGATCACCGCGAGCACCCATTCGGACACGGCGATGTCGTGGACGCCGCCGCCGCGCGCGAGCGTGACGCCCGCCGGGATGCGGCCGGCATAGCGGTCCACGCCCGCGCTCAGCGTCTGCACGAGCCGCAGGCGGGGCAGGCCGCCGAAGTCCACCTGCTTGCTGCCGACCGGCGGCGGGACGATCACCTCGACCCGATCGGGGTCGTCGCCCGGCTCGCGATCGAAGCTGACGCGCTTGACCTCGGCGCCCTCGACGGACTGGAGGCGGTCGGCCTCCGCGTGGTCGGGCACCCAGACGAGCACTCCCCGGAGCCTATCGGCGCTTCGAGGAGTCCGGGGTACGGCAGCGAACCCCGCGGAGATGAGCCCCGGACGGCTGGAGGCGTTCTCGGACGGCGTCATCGCCGTGGCGATCACGCTGCTCGTGCTCGACCTGCGCGTGCCCGCGCCGGCGGACACGCACCATCTCGCACACTCGCTCGGCGGCGAGTGGCCGAGCTTCGCGGCCTACGTCACCTCGTTCGTCACGATCGGGATCATCTGGATCAACCACCACGCGATGATCGGGCGGCTGCCTGTGCCCCGAATGGGGTACGCCACGTCGACCACACGATCCTGCTGCTCAACCTCGCGCTGCTGCTGTGCATCGGGGTGCTCCCGTTCGCGACGTCGCTCCTCGCCTCCTACCTGCGCTCGGGCCACGGCCAAGGGCTCGCCGCCGCGATCTACGGCGGCGCGTTCCTGCTGATGTCGATCGCCTTCTCAGCGCTGAACCGGCACATCCTGTTCGAGAAGGCCCACATGCTGCGCGGCGAGCTCACGCTCGAGCAGCGGCGCAAGATCATCACCCGCGGCGTGGTCGGGCTGCTCCCCTACGTGCTCGCCACCGCGCTCGCGCCGGTGTCGCCTTACGCGACGCTCGCCATCTGCGCCGTCGTGGCCGGCTTCTACGCGCTGCCACTCGCGAGCGGCGGAGACGTCGACCCGCTCATGGCCGGCGGCGGATCAGGGCACTGAGCTCGGCCCGGGTCGCCGGCCAGGGGTCGCCGCCCGACCCGCTCGCGCGCGGCTCGACGGCGAGGCCCAGCGCCAGGCCGCGCATCGCGTGCAGGGCGACGGCCAGGCGCGGGCGGAAGGCCTCGGGGCCGAGGTCGGGCGGCGCCAATCCGAGCAGGACGTCGGCGAGGGCGCGATTGACCCGAGCCTCGATCGGCACCATCCTGGCGTACAACCCCTCGTCTTCGGCCGCGGCCAACCACCCCTTGACCCAAACCGTGAACAGCTCGCCGCAGAAGAAGCGCCACAGGGCATCGAGCAGCGCGTCCGTGTCGCCGGCGGTCCCGGCCACGTCGGCGCGCAGGGCTTCGGTGCCGGCGCGGCTGGCGTCGTCCAGCGCGGCGGCGACGAGCTCCAGGCGCGAGGGGAAGTGGTGCGCCAGCGCGCCGAGCGAGACCCCGGCGCTCGACGCGACGCGGCGGGTGGTCGTCGCGCGATAGCCCTGCTCGGCGATGCAGCGGATCGTCGCGTCGAGCAGCAGCCGGCGCGTGTGGGCGAGGCGCTCGGCCTGGGTGGGCATCGCGCGCTATGCTACCGATCACGTGACCGGTATTTCCGTTGAGCAGGTCGCCCAGAGGCGCAGCGGCGTGCGCGTCGAGGAGCCCGCCGAGGGCGTGCGCCTGCTCGTCCTCGACCGCCCCGCCCAGCGCAACGCGCTCGACGCGGGGGTGATCGGGACGCTCCTGGAGGAGCTCGGGCGCGTCGGCGAGGACGCCTCGGTGCGCGCGCTCGTGCTGCACGGCGCGGGCGGCGCGTTCAGCGCCGGCGCGGACTTCGGCGGGATCGACTTCCGGGGCCTGCGGCGCGAGGAGATCGAGCCGGTCATGCGCGCGGTGCTGCCGCTCGGGCAGCTGCTCTACGACGTGCCGCAGCCGACGATCGCCGCGATCAGCGGCCCGGTGGCCGGCGGCGCGCTCGGCCTGGCCCTCGCCTGTGACGTGCGCATCGGCGGGCCCGACGCGAGCTTCCTGTCCCCCTTCATCCACATGGGCCTCGTGCCCGACTGCGGCGCGACCTGGCTGATGCCGCGCCTGGCCGGCGAGGGGCGCGCGCTGGAGCTGATGCTCGGCGGGCGGCCGATCGGCGCCGCGGCGGCCGAGCGCGCGGGCCTGCTCACGCGCGTGGAGAACGACCCGCTCGCCGAGGCGCTCGAGCTCGCGCGCACGCTCGCCCGACGCCCGCCGCAGGCCGTGCGGCTGACCAAGCGCCTGGTGCGCGAGGCCGGCGGCGGCGACCTGCGCGCGGCGATCGAGCGCGAGGCGGTCGCCCAGGCGCAGGCGTTCGCCGGCGCGGAGTTCGAGGCCGGCTTCGAAGGCTGGCGCGACAACCGGCGGCCGGACTGAGGCTCAGCCGAACGACCCGTGCCGGCCCTCGCCGGCGCGGAAGCGCTCCAGGCCCGCCCGCACCTCCTGCAGCGCGCGTAGCCCGTGCTCGAACTCGACGGCGAGCGCCGCCTGCTCGTCCAGGCCGTCCTGCTCGAGCAGCGACAGGCGGTCCCCGCGCATGCACGTCTGCGGGAAACGCGCGAGCTCGTGGGCGAGGGCCTCGGCCGCGGCGCGCGACTCGCCGACCGGAACGACGCGGTTGACGAGACCCATCGCGAGTGCCTCCTCGGCGTCCACGGGGCGGCCGGTGAGGATCAGGTCCATCGCGCGGCTGACGCCGATCAGCCGCGGCAGGCGCACGGTGCCCCCGTCGATCAGCGGCACGCCCCAGCGCCGGCAGAACACGCCGAGCACGGCGTCCTGCTCGGCGACGCGCAGGTCGCACCAGATGGCCAATTCGAGCCCGCCGGCCACCGCGTGCCCGGCGATCGCGGCGATCACCGGCTTGGACAGGCGCATTCGCGAGGGGCCCATCGGCCCGTCGCCCTGCCGGTCCACGCGGTTTCCCCGCTGCTCGCCGATCGCCTTCAGGTCGGCCCCGGCGCAGAACACTCCGCCCTCGCCGTGCAGCACGGCGACCGCCGACTCTTCGTCGGCGTCGAAGGCGCGGAAGGCCTCGGCCAGCGCCTGCGCAGTCTCGCCGTCGACCGCGTTGCGAACCGCGGGCCGGTGCAGCAGCACGGTCGTGACCGGTCCGTCGCGCTCGACGCGAACGCTCATGGCGCCCCCAGCGCGCGGCGGATGAACGCACGCAGCGAGTGCAGGATGTGCTCGACCTCAGGTGGGCGGCCGGCGAGCGGCGAGAGAGGCCCGACGAGCGCCTCCCCCACCCCGCCGACGAGCGCCGCGGCCATCAGCTCGGCGTCCTGCGCGGGCAGCTCGCCCGCGGCCACCCCCTCGGCGATGAGCTCGGCGATCAGTCCCGCGTAGCGGCGACGGTAGTGCAGCCGCTCGGCGTCGACCAACGGGTGCACCGGCTCGGCGATCAGCGCCCAGGCCAGCCGCGGGCGGCGCAGCGCGCGCTCGGCGAAGGTGAGGACCATCGCCTCGATCCGCTCGACCGTGCCGGCGTCGGGGACGTCGGCCCCACGCGCGGCGGCGAGCTCGCGCTCGTAGGCGTCGCGCGCGTGCTCGCACAGCAGCTCGGCCTTGGAGGAGAAGTGGCGGTAGAGCGTGCCGGTGGCCAGGCCCGAGCGGCGCGCGACGGCGAGCACCGACGCGGCGCCGTAGCCGCCCTGCTCGACCACGTCGGTCGCGGCGCGCAACAGGCGCTCGCGCGTGCTCAGCGAGGCGAGCGCGCTCATCCCTTGAAGGTCGAGGGGCCGTAGTCGCCGAACGGCTCGTCGCGCTCGCGCACGGCGGCGCGGAAGCCGGCCTCGGCCGCGCGCTGCTGGAAGGCGTAGCCCTCGGCGGTGTGGCGGCCGATCCCGTCGAACACGGTCCCGAGGACCTGCGTGGCGTGCAGCCCCTGGGCGTGCAGCGAGGTGTTGACGAGCAGCTTGTGCATCTGCAGCTGGTTCTTGGGCACGCGGGCGATCCGCCCGAGCAGGATCTCGGTGCGCTCGTCGAGCGCGGCCGGCGGCGGGGCCTCGATGGCCAGCCCCCATTCCAGCGCCTCGGTGCCCGACAGGCAGTCGCCGGTGAACAGCAGGCGCTTGGCCCGCTGGGCGCCGATCCGATGCGCCCACAGCGAGGTCGTCGGCGTCCCCCACACACGCGCAGGCGGGTAGCCGATCTTCGCGTCGGCGGCGATGAGCAGCAGGTCCGAGCACAGCGCCATGTCGGTGCCGCCGGCGACGCAGAAGCCGTGCACCTTGCACACGACCGGCGTGGTGCAGTTGGCCAGCGTCATGAAGCCGCGGACGTTGCGGCTCATCATCGCGAAGTCGACCATCGGGTCCCAGGCGCGGCTCGGGTCGTGGTTGGCGACCATCACCGCCTGGTCGAGCGGCGAGCCCGGCGGCGCGAGCTCGGGCTCGTCATCGCCCAGGCGCCCGGAGCGCTCGGCGCTCTCGACCAGGTCGTAGCCGCCGCAGAAGCCCTTGCCGTTGCCGGACAGGCAGATCACGTGCACCTCGGGGTCCAGGTCGGCGCGCTCCACGCACCGCTCGAGCTCGCTGATCAGGCGCCGGGTGATCCCGTTGCCGCGCTCGGGGCGGTCGAGCGTGATGCGCGCGATGCGGTCCTGGACGGCGTAGGTGACGGTCTGCAGGTCCATGTGAATCCTGATTCACGGGGAACGATACAGCTCCGCGCGCGCCGGTTGCTCGCTTGTCGTCCATATCGAACGCAAAGCCAGCACGCGGCGACGCCCGCCGGCTACGCTCACGAACGTTCGAGAGAGCGGAAGCGATGAGCATCGCCTTCGACCCGACGGACCCCGCGCCGGCCGACGACGAGGGGATCGTGATCTCCCACGCCGGCGACACGCTGTTCGCGTACGCGCCGACGCGCGCGGCGCTCGACGCGGCGACGGACGCGATCCGGCGGGTGCTCGAGGCCCACGACGTCCCGATCGACCTCATCGAGCGACGCTGGGACGAGGAGCAGGACGAGTGGGTCCCGCTCGACCGGCCTGCGGGGCACGGCGGCGCTCGCGGACCCGAGGTGACCCGCACGATGGTCGCGACCGCGGGGCGCGCGGTCGAGCGCTCGTTCGTGGAGTCGATCCTCGCGGACGCGCGGCGCCGCGGGCTGCAGTGCAGCGTCTTCGCCGGCGGCGGCGTGCCCTGAGCACCCTGCGCGACTTTCTCCGACCGCAGGCGTTGTCTTGGGGCATGCGCGACATTCACAGACGGTGCGGTTGGATTTCGCTCGCCGCGGCGAGCCTGATCGCCGGCGGCGCCGGCGCGACGGCCACGGCCGCGATCGCCCAGACGAACACGACTCCCGGCCGCGTGGCCTTCTCGCTCAACGGCGGCTCGGTGCTCGACGACGTCGACGGCGGCGCGATCGGCGGCAGCCTCGCCCTGCCCAACGATGAGGTCGTGCTCGCGGGGGGAACCGTCGCGCAGAGCTCCTCGTTCGTCGTGGCCGAGCTCGAGCAGAACGGCACGCTCGACCCATCCTTCGGCAAGGGCGGGATTGCGCGGGTGAACGTCCCGATCAGCGTGCTGGACGTGCTGCGCGAGCCGGACGGCAAGTTGCTGGTCGTCGGCGGCGGCAAGGCCGCCTCGCCCCTGAATCTTCCCGCGCTGGAAGTCGTGCGCCTGAACTCGAACGGCTCGCTCGACACCACCTACGCCAGCGACGGCGTGGCCACGACCGCCCTACAGGAGGGCTGCGCATGCTCGAACGCGGTGGTCACGCCGCAGGGCGAGCTGCTGCTCGTCGGCGCGACCGGCTCGGACTCGCCCGCCGTCGCCCACAACCCCAACGCGCCGTCGAACTTCCGCTGGGCGCTGCAGGAGCTGACCGGCGCGGGCACCGCGGACGCCTCATTCGGGACCAACGGCGTGGCCACGATCGGCTCCGGCAACGCGGTGGGGACCTCGGTCGCCCAGCTCGCCGACGGCGAGATCATCACCGACGGCCAGGTCGGGCAGCCGGCCAAGCTGACCCTCGCCGCACTGACGCCGACGGGCGCCGAGGACCCCGCCTACGCCGGAGGCAACCCGGTGACCGCGTCGCTGCCCGGGTCGTTCGACATGCTCGTCCAGCCCGACGGCACGGTCACGCTCGTGTCCGACACGACGAAGGCCCTCGCGCGCTACACGCCCCAGGGCACCCTCGACACGAGCTTCGGCAGCAACGGCCAGGTGACCGTCCCGTACGGGGGCGGCCGACTCCTCGCCGGCCCGGGCTCGGACGTCCTGTACGTGAGCTCGCCGCAGGGTCTCGCGGCGCTCGACGGCTCCCCGCGCCAGCGGACGCTCTCCGTCGAGGGAATCACCTCGACCGGGACCGTCGACCCGGCGCAGCCCGCGACCACGCTCGCGCTGCCCTTCGGTGGCGGCAGCGCCGGCGGGCCGCTGAACGCGAACAGCTTCGACGGCGCGCTGCTGCGGCGCTCGGACGGCTCCTACCTGGCGGTCGGGACGGTCGGGGTCGCCGACGTCGTCGACAACCTCGCCGACGGCTACTCGATCTACGACTTCGCCGCCGCGGCGTTCACCCCGAGCCTCGCGCCGGACCCGACCTTCGGCACGACGCCGCCCGCGCTGCGCGTCAGCGCTCGCGTTCCCTCCCAGCGCCGCGCGGGAGTCCTGCGCGAGCGCGGGGTGCGGGTGAGCATCAACGCGTCGGCGGCCGGGCTGGCGCAGGTCACGGTGCGCAGCGCCAAGGGCGTCATCGCCCAGGGCGTCCCGTCGATCTTGAGGACCGGCGCCCGCTCGCAGTTCATCCCGCTGACCAAGCTCGGCCGGCGCCTGCTCGAGGCGGGCCACTCGCCGTCGGTGACCGTTCGCGTCACCGCGCGCGATCTGTCCGCGGTTAGCAGGAGCGCGAGCGCGCGGGGCCGGATCCGCTAACGGCGGGCGCCCGGCGCCGTCGCCGGTGCAGGCGAGCCGTCGGGCGTCAGATGAAGAGACGGTCTTAACCGTCTCAGACGGCGTTCACACACCTTGCCGGTTCTCTGGAGGGGTCGCCATGTCGAGTCCCCCCGCCACCGTCGACCTGCAGGACCTCCCGCTACGGGGGCGACCGTCGCGCCGCTGGCCCCTGGCCGCGCTCACGCTGCTGACCGCGGGGGTGATCGTGGCGAGCGTCCTGGAGCTCGGACCGCCGTCCGGGGGATCGGCCCGCGCGAGCACGCAGCTCGTGGCCGCGACGCAGGGCGTCGTGCAGAGCACGGTGACCGGCACCGGCGAGGTCGAGCCGACGATCGACGACGACGTGAACTTCCCCGCGAGCGGCGCGCTGACCTCCCTGGACGTCAAGCTCGGGCAGCACGTGCGCAAGGGCCAGCTGCTGGCCACGCTCGACCACACCCAGGCACAGATCACCCTCGATCAGGCCGATCTGAACCTGAGCGGCGCCGAGAGCGCGCTGACGTCGGCCGAGGACGAGACCGTCACCTCGACGCGGACCGCGGCACAGATCGCCGCCACGGTGACCTCCGACCGGCTCGCCGTCGAGCAGGACACGGTGGCGGACACCAGCGACCGCCAGGCCTACGACCAGACCTGGCTGTACGCGCCGGCGAGCGGCACGGTGGCTTCGCTCACCAGCCTGAGCCTCGGCGAGACCGTCTCGGCCGGCTCGACGAGCAATGTCGCCTCGAGCGACTCGAGCTCGGGCGATTCGACCAACGGCACCACGAGCACCGGCAGCGGTTCGAGCACCAGCGGCTCGACCTCCCCGATCGTGGAGATCGTGGACACGCGGGCGCTGACGATGACCGTCCCGCTGAGCGAGTCCGACATCGCCCAGGTCAAGGTCGGCCAGCCGGCCACGATCAGCCTGGACGCGCTGCCGAGCGTCGAGCTCGCGGCACGCGTGAGCTCGGTCTCGCCAACGGCCACGACCAGCGACTCGGTGGTCAGCTACGAGGTCACGCTCACCGCCGAGCAGACCAACAGCCAGGTCAAGCCGGGAATGGACGCGTCGGCCTCGATCGTCGTCGGACAGGCCCAGGGGGTGACCGTGCCGGTCGATGCGCTCAGCGGCACCGGCTCGCTGGCCACCGTCGACCTTCGCGAGAACGGAAGGACGGTCCCGACCGACGTCGCCGTCGGCCTGCGCGGCACCGATTACGCCGAGATCGCCAGCGGCCTGAAGGCCGGCGACCAGCTCGTGGTGACCACGACGCTGCCGTCGGTGACCACGAGCGCATCGAGCCCGGGCTCGAGCTCCTCGTCGTCGTCGGGCACCCTCGACGGCGGCGGAACGCTCGGCGGGGCCGCCAGCGCGCTCGGCGCCGCTGCCGCGCCCGCCGGAGGTGGGCCGCCCGGCGGCGGCGGCCCGGCATGACCCGCGGTTCCGGCGCCCGCGCTCGAAGAGTGAGCCGAGCGCTGATGGCCGCGGGCGTCGTCGGCGCAGGCTTCGCGATCGGTGCGGCGGTGGAGAAGCACGACCACACCGCGGCCGGGGGGACGCCGGCCAGCGCCCGCCGGACCGCGGTTGCGAGTACGCGGGATGCTCCCGGTGCCGCGAACGCCCAGGGCGTCACCGGGACGGTCAAGCGCGTTGACGGGAGCACGGTCTACCTCACCGAGCCCTCCGGCAAGACGGTGGCGGTCAGGCTCGCCGCGAGCGCCGCCGTCACCCGGTCGGACTCGGTCTCGCACGCGTCGATCGACCCCGGGGACACGATCGCGATCGGCGGCAGCACGTCGTCGGGCGGCGTCCGTGCAACCTCGATCAGCGACCTCGGGGACTCGAACACGACCGCCACCGCGTCGGGCTGAACGCTGCCGGTTTGAGCTGACAGGCGAAGGTGTGTCAGCGGGCGCGATCGGCGTTGACCGGGCGCTAACGCGCGCACAACTGGATGCGGCATAGGATCCGGCGCACTCAACGTCCGCAAGCCGTCTGGAGGATTCATGGGCCTCACCAGCAAGGCAACCCCCAGTGAGCGCGACGAGCGCGAGCGTCGCAGCGGCTTGTTCTTCGTCGGCGATGAGTTGGACCGCGTCGCGCCGTGCCACTCACTGCCCAAGGACGGCATCGGCAACGAGGCCGCCTACGAGATGCTCTCCAGCGAGCTGCTGCTCGACGGCAGCGCGCGCCTTAACCTCGCCACGTTCGTCACCACGTGGATGCCCGAACATGCGTCGCGGCTGATGGCCGAGACCGCCGACAAGAACATGATCGACAAGGACGAGTATCCGCAGACCGCGGCGATCGAGGCGCGCTGCGTGAACATCCTCGCCGACCTGTGGCACGCCCCCGCGTGCGACGCGGCGACCGGCTGCTCGACCACCGGCTCCAGCGAGGCGGTGATGCTCGGCGGCCTGGCGCTGAAGTGGCGCTGGCGCGAGCGCATGCGCGCCGCCGGCAAGTCCATCGACAAGCCCAACCTGGTCCTCGGCGCGAACGTCCAGGTGTGCTGGGAGAAGTTCTGCCGCTACTGGGACGTCGAGCCGCGGCTCGTTCCGGTCGAGGGCGACCGCCTGCACCTCACCGCCGAGGCGGCGATCCCCTACTGCGACGAGAACACGATCGGGGTGGTGGCCATCCTCGGCTCCACGTTCGACGGCAGCTACGAGCCGGTGCAGGAGATCGCCGTCGCGCTGGACAAGCTCGAGCAGGAGAAGGGGCTCGACATCCCGGTCCACGTCGACGCCGCCTCGGGCGGCTTCATCGCGCCGTTCCTGCAGCCCGACCTGGAGTGGGACTTCCGGATCGCGCGCGTGCAGTCGATCAACGCCTCGGGGCACAAGTACGGGTTGGTCTACCCGGGCGTCGGCTGGGCCATCTGGCGCGACGAGGCGGCGCTGCCCAAGGATCTGATCTTCGACGTCAACTACCTCGGCGGGCACATGCCGACGTTCGCGCTGAACTTCTCGCGACCCGGGAGCGAGGTGATCGCGCAGTACTTCATGCTCGTCAGCCTCGGCTTCGAGGGCTACCGGCGCGTGCAGCAGCGCTCGCAGAACATCGCCAAGTACCTCGCCGAGCAGATCGAGAGGATCGGCCCCTACGAGTGCGTGACCGACGGCAGCGACCTGCCGGTCTTCGCCTTCAAGGTCAAGGACGACGTGAAGAACTACACGGTGTTCGCGGTGTCGGCGGCGCTGCGCCAGCGCGGGTGGCAGGTGCCGGCCTACACCTTTCCCGAGAACCGGGAGGACCTCGCCGTGCTGCGGATCGTCGTGCGCGCGGGGATGACCCTCGACCAAGCCGACCTGCTGCTCTCCGACCTGGAGGCCCAGACCGAGCGTCTGCAGGCGCTGTCGACGCCGATCCCCACCCCGCCCCACGGGCACGAGGAGGCGTTCGCGCACTGACGGGTCACACGTCCACGGCGCCGACCGTGGGGCCATGGTATCGGGCGAGGTCCTCCTCCTTCACCTCGCCGCGGAGGAAGCTGTCCACCTGACTCTGCGGCGGGTAGTCCTCGCTCAGGTCGACCTCCGCGTCATCGTCGACTCGGTAGGAACGACAATCGCGGCGGGCACGCATCGCGACCCCCGTTCGGGCGACCGTTCGGGCGGCAGCGTGCCGTGCGGCGGGGACTACCGGCCGGTGAAGGCCGGCTCGCGCACGCGCTCGTGGGCCTCGGTCAGCACCTCGCCGAGGACCGCCACGACGCGGTCGAACTCCTCCTGCCCGGCGATCAGCGGCGGGGAGAGCTGGATCACCGGGTCACCGCGGTCATCTGCGCGGCAGATCAGCCCGGCGTCGAGCAGCCGTCCAGACAGGATGCCGCGCACGAGCGACTCGCTCTCGGGACGGGTGAAGCGTGCCCGGCCGTCCTGGTCCTTGACCAGCTCGATCGCCCAGAAGTAGCCCGTGCCGCGCACGTCGCCGACGATCGGCAGCGCCCGCAGTTGGCCGAGCGCGCGCTCGAAGGCGTCCTGGTTCGCGGCGACGCGCTCGACGAGGCCGAGCCGCTCCATGATCCGCAGGTTGGCCAGCGCGATCGCCGCCTGTACGGGATGCCCGCCGAAGGTGAGGCCGTGGCTGAAGCTCGCCCCTTCGCCGAGGAAGGGCTCCATCACGCGCTCGCTCGCGACCAGCGCCCCGATCGCGGCGTAGCCGCTCGAGAGGCCCTTAGCGCAGGTGATCAGGTCGGGCCGGATTCCGTAGCGCTCGCAGGCGAACCAGGCGCCCATCCGCCCGAACCCGCTGATGACCTCGTCGGCGCACAGCAGGATCCCGAAGCGATCGCACAGCTCGCGCACGCCGGCCCAGTAGCCCGCGGGCGGGACGAACGCGCCGCCCGCGTTCTGCACCGGCTCCATGATCACCATCGCGATCGTCTGGGGGCCCTCGCGCACGATCGTGCGCTCGAGCTCGTCCAGCAGCCACGCGGTGAACTCCGCCTCGGACTCCCCCGCGGGCCGGTGAAGGCGGCCGGTGTGCGAGACGCGTGCGACCGAGGGCACAAGCGGCTCGAAGGGCTCGCGCAGCGCGGCCACGCCGGTGATCGACAGCGCGCCCAGGGAGGTGCCGTGGTACGCGACGTCGCGCGAGATCGCCTTCCAGCGGCGCTCGCCGCGCAGCGTGTGGTACTGACGCGCGAGCTTCCACGCCGATTCAACCGCCTCCGAGCCGCTGGAGGTGAAGAACACGCGCTCCAACCCCGGCGGCGCCAGCTCGGCCAGCCGGCTGGCCAGCTCGATCGCCCGCGGATGGGCATAGCCCCAGTTGGTGTAGAAGGGCAGCTCGCGCATCTGCTCGAGCGCGGCCCGGCCGATCTCCTCGCCGTGCGAGTAGCCGATCTGCACCGCGAACAGCCCGGCGAGCGCGTCCAGGTAGGTGCGCCCGTGCGAGTCGGTCAGCGTGCAGCCCTCGCCGCTGACGATGACCGGCAGCTCCTTCCCGGCGGCGTAGTCGCCCATGCGGCTGAAGTGCAGCCACAGGTGATCGATCGCGGCGCGCTGCAGCTCGTCCGCATCCATAGTGTGCGCAGCCTACGCGGCCGCGAGCTCGCGCTGGTGGGCGAGCGCGACGGCGTCTTTGACGATCCGCCCGCCGCACACGTTGACCCCGGCGGCCAGCCAGGGGTCATCGGCGAGGGCCCCGTCGATTCCGCCGGCCAGCGCCAGGACCGACGGCAGCGTCGCGTTGGTCAGCGCGCGCGCGGAGGCGGGACCGCGCCGCGGCACGTTGGCCACGCAGTAGTGCAGCACGCCCTGCTCTCGGTAGACGGGATCCTCGTGCGTGGTGGGCCGCGAGGTCTCCGCGACCCCGCCCTGGTCGACCGCCACGTCGACGAAGACGGTGTCCGGGCGCACCGCGTGCAGCGCCTCGCGGGTGAGGAGCTCGGGCGCGGCGGCGCCGGGGATCAGCACGGCGCCGATGATCAGGTCGGCGCTCGGCAGCAGCGAGGCGAGCATCAGCGGGTCGGACATCAACACGGTCGCGCGCCCGTCGGACTGCCGCTCGAGCTCGCGGATCCTCGCCACGGAGCGCTCGAGCACGGTGACCCGCGCGCCCATCCCGCAGGCCACGCCGGCGGCCTGTGTGCCGGACCGTGCCCCGCTCTGAAGGACGTAGGCGCCGGCGTGGGTGGCCAGGCGCCCGGCGATCTCGCTCATCGGCGCGAGCGGCGGCAGCCCCCCGTGGGCGTCGGTCACGGTCTCGCAGGCGATCGCCGTGGTGCCCGAACGCACGAGCGCGCCGGTGAGCGCGGGGTTCGCGGCCAGGTGCAGGTAGGTGAACAGCGTCAGGCCGGGGCGAAGGTGGCCGTACTCGCCGGGGAGCGGCTCCTTGACCTTCAGCAGGAGATCGCTCTGCGCCCATATTCGCGCGGCGCCGCGGACCACGGTGGCGCCCGCGGGCCGGTAGTCGAGGTCACGGTGGCCCGACCCCGCGCCGGCCTCGTGCTCGACGAGCACGCGCACCCCGCGCTCGCTCAGCTCGTGCGCGCCGGCCGGGGTCAGCGCGACGCGCTGCTCCGCGGGCTTGATCTCCTTGACGACGCCGACAACCACTTCTGCTCCATCGTGCCGCGGCCCGCCGGCGCTGACAACGAGCGCTCTGTCAAGCGTGCGCGCCCGCGCACGACGATCTGTCCTCAGAAGAGGCGGTTCGTGGCCTCGAGGCGTAGCTCGGCCGCGCGCTGGAGCAGCGCCTGGCGCATGCGGAGCACCACGTCAAGGCGCCCCGCCGGCACCTGCACGTAGACGCCGTCCAGGAACCCGTGCACCCCGCCGTCGGCCTCGAGCACCAGCGTGCCGTGGGCCGCCGCGCGCCCGCCGACCCGCAGCGTGCCGACTACGGTGTCGCTCGCAAGCGCGACGCTGCCGCTCACGTTCACGCCGCCGACGAACGAGAACCCGTGCAGGTGCAGGGTCCCGCCCGGGGTGAGGTCGGCCCAGCCGCCGCGCAGCCCTCCCGCGTTGGTGGGGTTGTTCGAGCTCTCCCCCGAGAGCAGGCTGGCGAAGGCCGAGGCGAAGCCCTCAACGACGTAGCCGAAGGTCTGCACCGCGGCGGTGACCGTGCGGCCCACCAGCGGCGGCAGGTCGGCGACCGGCCGTAGGTCGCGGAGATGGGCCGGGTCGATCGCCGTCGGCCGGTTGACCTCGGGCGGGGGCTCGGCCGGGCACGGCTTGACCGGCTTGACCGAGAGGAACGCGTCGAGCGCGTTGCCCGGGCAGACGGTGGGCGAGGTGCCGAGCACCGAGTGTCCCGTGTTGGGGACGACGATCAGCCGGGCGTCGGGAATCTGGCTGGCCACCGCGCGGGCGTTCGCGGTCGGCGTGCGCGTATCCTCCGCACCGCTGAAGATCAGGGTGGGGACGTTCGGCAGCGGCGCGGTCGGCGCGGCCGCGGGCGGAACTGTCGGCCACCCGGTGCACATCGCCGGACCCTCGTCGACCGCGGTGGAGACGTCAAACGGCGCGAACGAGTTGGTCGGCAGCGCCTTCGCCGCGGCGGTCGCCTGTATCAGCCGCGCCGCCGGGCTGGTCGTCGTCGCCGTCCAGGGACCGGGCGTGTCCTGGCAGCTCGTGGCGTAGAACAGCGCTACGTCGATGTCGGCATCGCTTCCGGCCCCGCTCGCGTTCGCGGCGGCGTTCAGCGCGGCCATCGGCTGGTTGTCGCCCGCCAGGGCCGAGCGGACCGCGGCCGGGAACGGCGCGCGCAGCGGCAGGTCGAAGTCGCCGTCGAGCAGGACGTCGAACAGGTCGCCCTCGCGGATCCGCACGCGATGGCCGATCCCGTGGCCGTTGTAGACGACGGCGCGCAGCGGGTGTACGCGCACGCGCGCGTCCAGTCGCTGGAGGTTCGCCACCGGGTTGTCGGTGATGCCGCGGCAGGCGTGATTCGCGCACAGCTGACCCAGGATGCGACGCATGGCCCCGTAGGTGCTCAGCCCGAACGGGTCCTCCCCGGATGGCGGCAGCGTCGAGTCGAGCACGAGCGCCTCGACGTGCGAGGGGTACAGGCGAGCGTAGTCGAGGGCGACGAGCGTTCCGTAGGAGGTCGCGTACAGGATGAGCTTCTGATAGCCGGCCTGCTCGCGGAGCGTCTCCAGGTCGGCGACCGAGGCGAGCGTGGAGTAGTCGGCGACCGAGGGCCCGATCTGCGCGGCACAGCGGCTGACCCGCGAGGGGGGCGGCGACTGAAGGCCCTTGTAGTGATCGAGTGCGGCGCACTTCAGCGCACCCGACTGCCCGGTGCCACGCTGGTCGAAGATCAGCAGGTCGTGGTCGGCCAGGACCGGGCCGAGCAGCTCGAGCAGGCCGTGGGCCAGCGGCAGCACGGCCTGGCCGGGCCCGCCGGCGAGCGCGACGATCGCGTCGGACTCGTCTCCCACCGGTGCGCGCCGCCGGCGCACCGAGAGCTCGATCGTTCCCGACGGCCCGGTGCCGCTGCGGTCGAGGGGCACGGGCACGTGGGCGCAGGCGAACTCGATCGTCCCCGCGCACGTGGTCCAGTTGATCTGCGCACCGGCTGCGGGAGCCGTCGTGGCCACGCCCAGAGCGAGCGCCCCGAGCAGCAACAGCAGTCGGCACGCGGAACGCCGCACGCGGGCGAGTATCGCAGGCCACCTCGGTTAGAAGACGAACCCACCCGGGCGTCTGCGGGCGGGCTCAGGCGGCGAGCGCGTCGATCAGCAACTGGAGCATCCGACGCCAGGCGTCGGGGTCGATCTGCTTGGACGCGCGCGTGGCGGCGAACAGGAGCCGCAGGTCGTCGGTGCTCGCGTCCGCCCGCAACCGCCCCTCGGTACGAGCGCCAGCGAGCAGCTCACCGAGCGCGCCGAGCGCGCGGTCGGCGGCCTGCGCCACCTCAGGATGGTCGGACAGCACGAGCATCGCCTGGCCGAGCAGGTCGTCGCCCGCCTGGCGCTCGACCAGCGACCACAGCATCGACAGCAGGGCCGACCAGTTGTCGCCGGGCTCGCCAGCCGCCGTTCGCGCCGTCTCGGCGATGTCGTTGAGTCGATCGATGACCAACGCGGCCAGCAGCTCCCGCTTGGAGGGGAACTGGCGATAGACGCTGCCGACCCCGGCGCCGGCCGCGGCGGCGATCACGGGCATCGGCGCGTCCAGTCCTTCGCGCGCAAAAACCTCCCCGGCGACCCGCAGCAGGCGCTCGCGCTTGGCGGCCGGGTCGAGCGTCGCCCACGCAGGGGCTTCCACTGGAACAGCCATTCCGCTAGAGTAGCGGGTATGGGAGCGGAACGTCCATTCCGCAATGGGCCGGGGGGCGACGCACCGGAGTCGCGGCGGCGGGCGTCGCCGAATGTGACGCTGCTGGTCCTGGCGCTCTCCTGCATCGCCTACGCGGTACTCAGCTCGGCGATCGTGCCCGCTCTGCCCTCGATGCAGCACAAGCTGCATACCAGCGAGACCGGCATCGCCTGGCTGCTCACCGGCTACCTGCTCGCGGCGTCGGTCGGCACCTCGATCCTCGGGCGCCTCGGGGACATGTACGGCAAGGACCGGCTGCTGCTGTGGACGATGCTGATCCTGGCCGGCGGCACGTTGATCGCCGCGCTGTCGAGCAACCTCTACGTGATCATCTTCGCCCGCGCCATCCAGGGCGCCGGCGGGGGAGTGTTCCCGCTGACGATGGGGATCGTGCGCGACGAGTTCCCGCCCGAGCGCGTGCCCGGCAGCGTCGGGTTCCTGTCCTCCACCCTCGGCATCGGCGGTGGCGCCGGCATCGTGCTCGCGGGCGTGATCGTGGCCCATCTGGACTACCACTGGCTGTTCTGGCTTCCGCTCGTGCTGATCCTGATCGCGGCCGCCGCGGTCTGGCGATTCGTACCCCCTTCGCCGGTGCGCGTGCCGGGGCGGATCAACTGGCTCGCCGCGCTGCTGATGACCATCGGCATCTCGGCGATGCTGCTCGCGGTGAGCGAGACCACCGCCTGGGGGTGGGGGTCGGTCAAGACAGTCGGCATCCTCGCCGGCGGCGTCGTCGTGACCGCGATCTGGGTATGGGTCGAGGCCCGCTCGCGCGAGCCGTTGATCGACATGACGATGATGCGCGTCCGCGCCGTGTGGACGACGAACGCCGCGGCCTTCCTGCTCGGCGCCGGGCTGTATGCCTCCTTCATCATCTTCCCCCAGTTCGCCCAGGTCCCCAAACGCACCGGCTTCGGGTTCGGCGCCTCGGTGCTCGTCTCCGGGCTGTACCTGCTGCCGGCGACGATCGGGATGACCCTGCTCGGGATGGTCGCGGGACGCATCGCACGCCGCTTCGGCTCCAAGTTCGCCTTCAACGTCGGCGCGGCGTTCACGGTCGCGTCGTTCCTGATGCTCGCGCTCGTGCACCACCACCCGTACGAACTGCTGGTCGCCGCGGCGCTGCTCGGCGTCGGCATGGGCCTCGCTTTCGCCGCCCTCGGCGCGCTGATCGTGCAGGCCGTCCCCAGCCACCAGACGGGCGTGGCGAGCGGTATGAACACGGTGCTGCGCTACCTTGGCGGCGCGCTCGGCGGGCAGCTGTCGGCGACGTTCATCGCCGAGCACACCTTCCATGGCCTGGCCAAGGTCACCGGCTACACCGAGTCCTTCCTGATGGCCACGGGGTTCGTCGCCGCGAGCCTGATCGCCGGGATCCTCGTGCCCGCCGCGCGGACCGCGGCGGCCGAGCGGAGCGCAGGCGCGGGCCGGAGGGCCGCAGCCTCATCGGCGTAGGCGCGCTACGCCGGTTGTGTCCCAGCCGGCGCGTATCGTGCGGGAGGTGACCCACTCCGCCTCCCTCGTCGACGGTGAGGCCGCGCTTCGGTTTCCCTACGACGAGCGGCATCTGGTGCTCCTGCGTGCGCTCCCCGGGCGGCGTTGGGACCGCGAGGCACGCGTCTGGCGCGTACCGCTCGATCCCGAGTCGGCCCACTCGCTGACGCTGCTGTTCGGGTCGATCCCCGAGCCGGTCCAGCTCAGTCCCGCGCTCGCCCGGGCGATCGAGCGGCGCCGTTCGCGGCGGCGGCGCGGCGAGTGCCTGGTCGACGTCAGCCGCCCCGACCGCGACTGGTGGCTGTCGTTCCCTACGGACGCCGGCGCGGCCGCCGAGCGGCTGCTCGAGCACCCGCAGGCCTTCCGCCTGCCGCCGATCGGGCGCGGGCTGATCCCGCCCGACGCCGCGGCGGCGGCGCTCATCGCCGAGCTCTCTGACCGGGCGGCGCCGCTGCGGCTCACCGAGCCGGCCCGCGTGCTGCTCACCGGCCAGGCCCCGCCGGAGCGAACCGGCGCGAGCGTGGCCGTGCCCGAGCGCTCCCACGACGTCACGCTCGGCCGGGACTCGCGCAGCGGTCGCTACGCGCTGATCGCCGCCGAGCACGCCACGCTGGCCCGGGCCGCCACGCAGCGCGCCGGGCTGCGCGCGCTCGACGGGCCGCGCCGCTCGCTCGCGCTCGCACTGCACGAGCGCGACGCCGCGGCGATCGCTGCGCTGCTGGACGAGCTCGAGCTGGACACCGTCGACCCGCGCGTGCGCGAGTGGCTGGACGAGGCGACCCGCTGGCGCGGAACGGTCGAGGTCGACGGGTGCTTCCTGCTCCTCGGAGACGTCGCGCGCCTCCCGGGCGAGCTTCGCGAGCACGGCGCGAGCATCCCCGGCGGGGTGAGCCTTCCGTTGACGCTCGAGACCTGGCGGGCGCTCGAGCCGTTGGCCCCGTTCCACCTCGGCCGGGCCGCCCGGCGGTGCGTCGACGCGCTCGAGGCGGGCCGGCCGGCGCCGCCCGCCGTGCTCGAGGGTTCCGCCGTCCACGAAGACGCGACGTTCGTGCTCGCCCCCGGTCACGAGCCCGACCTGACCGAGGCGTTCGCCGCGCTCCCCGGGGCGCTGCCGCCTCCCCGCGGCGCGGGCCAGGGAGAACACGGCGCGCTGCCGGCGATTCGCGCCGACCCGTTCTGCGTGCCCCAGCTCGACGCGTTCCTGGACGAGCACGAGGTGTGGGTCGCGCCGGAGGCGCTCGAGCTGCTGCAGGAAGTGCGCGAACAGCACGCGCGCGGCGCCGGGCTCGTCGCGCTGTCGGCGGCCACCGACGCCGAGCTCGATCTGCCCCGCCTGGGCGGCGAGCTGATGCCCTTCCAACGCGCCGGCGTGGCCTACCTGCGCTCGCAACGGCGCGCCTTCCTCGCCGACGAGCAGGGCCTGGGCAAGACGATCCAGGCGCTGGCCACGCTCGAGGCCGACGGCGCGTTCCCGGCGGTGGTGGTGTGCCCGGCGAGCCTGAAGCTCGGGTGGCGTCGCGAGCTGGCGCACTGGCTCCCGCAGCGCACGGTCCGCGTGCTGTCCGGCACCGCCGCCGGCCCGATCCCGAGCGCCGACGTGACGATCGTCAACTACGACATCGTCGCCGCGCGCCTGAACGCGCTCAGGGCGCTTGCCCCGCGCGCGCTCATCCTCGACGAGTCCCACTACTGCAAGAACGCCGGGGCCAAGCGCACGCAGGCCGTCGCCCAGCTCGCCCAATCGCTCGGCCGCGAGGACCTCGTGCTCGCCCTCACCGGCACGCCGGTGATGAACCGCCCACCCGAGCTGATCGCCCAGCTGCGGATCCTCGGGCGGCTCTCGGACTTCGGCTCCGGGGCGCAGTTCGGCAGCCGCTTTCGCGGCGCCGACGCCCACCTGCGACTGCACTGGCACCTGCGCTCACGCTGCTTCGCGCGCCGGCTGAAGCGCGAGGTGCTGCCCCAGCTGCCGGCCAAGACGCGCAGCGTGATCCCGGTCGAGCTCGACAACGAGGCCGAGTACCGGCTCGCCGAGCGCGACGTGCTCGCGTGGCTGCGCAGCCAGCCGCTCGATCTGCGCGAGCTCGACGCCCGCGTGGCCGCCGCCGTGCGGGCCGAGCGGCTCGTGCGCCTGAACGCGCTGAAGCTGCTCGCCGCGCGCGGGAAGCTGCACGCGGCGCTGGGCTGGATCCACGACTTCCTCTCCTCGGGCGAGCCGCTGGTCGTGTTCGCGCGCCACCGCGAGATCCAGCGTGCCGTGCTCGAGCGCTTCCCCGACGCGCTGCACCTGCTCGGCGAGGACAGCGCCCGCGCGCGGGACGAGGCGGTACAGGCCTTCCAGCAGGATGCCGGGGCACCGCCGCTGATCGTGTGCTCGATCGAGGTCGCCGGGCAGGGCCTGACCCTCACCCGCGCCTCGAACGTCGCCTTCCTGGAGCTCGACTGGACGCCGGCCAAGCATGACCAGGCCGAGGACCGCTGTCACCGCATCGGCCAGCAGGACGCCGTGACCGCCTGGTACCTGCTCGCGGCGGACACGATCGACGAGGCGATCGCCGAGCTGCTCGAGCGCAAGCGCGCGGTGATCGGCGCGGTCACCGACGGCCGCGAAGAGGGCGAGGGCGCGGTCATCGACGCACTCGTGCGCGAGCTGCGCGGCGAGCCCTACCGCCGGCTGCGCGCCGTCGCCTGAGCGCCGTCGGGCGCACTACCACGCGAGCAGCATCAGTCCGATGGTCACGCCCGGGCCGATCGTCACCAGCAGCCCGCGTTCACCCGGGCCCGGGCGGCGCTGGCGGATGGTCTCGTGCAGCACGTAGAAGATCGACGGCGTCCCGACGTTGCCGCGCTCGGCGAGCACCTCGCGGCTGACGGCGATCGCAGCGTCGCTCAGCTCGAGTGCCTCCTGCACGCAGTCGAGGATCCGCCGTCCGCCGGGGTGGCAGATCCAGTGGTCGATCGCGTAGCGGGTCAGCCCGAGCGGGCGCAGGAAGTCGTCCACCGCCGCGCCGAGGTGCGCCGCGGCGACGTCCGGGAGCTCTCGTGCGAGGTGCAGGTGGCTGTCGTGATCGCTCAGCGCCATCCGCACCGCGTCGAGCGTCCCGGGGACCTGATGCACGGTCGAGGCGACGATGCGCGGGCCCGCGCACGCGGGGTCGTACTCGAGCGTGGCCGCGGCGCAGCCGTCGCCGAAGATCGCCGAGCCGACGGTCTTGGCCCGCGGATCCTCCTCGGTGGCGCGCACCAGCAGGCCGCTCATGCTCTCGGCGGCCACCACCAGGCCCCGGCGTCCGGGGGTCTGCGGGGTCGCGGCACCGAGCAGCCGCAGCAGCGGCACCGCGCTCGCGCAGCCCACGCCGGTCACGTGATACTTGTCGGTGCGGGGGTCCAGCGCGTAGTGCTCGATCAGCCGGTGCGCGAG
>DATAWZ010000071.1:0-28983 GCA_036266975.1 Solirubrobacteraceae bacterium
CCTCCTGCAAATCCGCTCCCGCTTCGCGGCTGCAAATCTTCGCCTGGCGGCGTCCTCGGGAGCCGAAATAGCGCTGCTATTCCGGCTCCCTGCGTCCTGGCCATGCTCGATTTTCGCTCGCGAATCGACGACCGGATCTACAGGAGGCACCACTAGCTCGCGACCGGGACCTGGTGGCGAAGCTCACGCCGGGCGATCGAGACCTTGTGCACCTCGTCGGGGCCGTCGGCCAGGCGCAGCGCGCGCACGTGGGCGTACATCCACGCGAGCGGGAAGTCGTCGCTGACGCCGCCGGCGCCGTGCACCTGGATCGCGCGGTCGATCACCTTCAGGGCGATGGTCGGCACCCCGACCTTGATCGCGGCGATCTCGGTGCGGGCGAGCTTGTTTCCGACGGTGTCCATCAGCCAGGCGGTCTTGAGCGTGAGCAGCCGCGCCATCTCGATCTCCACGCGCGACTCGGCGATCCAGTCGATCACGTTGCCGCGGGTGGCGAGCGGGGCACCGAACGTGACGCGCTCGGACGCGCGCGCACACATCAGCTCGAGCGCGCGTTCGGCGGCGCCGATGATCCGCATGCAATGGTGGATGCGGCCCGGGCCCAGGCGGGCCTGGGCGATCATGAAGCCGTCGCCTTCCTCGGCGATGAGGTTCTCGGCGGGGACGCGCACGTCCTGGAAGTTCACGACGCCGTGCCCCTCCTGGTCGAGGTAGCCGAACACGTTCAGGTTGCGCTCGACGGTGATCCCGGGCGTGTCGACGGGGACGAGGATCATGCTCTGCTGGCGGTGGGGCGGGCCCTCGGTGTTGGTCTTGCCCATCACGATGAGGATCTTGCAGTGGGGGTGGTAGATGTTCGAGGTCCACCACTTGCGCCCGTTGAGCTCGTACTGGTCGCCGTCGCGGTCGATCCGCATGCGCACGTTGGTGGCGTCCGAGCTGGCCACGTCGGGCTCGGTCATCGCGAACGCCGAGCGGATGTCGCCGTCGAGCAGCGGGGTCAGCCAGCGCTCCTTCTGCTCGGGGGTGCCGAACAGCGAGAGGACCTCCATGTTGCCGGTGTCCGGCGCCGAGCAGTTGCACGTCTCGGAGGCGAAGTGGCTGCGGCCGAGGATCTCCGCCAGCGGCGCGTAGTCGGTGTTCGTCAGCCCGGCGCCGTGGCGCGGGTCAGGGTGGAACAGGTTCCACAGGCCACGCGAGCGCGCCTGCGCCTTGAGCTCCTCCATGACGAGCGGCTGCACGCGCTCGCCGCCCGCCTCGCGGACCTCCTCCTCGTAGCGCGCCTCTGCGGGGTAGACGTGCTCGTCCATGAACGCCCGCAGGCGCTCGGTGAAGTCCTGGCAGCGTTCGCTGGGCTCGAAGTCCACGGTGTTCCTCCTCTGCTCTTCTCGATGGTCGCCGCGACTGTAACGCCGCCGGTGTTCGCGGGCGAGCGCGGCGAACATGAACCATCGGCTGCCCCAGATGGCCATCGGCAGGTACTAGGGCAGAAAGCAGGTCCCGACGATCGCCAGCGAGCGGCCGATCTCCACTGCGGTGTGACGGCGCTGGTAGAAGGCCGCGACGTGGGCGGGGGGCCAGACGCCGCGGCGGGGTCGTAGAAGTGGGCGAGGCCCGGGTAGCCGACGCCGAGCGGGACGACGAAGATCGGCCCGCACCACGCGGCGAAGCGCTCGCGGCGTCGGGCGATCGAGACGTCGATCTGCATCACCGCCGACGCGACCCGCGCCCACGCATCACCGGCGTCCCGGAGCCGAGGCATCGGCATCGGTCATCGGGTGCACGGCGGGAAATGCATCCGGACCGCGCGCACGCCTCGTAGTATCCGTCGCAGATGGCACCGCTGTTCGGCTTCGTCCAGTTCGAATTCACCCACGCGCTGGGCCCTCACGCCGGTCGCTACCTGGTCGCCAACCACGACGTGGTCCTGCATGACGAGGTGAAGCACGGCGCGACCGAGCTCGAGAAGGAGATGCTCGGTTCGCTGACGGCGCGCTCGACGCGGTTGCACAACGGCACGCTGGGGGTCAACCGCGACCTCGGGAGCGCCGACGTCCTGGTGATCACGGTGCGCAGCGCCGACCTCGCCCGGCTGCCGCGGGTGCGGCGCCGGGGCCGCTGGGTGCCGAGCACCGCGGAGCCCGAGGAGGTGTCGGTGCTGCTCGCGACGTTCATCCGCGGCACCGAGCCGGTCTCCGACGGTCGCGAGGCCGAGCGCATCCTCGACGAGACGCGCGGCAATCACGAGGCCCAGCGCGAATGGGTGGTCGCCGGGATGTCCGCGCTGAACCGGGCGATCCGCGCCTACCGCGTCGGCGCGCGCGACCCCTACATCCTCGAGGTCACCCCGCGCGACCCGCGCAAGACCCGGATCGGCTTCGGATCGACCGAGGAGGTCGCCGACGGCCGCTGGCGCGGTGCGATCGAGCTCCCCCCGCCGGCGGTGAGCTGGTTCCAGCGCGCGCAGCTGCTGCGTCCGTTCCAGACGCTCGCCGAGGTGCTCACCTGGCGCCAGCCGATCCTTGAGTCCGAGGATCTGATCCTGCGCGCGCTGCTCGACCTCGACACCGGGCGCACTCGGGCCGCCGCACAGCAGGTGCGCGCGGCGCTGGCCCTGCTCGGCCCCGAGCTGGCCGAGCACGACGCGGCGCCCGGGCGCGGCGTCGACCTGGACTCGATCCCGGCGCGGCTGGCCGCGGCCGAGTCGCTGGCCGAGACGGCGCTCGAGCGTCCACTGGAGGACTCCGAGGTCGCCCAGCTCGAGCAGCTCATCCGCTCGGTGGCCACGCTGCTCGAGGCGTGGCGCTACGACGACAGCGAGCCGACGTAGCGCGCGCTCAGCGGAGGGTCGAGCCGCCGAGGTAGCTGGCGATCGCCTGCGATCGGTTGGCCGCGCCGAGCTTGCGCAGGATGTGCTTGACGTGCGACTTGACCGTCCCCTCGGTGATCACGAGTTGCTCGGCGATCGCGCCGTTGGTTGCGCCCGAGGCGATCAGGGAGAGCACCTCGCGCTCGCGGGCGGTGAGCTCGTCCAGGCGGCCGTCCAGCGGCGCGAGCGCGCTGCCGATCGTGTGGGCGACCACCGACTGGGTGTCGGGGTGGCGCGAGAGCTCGACCTCGGCGTTGCAGAAGTCGTCCATGATGTCGGCGGCCTGCCCCATCGCGCGCCGGACCTCCCCGCGCTGGCTGCGCAGCCGCTCGAGCAGCAGCGTTCGCTCGTAGATCTGCGCGAACCCCTCGGCGAATATCCACAGCATGTCGCGGTCGGTCGTGTCCACGCGTCGCGGCAGCGGATAGTGGTCGGCGTGGAAGATGCCCACAACTTTCCCCCCTGCGGGGATGATCGGGGCAATGACATAGCCCGGTGAGGCGCCGTCGACGACGATGCGGTGCGCGAGCGGGTTGCTTGCGGGGTCGCTGACGAGCTCCGGGCGCCCCTCGGCCAAGGCGTGCGCCTCGATGCCCATCTGGGCGAGCGGGATCTCGCTCTCGGGGTTGTCGAACCACTCCTCCATCCAGTCCTCCCAGCCGTTGGGATGGGTGAAGTGGACCTTCCAGAACTTGCAGCGGCCGTCCTCGATGCGCGCGAGCGTGGCGCGCTCGAACCCGCAGCTCCGAATCAGCTCCGGGCACACCCGGTCGACGAGGTCGGCGGTGTTGTCGATTGCGCGTAGGCGCGCGAGCCCGGCCTCGCAGCCGGCCAGCCGCTGGCCCTGCCGGGTCAGCTCGTGGCTGTAGAGGTCATCGACGAGCGCCTGGAGGTCGGCGACCAGCGCGCACAGCTCGGCTACCCCACGGGGCCCCGCACCGTTTCGCTCCTGGAGCCGCTCGACCGCGGCCCAGGTCAGCGTGCTGACGAGCTCGATCGCCCCGGGCGGATGCAGGTTCTCCTCCGAGGCGATGTCGACGTCGGCGCCGAGCAGGGAGCGGGAGCGCTCGACCGCCTGGGCGACGCGGACGACCAGTTCGCCCTCGCGCCGGCGCCAGCGCGCGCCGCGCACCGGATCCGGGAAGGCCCGGGGGGGAAGGGCGGCGACGCTCACGACGCTTGCGGGTCGTTGCGCAGCTGCAGGCACAGCGAGATCGCCTCGGCGCGATTGGAGGCGCGCAGCTTGCGCAGGATGTGCTTGACGTGGGACTTGACCGTGCCCTCGGCGATCACCAGGCGCTCGGCGATCTGGCCGTTGGTGGCGCCTTCGACCATCAGCGCGAGCACGTCGCGCTCGCGCGTGGTGAACAGCGCGGTCAGGCGCGTCTCGCGAGCGGTGTTGAACATACGCCCGGCGGTCTCGCTCACCGCCGCGGCCTCGCGCTCCTGGCGGTGCAGGCGCACCTCGGCGGCGCACAGCTCGTCGAGCAGCGTGCCCGTGGCGTCGAACGTCTCGCGGACCCGATCGCGCTGGGCCCGCAGCCGGTCGAGCAGCACCGCGCGCTCGTAGATCAGGCCGAAGCCCTCGGCGAACGTGAAGATGTTGTCGCGGTCGGCGGTCGTCAGCGGCCGGCGCTCGCCCTGGATGTCGCCGTGCAGCAGGCCGATCACGCGCCCGGTGGGCATGATCGGAGCCGCCACATAGGCGCGCGAGGCGGCCTCGCGCATCAGCGGGTGGAACACGCGTGGGTCGCTCATGGGCTCGCGCACGAGCGCGGGCGCCTTGCGCCGCACCAGCTCGGTCTCCAGCAGGGCGCTGCTGAGCGGGATGGCCAGCCCGTCCAGGTAGCTGCGCAGCGACTCGAGCTCCTCGCCGTCCTGTCGCTCGGCCACGTAGAGCTGCTGCGGCAGCCAGGTCGAGCCGTGCACGCGCGAGATCAGCCCGCGATCGAAGTCGCAGCTCTCGCACAGCTCCTTGGGGGCGGCGTCGATGAGCTCGGTGGCCGAGTCCAGCATCCGCAGCCGGCCCAGCGCCTGCTGGATCCGCGTCAACGTCGCGAAGCGCTCGGCGATGACCTCCTCGCGGAGCTCGTGGCGCACCTCGGTCATCTCGATGAGGCGCGCGCACAGGTCGGCCGCCACATCGGGGTCCCGCGGGGCATGGTCGGTCAGGCTCGCGCGCAGCTCGCCCGCCTGGTCGTACAGCTCGGCGATCGCCTCGGCGATGTCGGCGCCCCCGCTCGTCGACGCTCGCAGCAGCTGTTCCTTCAGCGCACGACTCCAGAGCCGCGGGTCCGGACGAGGGCCGGCCAACGGTGATGCATACGGCTCCATCTCTCCGTGCAGGATGTTAGTGCACGACGGCACGTGCGGCGGCAGGCCCTTCCCGCGCGCGCGAGGGCTCGCAGGCCGCAAACACGGCGATCCGGTCGCCTGGGGGGGTCGTTTCTATCGGAAGGGGTAGGCATTCGTCCCCCAGTAGGGATTACCCCGGCTTGAGGGGGGCCTTATATTTCCGCTGCCCGCAGGACTCCCTGCGGGCTTGGCAAGGGAAAAGGGAGAGATGGTCGCCATCGTGGATGAGCACGGCTCTGGTCGTCGTACGCGCTCTGCGCGCGCCGGCTTTGCACGGCGCATCCGCCGGTCGTCCACTGATCGACAGCGATGAGCGGTGAGGGAACACTGCGCATGCGGGCGGTGACGCGCTCGTGAGCAACCGCGGCGTCCGCCTGTGGAGGACCGTCATCGGCAACCCGCTGGCGATCGTGCTCGTCGTCTTCCTGGTCGGCTTGGGCATCTGGGCCCTGTCCACGCGCACGCAGCCGCATCACGTCTATGCGTCGATCGAGAACTCCTTCGGCCTGACGCCGGGCCTGGACGTGAAGATCAACGGGCTGGACGCCGGCAAGATCGCCAAGGTGCAGTACCAGAACGGCGAGGCGCTCGTGAAGTTCGGCGTCTACAGCAAGTACTGGCCGCTGCACGCCGGCACGACGATCGTCACGCGCTGGGGCACCTCGATCGGCGACGGCACGCGTTACATCCAGGTCGATCCCGGCCCGACCAGCGCCCCGACGATCCCCGACGGAGGCATCATCGGCACGCAGTACACGACGCCGGCGGTCAACCTGGACGAGATCGAGAACGTCTTCAACGGCCCCACGCGCAACGACGTGGCGGGGCTGACCCAGAACCTGTCCACCTCCCTGCAGGGGCATACCGGCCAGCTCAACGCCGGCATCGGCGCGACCGCGCCGGCGCTCACCGCGGCCCAGGGCCTGTTCAACGACATCGACGCCGACAAGGCCGGTCTGAAGTCGCTGATCACCAACGCCAACACGCTCACGCGGATCATCGCGCAGCGCTCGACCGCGGTCAGCGACCTGGTCACGGTCGCCGCCAAGACGCTGAACACCTTCGCCACCAACACGCGCGGCGTGCAGGGCTCGATCCAGAACCTGCCCGCGACGCTGGTCGACGCCCGCGGCACGCTCAGCCAGCTCGATACGAGCGTCGGCTACCTGCGCACGCTCGTGACCGCGCTCGCGCCGGGCGCCGCCAAGCTTCCCGGGCTCGCGAAGCCCGCGACCGCGGCGATCCACGACCTTCAGCTCGCGCTGCCGTCGACCACTTCGATGGTCCGGACGGTCACCAACGCCGCGCCGTCGCTGACCAACCTGCTCAACATCGGCTCGCCGTTCATCAAGACCACCGGCACCGACGTGAGCAACCTGACACCGATGTTCGCGTGCATGCGTCCGTACACCCCCGAGCTCGGCTCCGCGCTGGTCGGCCTGGACGGCTGGGTGCAGGACTACTCGCTGAGCCCGCCGAACGAGGGTGGCCTGCCCGGGTATCCCACGATCTACCCGCAGTCGCAGACCAACGGCTTGGCTCGCGTCCACACCCTGGCGGCCATGCCCGAGGTCGGCACGAACTCGCTGAATGCGCTGCTCCCGAACGTCGTCACGCCGTCGCTGTACTCGACGCTGAGCTTCGAGAAGTACGCCTTCCCGCGCCCGCCGGGCCTGGATGAGGGTCAGCCCTGGTATCAGCCGAACTGCGGCATCACCGCCGCCGGCATCAACCCGGCTGTCGCCCCGACCGGAGACTTCGGAGACGGCAAGTGACCCAGACCTCGCTCCCCCGGGCCATGGCCGTCCTGTTCTCGATGCTCGCGGTGATCGCGATCGGCTACGTCGTGCTGTTCACGGGCAAGGGCGGCGGCTACAAGGTCTACGCGATCCTGCAGGACGCCGACACGCTGGCCAACAAGAGCCAGGTCAAGATCGACGGCGTCGTCGCCGGCGAGGTCACCAACATGACGGTGACGCCGCAGACCACGGTTCGCGTGACGATGAAGATCGATAAGAACGCGACGCCGATCGGCTCGGGCGCGACCCTCTACATCCGCCCGGTCGACCTCCTGGGCGAGCACTACGCCGATCTGGACCCGGGCAACCTCTCGGATCCGCAGCCGTCGGGGACGACGATCCCGATCTCGCGTACGCACGAGTCGGTCGAGCTCGACGACGTGCTCAACATGCTCGACCCCACGACGCGCGGCGCCCTGCGCATCCTGCTCAACGAGGCCGGCGACGCCCTCTACGGGCGCAGCGCGGACTTCGATCAGCTGCTCGACGTCCTGCCCAGCAGCCTGGACCAGACCCAGGCGCTGGTCAACCAGATCGGCGACCAGACCCAGACGGTGGAGAACCTGATCGCCGAGGGCAACCGCGACGCGTCCACCTTCGCCAGCGGCGATGACAACATGAGCAAGCTGATCAGCCAGGTGTCCGATACGTTCGGCGTGCTCGCGGCCAAGCGCCAGCAGATCGGCGAGACGCTCGCCGATGCGCCGGGCGCCTTCGGACAGCTCACCTCGACGCTCGGTCAGCTGCGCAGCGCCGCGACCGCGCTGTCCCCCACCGCCGATGAGCTGCGCAGCACCGCGCCCTCGCTGACGAGCACCCTGAACCTGTTGCCGTCGGTCCAGTCCGCGATCAACGGCACGCTGAAGGAGGCCACCAAGGTCGCGCCGAGCCTGACCGCGCTGGGCCGCCAGGGCACGCAGCCGCTGGGTGAGCTGAATCCGACGCTGGCTCGCCTGGCCGACTTCCAGAACGTCGCCGAGCCGACCCTGAACGAGGTCTCAACGCGCGGCCTGGACGACATCCTGTGGTTCGTGCAGGACTGGTACCTGGAGACGCGTCAGCGCGACGCGATCGGCCACTACATCTCGGTCAACTACGTGGTCCCGCTCGACCAGGTCGCGGGCGAGCTGTCGGCGTTCCTCGATGACCCCAACTCGCCGGAGTATCAGACGCGCCAGCTCTACCTGAAGAAGCTGCACGAGAAGAGCCCGTCGGTCCTGCCCAAGCTGCCGTCGCTGCCGAGCACCAAGCCGAGCACGCCGGCCAAGCCGCAGCTGCCGCAGGTCAAGGTCCCCTCGTCGGTGTCCTCGGCGGTGCAGGGGGTGACCACCGCCGTCCAGCAGACGGTGAGCACGGTGACCAAGACGGCGCAGAACCTGACCTCGGCGGTCCAGGGCGTGGTCAACGGCCTGCTGCACCCGAACACCAAGTCGACCACGTCGACGGCGAGCTCGACCTCGAGCGCGAGCAGCGGCTCCTCCTCGAACGGGAACGCCGCCGCCAACCTGCTCAACTACCTGTTCGGCGGGAAGTCGTGAGGGCGCTCCGGGCCCGCGAGTCGCGCAGCGAGCTGCGTCGCGGCGCCGTCGGGCGCCAGCGCGGCCTGATCTACACGCGCACGATCGCGATCCTCGGGCTCGCCTTCCTGGCCCTGATCTTCTACATCGGCTACGAGGCGCCGAACGTCGTCCCGGGCCGCTCGTACTACAACCTCTACACCGAGATCCCGGACGCGGACAACATCGCGCCGCACTACGAGGTCCGCATCGGCGGCGAGCTGGCCGGGCAGGTGCTCAATCCGAAGATCAAGAACCACCTGGCCTACCTGCATCTGCAGCTCGCGGGCAAGTTCAAGTACCTGCGCGCGTCCACCAAGGTCGAGCTGCGCCTGCGCAGCCCGGTCGGGGTGCGCTACGTCGACCTGATCCCCGGCACCACCGGTCCCTACCTGAAGCAGAACGGCGTCCTCGGCCCCAGCTCGGAGGTCACCACGCCGGTGAACATCGACAACGTCCTGGACATCTTCGACAGCGAGACGCGCACGCGCACGCAGCAGTTCATGCAGGAGCTGGGGACGGGCCTCATGGGCCAGGGGCAGAGCGTGAATGGGTTCCTGCACCTGTCGCCGGGGTTCTTCTCGGACCTGGGCAGCGTGTCGGCCGCGATCGACGCGCGCCCGCAGGCGATGCATCAGTTCATCAGCTCCTCGCAGGCGCTCGCCGCCGCGTTCGAGCCCGTCCGCGAGACGGCCGTCAGCGGCTATCAGCCGGAGATCCAGGCGCTGCAGGTGTTCACCAACCAGGGCGGGGCCCCGGTCGAGTCGACGCTGGATCAGCTGCCGCCGACGCTCACCAACATCTCGAGCACGATGCCCTCGGTGAACCATCTGCTCGCCCAGGCCACGAGCTTCGCCGACCAGGCCCGCTCGGCGCTCGCCAACGCGCCCACCTCGCTGACGGAGGCGAACAGCCTTCTGCGCAACGCGCGCACGCCGCTGCGCAACCTCTCCACGACGCTGAGCCTCGGCCAGCAGGCCGTGCCGCCCACCCTGACCCTCCTGAAGGCCGTCCCGCCCGCGCTGCCGACGCTTGACACCGCGTTCACCGACCTGACGCCGACGCTGTCCTACCTCGATCCGCGCGCGTGCGAGATCAGCAACGGGTTCACGGGCTGGGGCGACGGCGCCGGCTGGGGCAGCGGCCAGGTCAACTTCATCCAGTTCTACATCCGGCTTGCGTCGGCGGCGGTCGCCGGGTCGACCCTGCCGGCGCCGCTCGGCGGCGACACCGCCTCCAGCACGCCGGTGAATCCGTATCCGGGACCGTGCTCGAACAACAGCAGCACCGGCAACGGCGAGGGCGGACCGCAGCGCCCGACCGCCGAGCAGTTCTTCAAGGACGCCCCGGCGGGCTTCGGACCGGGGCAGACGCCATGAGCACTCCACGCAAGAGGCGCCGCACGCTCTTCGACTACGTCCCCGGTCAGCACCGGCCCAACCGGGTGCTCGGGGGCACGGCGTTCGTCGTCGGCATCCTGATCTTCTGCTGGGTCATCTACACCAAGCCGCGCGTCCCGCTGATCTCGACGAGCGGCTTCTCGGTGCACGGCTACGTCAACAACGGCGTCAATCTCGACCCCGGCCAGACGCCGGTCGAGGTCCACGGAGTCGTCGTCGGCGTGGTCACCGGCGTCAAGAAGGCGCCGAACGGGATCAACGGCGCCGAGGTGACCTTCCAGGTCAACCACGGCACCCACGTGAGCGTGCGCGAGGATGCGAGCTTCAACGTCGAGTGGCGCACGGTCCTGGGCGGCAACGTGTTCATCGATCTGGATCCGGGGTCGGCGAGCGCGCCGCCGCTGGATAGCGCGGTGATCCCGCTCTCGCGCACGTCGACCCAGGTCGAGCTCGATCAGGTCCTCCAGCCGTTCAACGCCGCCGGCCGTAACGGGCTGCAGACGATGATCGTGCAGTTCGACAAGGCGTTCAGCGGCAAGGCGCTGGCCGGCCTGTCCGAGAACCTGGCCCCGGCGATGAGGAACCTCGCGCCGGCGCTGCAGGCGATCCGCGGCACGCAGCCGGGAGACCTGACCAACGTGATCACCTCGACGAGCCAGGTGGCCGCCGAGGCGGCCAAGGACGAGGTCGCGCTCGGCAACCTGATCGACAACGGCGCGGTCGCCCTGGGCGTCACCGCCGCGCGCAGCGCGGACCTGGCCTCGACGGTCAACACGGCCCCCGGTGCGGAGCTGCAGACCCAGGCGACGATGTTGCGCCTGCGCACCACGCTGAGCGACCTGAACCCGCTCGCGCAGAGCCTGGTGCCGGGCGCCAGGGCGCTGCTGCCGACCGATATCGCGGCGACGCGCTCGTCGATCCTCGCGCAGCCGGTGTTCCGTGATCTGATCCCGCTCTCGCAGACGCTCAAGCCCGCCGCGCAGTCGCTCGCCGTCGTCGGCCGCAACGGCGTGCCGGCCGTCACCTCGCTGAACACGACGGTTCAGCGCGCGGCCTCGAACATCATCCCGTGGCTGCAGTCGACCGACCCCGACGACAACCTGAAGGTCTTCGAGGAGGTCGGGCCGACGGTGGCGGCGGCGAACTCGGGGCTCTCGATCGGCGACAAGGACGCGGTCCTGGCCGACTTCGGCGCCGGCGCGGGCGGCAACGCGCTTCAGATCGGCGCGGGTGGCCCGGGTGTCGGCTCGCCGAACGGGTTCGGCGTGCGCCAGATCATGGAGGACGAGGCCAACTACGCGCTCGCCCACCCCAACGCGACGCCGAGCGACACGATCACCGCGGTCTCGCCGTGCTCAGACTCCCAGTACCTCTCGCTGACCAAGCTCCCGGGCGGCTCGATCGCGTGTGAGCTGCTGTTCCGGACGCTGACCAGCGTTCTGTTGCATGTGCCGGTGAGCAAGATCGCCGTGCCGAACAGCACGGTTTCGGCGAGCGAGCTGCTGCCGTACCTGGGCAAGACCCTTCAGGCGGTGATCAAGTGAGCCTGGACCCACAGAACCGCGGGGATAGCAACGAGCATCGGGGGATCAACACCGATCGCCTGAAGCTGGAGATCCGTCGTGCGAGCGCTCCGTTCGTGCTGATGATCCTGCTCTGGGTCGGCGGCCTGCTGGCGCTGGCGGACATCATCGACAACCTGCATGGCGTGAAGCCGTGGAAGAGCTACACCCACTACCAGGTGGCGTTCTCCTCGGTCAAGGGCGTCGTCCCGGGTCGCGTGCCCGTCGAGGTCGCCGGTGTGAACGCGGGCGCGGTCACGGGCAGCACGCTGGTCCACGGCCAGGCCGTCCTGACCGTGGCGCTTCAGAAGGGGTTCGGGCCGCTCTACCGCAACGCTCAGTGGCGTCTGCGGCCGGTCACGCCGCTGGAGAACCTGTATCTGGACATCACCTCGCGCGGGACGCCGAGCGCGGGCAAGCCGCCCAAGGGCTTCGTGTTCCCGACGAGCGATACGACCAGCGAGGTGCAGGTCGGCGCGGTGCTCGATCTGTTCGATCCGGTCACCCGCCAGCGCCTGTCGGACATCCTGGATGAGCTGGGTGCGGCGCTGCCCGATCACGGTGTCGCGCTGCGCAACTCCTTCATCGAGCTGGGCCCGTTCCTGGTCGCCGCGGATCATTTCGCCACCGGGATCAATGCCGAGCACGCCGCGCTGGCCGAGCTGGTCCACAACTTCGGGCGGATCACGCACACGCTGGCGGGCAAGGACACGCAGCTCTCGCGCTTCGTGCTGACCACCGAGCAGACCCTGACCGAGCTGGCCCACGAGGACGCGCCGTTCAACTCGACGTTGCAGGCGCTGCCGCCGCTGCTGTCGAACCTGCAGAGCTCGTTCAGCGCGTTGCAGTCGGCCGAGGGTCACATCGACCCGGCGTTGACCGCGCTGCGGCCGGTGGCCAACGCCCTGCCGAGCGGCCTGAACGGGTTGCGCCAGATCGCCAACGACTTCACGCCGGCGCTGAAGGCGCTCAAGCCGAGCGTGCGCTCGCTGGTGCCGTTCGCCTCGGCGCTCCAGCCGACGACCGGTTACCTGGAGAAGAACGTCGACGAGTTCCAGACGACCGCCCCGCAGCTGGACCACACCACCCAGCAGCTCGTGCCGTGCGAATACATGGTCGATCACTTCCTGAACGACGTGCCGTCGATGGCCGCGTGGAACGACTCGGTCGACGGCGACAACTACAACGCGTTCATCCGCGCCAACGTGGTCGTGAGCGCCAGCGAGGTCGATGACGTTGAGCACATCGGGGAGTCGATCGAGCCGCCCTGCTTCACTCCAGGAGGATTCACCGGGCCATGAGGATTCGTAACCTCGGCGTCAAGAGCGCTGTCCTGCTGCTCCTGATGGGCGGCGCGCTGGTCATCCTGGCCTACTACTTCAAGACGGCCGGCGGCACGCTGCCCTTCAGCCGCAGCCCGTACGTGGTCAACGTGTACGTCCACGATCCCCAGGACCTCCTGGATCACGCGGACATCGACTCGGCGGGCGTGACCGTCGGCGAGGTCTACAACCTCGAGAACTCGGTGATCAACGGGCAGACCGTCGCGCACGCGATCCTGCACCTGGACAAGACGCTCACGCCGATCTACAAGAACGCGACCTACGAGGTCGGACAGAAGTCCCTGGTCGGCGAGAACTACCTGGAGATCAACCGGGGCACGCCCTCAGCGGGAGCGGTGCCCAACAACGGGTATCTGCCGGCCTCCGCTGACCAGGACGCGGTCGCGCTGGACACGATCCTGAACTCGCTGACGCCGAACGTGCGCAACGACATCGGCAGCGATCTGCGCCAGCTCGGCGCGAGCCTTCACGGGCAGGGCACCAACCTGAACACGCTGCTCGGCGCGCTGCAGCCGACCGTGACGACCGGCGGTGAGGTCTTCTCGATCCTGGGGCAGCAAAAGCAACAGGTCGCGGACGTCGTGCAGCAGGTGGGCACGGTCTTCCAGGCCATCGATAACCGCACGGCGGACCTTCAGACGCTGATCCGTGCGGCCAAGACGACGGCGCAGGCAGTGGCCGCTCGCGACACCGCGTTCGAGCAGGCCTTCCAGCAGTTCCCCTCCACCCTCGAGCAGGCGCGCACGAGCTTGAGCGACGTCTCGGGCTTCGCCACGCAGGCCTCGCCGGTCGTCGGCAACCTCTCCACGGCGATGCGCGACCTGCGTCCGCTGGTCAACGAGCTCGGCCCGACCGCGACCGACGCGCGCGGGCTGATCCGCGAGCTGCAGCCGCTGATCAACCAGGCCAACCCGCTGCTGGCGAGCCTGAACACGTTCAGCAGCGCCGCGCCCCCGACCTTCCCCGAGCTGACGAACATGATGCTCCAGCTCGATCCGGTGCTCGACTACATGAAGCCCTACTACCACGACGTGGCCGGCGCCCTGGCGACCTTCGGCTCGGGCTTCGTGAACACCAAGTACGAGACGCTCGGCCTCTGCGGATGCCCGGTCTCGCAGTACTCGCTGGCCCAGAACCCGCTGACCGGCGCCGAGAGCGCGGCCCTGAACTCGCTCGAGGCCAACGGCCTCCTCACCCAGATCCCGAACATCCAGGACAACGGGATGAAGCCGCCGGACTCGCTGCCCACGGTCGGCGACACCAGCGCCAAGGGCCTGACCTACCCGCACGTCAACGCGGCAGCTCCCGGGTCGGCCGGATAGCGGCCCGGCCCGGGCACGGGCACGGCGCGATGGTGCGATGATTTCGCGGTGAGCGTTCCACGGAGGGAGTGGTCCCGCGCGCGGGAGGCCGGCGCGACGCTGGCCCAGCGCGTCCGGCGGCTGGCCGACATGGCCGTCTGGAGGCCACGGCGCACCGCCCTCGCCGCGCTGTTGCTGGCGGTCGCCGCCGCCGCCGGGGCGGCCGCACTTTCCCCGGTCTCCCCCGCGGGGCTTTTGGCCCGTGGGGGCGCGCCGGTGAGCCGCGCCACCTCCAGATTGGACGGCACCTTCGGCTCGGAGCCGATCGTCGTGTCGATCCGGGGCCCCGTGAGCCAGGACACCCTGTCGGGGACCACCCTGCCGAAGCTGTACGCACTCGAGCGGCGACTGTCGGGCATCTCCGGAGTCGAGGAGGTCTTCGGGCCGGGAACGCTGGTCCAGGAGACGATCGATCAGCTCCTGTCGATCGTCAACCGTCAGCTCGGCGGGCCCTCGGTTCGCGCCCAGCAGCTCGGCGAGCAGGCGGCGGCCGCCGCGCGCAAGGCGGGCATGAGCGACGAGCAGTCCGAGATCGTCGGCGCGATGGTCGACGCCCGCTCGCTCGGCAGCCTCGGCCAGACCTACCAGAAGCTCCTCTCCCAGTACGGGACCGAGCTCTCCGCGCCGACCCTCACCGGCGGCACCTTCGCGCGAGCGCTCTTCTTCGGCGGCAGCGCCACGCCGCGCGCCAAGTTCGCCTGGCTGATCCCAAGCGCGAACGACGCCCTGATCCTCGTACGGCTGCGCAGCGGCCTCTCCGACGCGCGCACCCGGGCCATCGGCGCGAGGATCCGCCGCGACGTGGCCGGCACGTCGCTGCCGGGCCTGCACACCCTGGTGGCCGGGACCCCGCTCGTCCAGGCCCAGCTCGACGGGGAGTTCGCCAGCGAGCTCGAGCGCCTCGCCCCGATCGTGCTGATCGCCCTGATGATCGCGCTGTTCTTCGCGCTGCGGCGCCGGCGCGCGTTCTACCTGCTCCTGCCGCCCCTCGGCGCCGTGCTGCTCACCGCCGGCCTGGACGAGGTCGCGGGCCTCGGTCTGACCCCCGCCACCGTCGCCGCGCTCCCGGTCGTGCTCGGGCTCGCCTTGGACTATGTCGTGCAACTCCAGGCGCGCTACTGGAACGAGCGCGCGCGTCGCCAGTCTTCCCGCACGGCGGCCCTGGCGACGATCCGGCGGTTGGGCCCCACGCTGCTGCTCGCCGGCGGCTCGATGATCGCGGGCTTCCTCGTGCTGAACCTCAGCAGCGTGCCCCTGGTCGCGCGGCTGGGCGACACGCTCGCCCTCGGCGTCCTGGCCAGCCTGGTGTGCGCGCTGCTCTTCACGCCGGCGCTGCTCGCCGCCCGCGACCACGAAGGGGCACGGCCGATACGGCTGCCGGCGTGGCGGCGACGGACCCTGCCGCGGAGCGCCATCCCGGTGCTGGGCGTGGTCCTCGTGCTGGCCGCCGCCGGCGGCCTGGCGGCCAGCCGCAGCGCGCCGGTGGAGTCGGACCTGCTCAAGCTCGCCCCGCGCGGCATGACCGAGCTGCGCGACGTGGAGAGCCTCTCGCAGCAGATCGGCTCGGCCGGCGACCTCGACATCGTCATCAGCGCGCCCGACGTGACCCAGCCGGCCGTCCTGACCTGGATGAACTCGCTGCAGTCGCGCGTGCTGGCCCTGGACAGCCGGCTCACCCCGGGGCCCAACCTCGCGACGATCCTCAACGTCGCCGCCGGAGGGTCGATCCCCAGCCACGCGGCCGTCGAGCAGCTGCTCGGCCTCGTGCCCAGCTACTTCGTCTCGGGCGTGCTGAGCCCCAACCACCGCCTCGCCGCGCTCAGCTTCGGGGTGCCCCTGATCTCCGCCAGCGCCCAGGCCCGGATCATCGCCCGGCTCCAGCCGCTGCTGCGCGCCGCTCCGCCCGGCGTGCACGCCGCCCCCGGCGGGATCCTGGCCCTCGGCGCCGCCGGCGTGAGCAGCCTGCAGGGCGAGCGCCCGTGGCTGCTGCTGCTCGCCGCGCTGGTCATCGCCGTGGTGTTGCTGGCCGTGCGCCGGCGCGTCGACCGGGCCCTGGTGCCGATCGCTCCGGCACTGCTGGCCGCGGGGCTGATGGCGGCCGGCGTGTGGGTCACCGGGGTGCAGCTCTCGCCCCTGAGCGCCGGCCTGGACCCGCTCGTGCTCGCCGTCGGCGTGGAGTTCGGCCTGCTGCTCGAGGCGCGCTACTACGAGGCGCGCCGGGGGGGCTCGAGCCCGTCGGCGGCCGCGCGCATGGCCTCCGAGCTCGTCGGCGCCCCGGTGCTCGTCGCGGCCCTGACCGTCGCGATCGGGTTCGCGGTCCTCGCCGCCAGCCGCTTCGGCGTGCTGCAGCAGTTCGGCGTGATGGCCGCGCTCGAGCTGCTCGTGTGCGCCACCGGCTCGATCCTGATCGTTCCGCGGCTCGCCGCCTGGCTCGACCGGCGCCGGGTTCGCCGGCGCCGCGCCCGCCAGCGGGCGCAGTTCGTCGAGCAGGCGCGCGCCCGCGTGTCCGCGGGCGAGGCGGCGAGCGTGCCGGCCCCGCTGGCCGGCGCTCGCTAAGCCCCCCCCGGGCCGTCGGTCAGTAGGTCCCGGGCCCGGCGGCGCGGGTCAGGCGCAGGAGCCAGAGCACGATCATCGAGAAGATGATCGACAGCAGCAGCCCTGCGGCGCGGTGGTGCAGGTGGAGCACCGACCACGAGAAGAGGCCGGCCGCGAACGACCCCAGGAGGCCGACGCCGATCGTCCCGAAGAAGCCGATCGGGTCCGGGCCGGGCAGCAGTAGGCGCGCGACCCCGCCGACGATCAGACCGGCGATGGCGACGGCGATCAGAAAGCTCAGCATGCGGTCCTGCTACCCGCCAGGCGCGGGCCTACTCCTCCTGGAAGTCGAAGTAGTTCTCGCCGACCGCGAGCAGCGTGGGCTTGAGAACCTGCCAGCGCTCCTCCATCTCCTCGGGCCCGAGCACCGGCGCGACCAGCGCGAGCCCGACGAACAGCGCGAGCGCGGCGCTGGTGAGCACGTCGAACTCCGGATCTCCGGCCTGCTCGGGGAACAGGCTCGCGGTGGCTCCGGCGATGATCGCGGCGACGTTGCGCTCGAGGTCGCGGAGCGCCCGCGCGAGCTCGGGCTCGTTGTAGGCCGCCACCCACAGCTGGGCGATCGCGCGCCCCAGCGGCGAGGTGAACGTCCGCCAGGTCTCGTCGAGCACGGCCTCGCGGCGGTCGGGCTCGGCCAGGTCTGCGAAGTCGAGCCGCTCGAGCACCTCGGCGGTCATCCGGCGCGCGACGTGGCTGAGCGCCTCGACGAGGAAGGCCTCGCGGGTCGGGAAGTAGTGCATCTGCGTGCTCTGGGCCACCCCGGCCCGCTCGGCGACCCGGCGCGTGGTCAGTCCCGCGTACCCCTCTTCGATCAAGCAGTCCACGGCGGCGTCGAGCAACGCGGTGCGGGTGCTCTCGCGCCGCTGGGCCTGGGTACGCCGCGGCTGGGCCACGCGCTCCCGCGTGGAGTGGTCGGCGGCCGACACGGTCGAAGTCTAACCGAAAAACTGTTCGATCGCTCGATCAATAAATATGTTAGAGTTCCGGCGCACGATGCCCGACGAGCCTGTTCCGACCTCTCGAGCACGACGGACCGCGAGGGTCTCAGGCACGGCGGCAAGGATCGCCGCACGCTCCACCGGCGCGCGCATCGCCACTCGGCGACGCACGCCGGCGGAGCAGCGGGCGGCGGTCGCTCAGCAGCAGCTGGCCGCAGCGCGCGCCCTCGTCGATCTCCTCGGCGGCCTGCGCGGCGCGGCGATGAAGGTCGGACAGACGATCTCGACCGTGGACCTGATGCTCGTCCCCGGGGACATCCGCGAGGAGTTCCAGCAGATCCTGGCCTCCCTTCAGCAGCACGCCGAGCCGGTCGGCTTTCCGGCGCTGCGGCGCGTCGTCGAGGCCGACCTCGGCCGGCGCCTGGGCACCCTGTTCTCCGAGGTCGACCCCGAGCCGCTCGCGGCCGCGTCGATCGGTCAGGTCCATCGCGGGCGCCTGAAGGACGGGCGCGACGTGGTGCTGAAGATCCAGTACCCCGGCATCGCCGAGGCCGTCCACTCTGACCTGCGCAACCTGCGCCTCGCGCTGAAGCTGCTCAACGTGATCGCCCCCGGCCTGGATTCCGCCGCGGTCGCCCAGGAGCTGCGCGAGCGGATCACCGACGAGCTCGACTATCGCCTGGAGGCGGCCAACCAGGCCGCGATGGCGGAGACCTACGAGGGACACCCGTTCATCGTCGTCCCCGCCCCGATCCCCGAGGTGTGCGGGGAGCGCGTCCTGGTCAGCGAGTTCGTCGACGGGCGCCACTTCGCCGACATGCTCGAGCGGCCCGCCGAGGAGCGCAACCGCCTCGGCGAGATCCTCACGCGCTTCTACCTGAACGGCCCGATGCGACACCGGCTGCTCAACGGCGACCCGCATCCGGGGAACGTGCTGTTTCTGAACGACGGCCGCGTCGCCTTCCTGGATTTCGGCTTCTTCAAGCGGCTCGGCGACCAGGACGTGCAGGACCTCATCCTCACGACCCGCGCCACGCTCGAAGGCGACGCCGAGGCGCTCATGCGCGTCGTCGTGCGCCTCGGCGCACTGCCCGAGGACTCGGGGCTGGCCGACGCCTTCCTGGAGCACTATCGGGCCCTCTTCGGCTGGCTGCTGACCACCGAGCCGCTGACCATCGAGCCCGGCGGGACGCGGCGGATCATGCGCCACTACCACGACCTGCGGGCTAGCGAAGGGCTGCGCGGCCTGCGTCTGCCCGCGGAGCATCTCGTGCTCACGCGCGCGTTCATGCTCAGCGTGGGCCAGCTCGAGAAGCTCAAGCCGACGAACGTTTGGCTCGATATAGCCCGTGAGTGGGTCCTCGGCGACGCGCCGGTGACCGAGCTCGGCCAGCTCGAGCACACGTTCTTCTGTGCCCGGACCATCCCGCGAAAGGAGCCCCGACATGACCCCGACGACGACCGCCGCCGAGAGCCAGTCGCCGCTCATGTTCGATGAGGAACGCTCCGGACACGCTAGCGTGGAGCCCGTGGTGACGCCCCCGAACGCCGGGCCGCATGCCGGCGGCGCGGCCTCCAACGGCGACGAGCCGGCCCCCGTCACGGCCATCGAGTTTCGCGACATCTGGACCTCCTTCGGCGATCGCCAGATCCTCAAGGGCGTCAGCTTCAGCGTGCCCAAGGGCCAGGTCACCGCGGTCCTCGGGGCATCCGGAGTGGGCAAGACCACCCTGGTACGCCACCTGCTCGCGCTGCACCGCCCCGACTCGGGCCAGGTGCTCGTCGAGGGTCGCGACGTCAACATGATGCGTGATCGCGACCGCCAGGCCATGCTCAAGCGCTTCGGCGTCGTCCTGCAGGGCAGCGGCGTCTTCGGCTCGGCGCTGTGGGGATCGATGTCCGTGCTCGACAACGTCGTGCACCAGCTGCACACGCTGTGCCCCAAGCTGAGCGAGCGCGAGGTCTACCAGCGCAGCGTCGATCGCCTGCGCGAGGTCGGCGTGGCCGAGCACATGGCCGACCTGCCGGACATCCTCTCGGCCGGACAGCAGAAGCGCGTCGCCCTCGCGCGCGCGCTGGCCAGCGAGCCCGAGTTCGCCATCCTGGACAGCTTCGACATGGGCATCGACGGGGTCCGGCTGGCCGGCGTGCGGGAGATCATCCGTCGCCAGCACGGGATGTGGGGCGGCACATACCTGCTCGTCACCCACAACGTCGCCCTGGTCCACAGCCTGGCCACCCACGTGGTCGTGCTGCACGAGGGACGCGTGGTCCAGGAAGGCCCGACCGAGGAGGTCTTCGCCTCCGAGCATCCCGCGGTCACCCAGCTGCTCACCGGCGCCATCGACGGACCGCTGCTGATGGGCGACGGAGGCGTCGCACGGAACGCGCGGCGCAACCGCGACCAGGTCGATATCCAGGCCGAGTGGGTACCACTGCCGATCGCCACCGCGGTCATTCTCGCCGCGATCACGCTGGGGACGATCGTCCTCGGCCAATCGCTCGGCAAGTGGGTCTACTACCCCGTCGGGGCGTGCTGGGTCATCGCGATCAGCTTCCTGGGGTGGTTCTACTACGGCCCCGGGTCGGACTGGGCCAACCGCCACGAGCGCGAGAAGCGCGCGGAGGCGTTCGAGCAGCTCGACCTGTAGTCGGCCCGCCCGCCCTCAGCCGCTCAGGCGCTGACAGGCGGGGACGCCCGCCGCAGCGCTGACCAGCGCGGTGCTCTGCAGGGGCCGAAGGCCCTTGCCGATCGAGGACAAGGCGTTCTGGATCACCGGCAGCGACGCCGAGTAGATGTTCGTGTCGCCGGTGGGCAGCGACTGCGCGCGATAGCGCGCGGTCGCGAGCGCGGTGCGCGCCTGGCTCATCTCGGCGGTCAGCTCGGAGGCGATCCGCTCGCCGTCGCTGATGTTCGGCGCCCCCGCGGCGCGCAGCGCCGCGAGCGCGGTGTCGGTGTCGCCGATCACGTCGGCCATGAACGTGAGCAGCAGCTGCTTGCCGGCGCTCGGCGCGGCCCCGTGTGCCTGCGCCGAGAGCGAGTTGGTGTGGTCGACCACGTGGGTGACCCAGGTGTCGAAGGCGGTGCACATGCTCTGCAGGTAGGTGCTCACCGGGACGCTTCCCGGCGCGCCGCTCGACGAGCCCTTCCCGCTCCCGCCTCCGCAGCCGGCGAGCGCGATGCTGGCGAGCGCGAGCGCGAGCGCGAGCGTCGCCGGGCTGGTCGTCCGTGTCAGCCTCCGCCGCACGGCGGGCAGCCTACTGTGCGCGCGCCAAGCCCGCCGCGCCGCGCCGCGGGTGGGGTCTACAGCTCGCGCTCGTAGAGCCGGTAGCGCTTGACGATGCGACCGGTGAGCGCCTCCATCGCGCGGTTCATGGGCTCGTTGACCTCGAGGATCCAGCCGGTCTCCACGCGCTTGATGCGCCGCCGCTCGCAGGCATCCCAGATGTCGCGGTAGAGCGCCGCCGCGACGCCGGTGTGCTGGTACTCGGGCTTGACCCCGAGCGCGAACACCCGGACCTCGTCGATGTGAGGCTTGGCGCGCAGCGCCCGCAGCCAGCCGAGCGGCAGCAGGCGACCGTTGACCTTCGAGAGGACCTGGTTGTAGTCGGGCAGGCTCAGCGAGACGCCGACCACCTCGCCCTCGCGCGTCTCGGCCACCGCGCCGAAGTCCTCGTCGAGGACCGGCGCGAGCTCGGAGGCGTAGTGCTCGAGCTCGTGGTCGGTGAGCGGCACGAAGCCCCAGTTGCGCTCCCAGGCGGCGTTGTAGATGTCCATGAACGCCTTGACGTCGACGCTGAGCTGGCGCTTGCGCATGCGCCGCAGGGTGATCCCGTGCTCGGGCTCGAGACGGTCGGCGAGCTCCTCGATGACCGGCAGCATCGAGCCTCGGTCGGCGGTCTGGATCTCCCACTTGTACAGGTCCATCGCCTTGGTCAGGCCCTGGCCCTCGAGCAGCGGGCGGTAGTAGGGGTGGTGCCAGTTCTCGAGGATCTGCGGCGCGAGCTCGTGGCCCTCCACGAGCAGGCCGCACTCGTGGTTGGTGGAGAAGTCCAGCGGCCCGAGCATGCGGTCGCGGCCGCGACCGCGCAGCCACCGCTCGGCCGCCCCCAGGAGCGCCGCCGCGATCGCGGCGTCGTTCTCACATTCCAGGAAGCCGAACATCCCCCACTCGTTGTCCTGGATCTCGTTGAAGCGTCGATCGACCTGGGCGGTGATGCGCCCGACGGGTGTGCGGCCGCGCCAAGCCAGGAAATACTCGGCCTCGGCGTGCTCGAAGAACGGGTTCTTCGCGCGGTCCAGGTGACGGCGCCGCTCGGAGATCAGCGGCGGCACCCAGTTGGCGCTGTCCTCGTAGAGCCGCCACGGGAGCGTGATGAACGCCGACAGCTCGCGCCGTCCGCGCACGGGCCGCACCTCGACGTCGGTCGCGACGCGCGTCGCGGGAGTCCGGCCGGTCCGCTGCTCACTGTCGCTACCTGCCATGACGGTTCCTCCTTTCACCCGATACCGTCCGACGTCACTCTACGCCTCCTTCACTGTTGTTGCATGGACAACCGAGTGGACCGCGAACTTCGTACCGAGCTCGAGGCCCGTCTGCGGGAACTGGCCTCCTTTCCGCGTCCGTCCGCGTCGGAAGGCGAGCGCCGGGCCGCCGAGCTGATCGCGGGCTGGCTGCGCGAAGACGGCTGCGAGGTGAGCGTCGAATCGGTCCCCGCCCACGGCGGCTACTGGTGGCCGCTCGGGCTGCCCAACAGCGTCGCGCTGGTCGCCGCCCTGGCCACCCGGGGGCGGCGTTCGCTGGCCGCCGCGGTCCTCGCCGCCGCCGCGGCCGCGGCGATCGCCGACGACGTCGGCGGCGGGCGGCTGTGGTTCCGGCGCGTGCTGCCCCGGCGGCGCGCCTGGAACGTGGTGGCCCACGCCGGGGACCCGGCGGCCGAGCGCACGCTCGTGCTGATCGCCCATCATGACGCCGCCCACAGCGGCCTGGTCTTCCATCCGGGGATCGCGAGCTCGCTGGCCCGTCGCTTCCCGCGCGCGCACGAACGCTCCACCCAGGCCTTCCCGATCATGTACACGGTCTGGATCGGCCCGGTGCTCATCGGCCTCGGCGCGCTCCTGGGCCGGCGCTGGCCGCGACGCCTGGGGCTCCTGTTCGCGGCCGGTGCGACCACGGCGATGGCCGACATCGGCCGCTCGGTCGTCGTCCCGGGCGCCAACGACAACCTCAGCGCAGTCGTGACCGTGCTCGCCGTCGCGCGCTCGCTCGCCGAGCGGCCGCAGCCCGGGCTGAGCGTATTGCTCCTCTCCAACGGCGCGGAGGAGTCGTTCATGGAGGGCATGCGGGGGTTCATGGCCGCCCACGGCCACGAGCTCGATCGCGAGCACACCGAGTTCCTGTGCCTGGAATGCCTCGGAGGGCCCTACCTGCAGCTCATCGAGGGGGAGGGCATGCTGCACATGCGCGACTACTCGCCCGAGCTGCGCGAGGCGGTGGTCGACGCCGCGCGGCGCGCCGGCGTGGCGATGCGCCGGCGGCTGCGCACGGTGGCCGCCACCGACGGGCTGATCCCGCTGCGCGCCGGCTATCGCGTCGCCACCCTGGCCTCGATCGACTTCACCAAGCTCCCGGCCAACTATCACTGGCCCAGCGACGCCCCGGACAACCTGGACTGGAGCACGATCGGCGACGCGATCGCCGTGTGCGAGGAGCTGATCCGCGGCCCCGGACGATGAGAATCCGAATAACCCTGACACGGGCGGAGTCGAGGGGCTACCCTGTTCCGGAGAGCCGATGGCCATGCATCGTCAGCGCTTCTTCTTCAACCTCGGGATGGTCGGGGCCGCCACGCTGCTGATCGTCGCCTCGGTCGCCTTTGGGCCGAACGCGATCAAGGGGATCGGCATCGGCATCGGCTCGGCCGGCGGCGCGCTGTGTCTGTGGTTCATCTCGGCCGCCGTTCACCATCGCCGGCTCGCCGGGCACCCGGTCGTACGCGCCTTCCGGCGCACGATGGGCCTGTGGACGCTGCTCGCGGCGGCGATGGCCACGGTCGCGGCGTGGGAGGTCATTCAGACGTGCGTGTTCGGGGCGACGCCGATGAAGTGGCTGACGCTCGCCAACGGCCTGCTGCTCGACGTGCTCGGGTGCGTCGGCCTCGTCGCCCACGAGCTGTGCAGCGAGCGCGTCGTGCACTGCCTCGAGGTCGTGGAGCGCCCGACGGCCTACTAGCTCGCCGGGTGGGCCGCGGCCCAGGCGATGATGTTGGCGCTGCCGGAGATCACGGTCCCGTCGGCGAGCTGGAGCACCGGCAGCTTCTCCTGACCGCTGAGCGCCTTGAGCTCCGGGCGCCGCCCGGTGGTGAGCAGGCCGAACGGCCGGCCCCTGCCGGCGATCACCTTCTCGAACTCGTGCCCGCCGTCGCGCAGCGCACGCGCCGCCCGCTTGCACGCGTGTGGTGGCGGCCCGTGCTCGTCGATGTGGCAGACGTGGAGGGTGTGAGGCATCGGGGACTCAGAAGGTCCTTTCGCGAAAGTCGCGCTCAACCATTCCGGACCCGTGCACGTATACACGAGCATGGTCGGCCTGTCCATCATCGCCGCGGTGCTGCTCGTGCCCTCCCTCGCGGTCAACGCCCGCCGGCTGCTGCGCGGGCAGCGCGGGGCGGTGACGCCGTGCCTGCTGGCCAAGGAGTGGCAGGAGCGGCAGCTCGCCGAGCGCGGCGCCGCGCGCTCGGTCAAGGCGCGCCGGTGAGCTCGCCGATCGCCCGCTGCATCTCCTGGGCGAAGATCAGCCGCACCGCCTCGGCCCCGAGCGGTCGCAGCGCCTCCAGGGCACGCTCGAGCTCCTGCGGCGTGGCCTGCTGGCCGAAGCCTGCGCCGAGCCGGCTGGCGAACGTGCGCACGAGCTCGTCGGCGGCCTGGGTCAGGCGCCGGCGCACGATCACGCCGGCCGCGGCGGCGATGACCGCGGCGGCGACTCTCGTGCGCAGCGCCAGCATCGTCAGCCGGTGATGAACCCGGTCGACTTCACGGCCGCCAGCACGGCCGAGGCGGGCAGGCCGCTGTCGAACGGCCCCGGCGCGATGATCGACTGCAGGATCGTCCCGATCGAGCCGGCGTGACGCGCCTCGACGGTGACGATCGAGGCCGCCGTGAGCAGCACCTTGGGGGACTTGATGTTCGGCGCCTGCCCCAGGTAGGCGTGCACGCCGGTGTTCTCGAGCGTATACGCCGTCTTCTGGAAGAGGCTCTCGCTGCTCGTCGTCCCCAAGAAGTCGAACTTGGGGGACTTGATCGCCTTCGACCCGAGCGCCGCCTTCAGCGCCTTGACGTGCTGGTTCTCATCGCGGGTGGTCGTGGTGAGGAACAGCTTGGTCTGCGGGTCGGTGATCGCGCCGCTCGCGGTCGCCTCGTTGTAGAAGGCCGACTCGAGGTACTCGAGCGTCAGCGCGTAGCGGAGGATCGCCACGTCGCCGGTGCCGAAGGTGGCCGACGGCGGGCGGCTGCCGGCCGCGAACGCGGACGGGGCGAACGCCGACAGCAGTGCGCCACCGCTCAGCGTCGCGCCGCCGAGCGCCCCGGCCTTGGTCAGGAAGCGCAGGCGCGTGTCGCCTTCGAGCGCCTCGTGCGCCTCGGCCGCGGTCTCACGGAGCGCGCCGTCGACGTCGATCTCCTCGAGGTTGAACTGTGGGGACATGGGTGATCCTCCCTCTGGGGGTCAGGGTCGTTGCTTGGCCGCGAGGTGTGGACTCCCCGCGCGCATTTCCCCTGATTGCGCAGATCCGCCTGCGGCGGATCACCCGTTGTGCGACTCAGACGACGAAGTCGATGAAGCGGACGACGTCGCCGATGACCTCGTCCCGGTTGGTCTCGTTGAAGACCTCGTGCTTGGCCCCGGGGTAGATCTTGCTCTCGAAGCGCGTCTGCGAGCCGAGTCGCTCGGCGACCGGCCGGGTGACGTCGAGCGGCGCGAGCGGGTCCTCCTCGCCGTGGATCCACAGCGTCGGCATCGTGAACGTCGGGCCGGCGGCGATCGTCGCCACCGAGCCGAACAGGGCCTGCAGCGTCTCGCGCTTGAACGGGCCGTGGTAGACGAGCGGGTCGACGGCGTACGCCTCGCCGACGCTCGGGTCGCGCGAGAGCATCGCCGGGTCGATCGGGATCTCGGGGATCGGGTCCATCGCCAGCAGTCCCTCGAAGCCGGGGTTACCGCCGATCGCCGGCCCGGAGAGGACCAGCGCTGCGACCTCCTCGCCGTGCTCCTGGGCGTAGCGGGTGGCGATGATGCCGCCCATCGAATGCCCGATCAGCACCATGTTGAGCCCGGGGTTCTCCCCCTGGGCGAGCTTGACCACCTTGTGCAGGTCGGCAACGACCTCCTCCATGTCGGGCACCAGCGCCGGGTCGCCCTCGGAGCGGCCGTGGCCGAGATGATCGGGGCCGTAGACCACCGCGCCCTCGTCCACCAGCGCCTGGGCGACGTGCTCGTAGCGGCCGATGTGCTCACCGTAGCCGTGTGCGATCACCGCGAGGTAGCGGGCGTCGTCGTTGGGCCACTTGCTCACGACGACCTTGCCGCGCGCTCCGTCGATGGTCAGCTCCTCGGGCATCGGGATCCTCTCCTCGCGGGTTGTGGGGAGGCCGTCAGACGCCGAGAGAACGCCCGACGATCTCCTTCATGATCTCGGTCGCGCCGCCGTAGATCCGCGTGATGCGCGCGTCGACGAAGGCGCGGGCGATGGGGTACTCCAGCATGTAGCCGTAGCCGCCGTGGAGCTGCACGCAGCGGTCCACGACGCGCCCCTGAAGCTCGGTGCACCACCACTTGGCCATCGCGGCGTCCTGCACGCTGAGCTCGCCGGCGTTCAACGCCGTCACGGCCCGGTCGACGTACGCCTGGCCCATCTCGATCTCGGTGGCCATCTCGGCCAGCGCGAAGCGCGAGTTCTGGAAGCTGCCGATCGGCTGGCCGAACGCCGTGCGCTCCTTGACGTACTCGAGCGTCCAGTTCAGCGCGGCGCGGGCCGACGCCAGGCCGGCGACGGCGATCGACAGCCGCTCCTGGGGGAGCATGTCGACCAGGCCGACGAACCCCTCGCCCTCCGTGCCGAGCAGGTTCTCGCGGGGCACGTGCACGTCGGTGAAGAACAGCTCGGCGGTGTCCTGCGCGTGCATGCCCACCTTGTCCAGGTTGCGGCCGCGCGCGAACCCCTCCATCCCGCGCTCGATCACCACCAGCGAGATCCCGCGGTGCTTCTTCTTGGGGTCGGTCTTCACCGCGGTGACGATCAGGTCGGCGTTGATGCCGTTGGTGATGAACGTCTTCGCGCCGTTGACCGCCCAGCCGCCGTTGCTCTCGACGGCGCTCGTCGTCATCGATGCGAGGTCGGAGCCGATCCCCGGCTCGGTCATGGCGATCGCGGTGATGTACTCGCCGCTGGCGATCTTCGGCAGCCAGCGCTCGGCCTGCTCCCCGTTGCAGAAGTGCAGGAAGTAGGGCAGGCAGATGTCGTTCTGGAGGGTGAGGCCGAGCCCGGAGCCCGCCACGCCCGCGTAGGCGATCTCCTCGCTGATCACCTGGTTGAAGCGGAAGTCGTCGATCCCCAGGCCGCCGTGGGCCTCGGGGACCGCCATCGAGAGCATGCCCTTGCTCGCGGCGAGCTCGAACAGCTCGCGGGGCACGATCCCCTCCTCCTCCCACTGCACGTGGTGCGGGGCGACCTCCTCGCCCAGGAAACGGCGCACCGACTCTCGGAAGTCATCGTGCTCGGGCTCGAACAGACCGCGTCGCATACCGGCACCCTATAGGCCCCGCGCGCGCGGGGTACGGTTCCACCGGGGGGTTTGCGCCCTTCCGAAGCGGGAGATCGGACCCGCGCGTGGAAATAGGGAAAACGTGCCCCGCCGGGTAGCATTTTCAGCGCGGCGCATCAATCGACCCCTCAGCTGCCGATGAGCACACTCAGTCCCGAGCGCCTGGCCCAGAAGCGCGCCGCCCACCGGCGGCTCCAGCGCCAGCGGCTGACGGCCGCCGCGACCCTGGTCGTGCTGGTCATCGTGTTGATCGTCGTGCTCGCCAGCGGCGGAGGCGGACATCACACCACCACGCCCGCGACGATCACGCCGGCGCCGCTGCCGACCGCTCCGACCACGAGGACCACTCGTCTGCGCCTCGCGACCAGCGGCCGCCTCGCGGATGCGGTCGCCGAGCCGGCGACGGTCGGGCTCAGCGACGGCGAGGTGCTCGTCCTCGGCGGCATCGACAAGGCCGGCAAGCCGACCGCGGATGTCGTCGCGGTGAGCGGCACGCGCGCGACCGCCCTGGCCCCACTTGCGGCCGCGGTGAGCGGCGCTGCGGCGGCCCCATCGGGGACCGGGGCCCTGCTCTTCGGCGGCACGCCCGCGAGCGACGCGATCGTCAGCGTCTCGGCCACCGGCAAGGCCCACACGATCGCCCACCTGCCGACCGCCGTCTCGGGTGCCGGTGCGGCCGAGCTGGAAGGGATGGACTACGTCGTCGGCGGCGAGACCGCCGCTGGCAAGGCGCTCGACACGATTGTCGCGGTGACCTCGACCGGCAAGGCGACGGTCGTCGCCCATCTGCCGGTCGGCATCGCCAACGCCGCCGTGGCCGCCGCCTACGGCCAGCTCATCATCGCCGGGGGCGACACCTCGGCGGGAGCCTCTCGAGACGTCTACGAGTACACGCCGCATACGGGGACCGTTCGTGTCCTGCATCGCTTCGCGCACGCGATCACCCACGCGACGGCGGCTGCGTTGGGCGAGCACATCTACATCTTCGGCGGCCGAGCCGACCCGCCGGGCGCGGCGATCCGCGACATCTACGCCGTCGCGGTGACCACCGGCCACGTGACCCACGCCGGCGACCTGCCGCGCGCGCTCTCCGATGCCGGCGCGGTGGCCGTCGGCTCGGACATCGTGGTCATCGGCGGGCGCACCGACACCGGCGCGGCGTCCGACCGCGTCTACACCTACACCCGCTGACTCGCTCAGGCCCGGCCGTAGACCGGCACGTGGGCGCCGCTCACTGCCCCGGACTCCTCGGCGCTGGCCAGGAAGGCGATGACGCGGGCGATCTGCGCCGGCGCCACCCAGCGCGAGTGATCGGCATCCGGCTGCGCGGCGCGATTGCCCGGGGTGTCGATCACGCTCGGAAGGATCGCGTTGGCGCGGATCCCGTC
>DATAWZ010000072.1:0-54533 GCA_036266975.1 Solirubrobacteraceae bacterium
CGTCTCCAGCGTGCGCTCGGGCGCGCCGAGGTGCTCGCCCGCGGCGAACACGGTGACCAGCGAGGCGGGCTCGGCACCGAGCGCGGCCCGGACGCGCTGCGCGGCGTCGGCGGCGGCTCTGCGGGTGTCGCGCTCGGTCGAGAGCGCACCGGCGATGCGGACCCTCATCGCCGATCACGATACTGCGCTCGTGTCAGATGACCGGGAACGCGGCGAGCCCGCCGACGGTCGCGCGCCGGCCGGCGGCCCCGAGGTCCTGGCCCTGTTCGGTCCCACCGGGGTGGGCAAGACCGAGCTCGCGCTCGCCCTCGCTCGCCGCCTGCGCGCGCGGGACGAGCAGCCCGTCGCCGTCTCGGCCGACGCCATCCAGCTCTACCGCGGCCTTGAGATCCTCAGCGGCGCGCCGGGCCCGAGCGAGCGCGCCGAGCTCGAGCACCGCCTGGTCGGGATCGCCGACGTGCACGAGCGCTTCAGCGTCGCGCGCTACGCCCGCCTGGCCCACGCCGAGATCGACGCGCTGCGCGCCGAGGGCCGCCGTCCGCTCGTGGTGGGCGGCACCGGCCTGTACCTGCGCGCCGCCCTGGCCGAGCTGACCCTGCGGCCCGCGCCGCCCGTGCACGTGCGCGCGCGCTGGAACGCCGAGCTCGAGCGCGTGGGGGCGCCGGCCCTGCACGCCCGTCTGGCCGGGGTGGCCCCGGGGATCGCCGCGACGATCGCGCCCGCCGACGGGCGGCGCATCGTCCGCTCGCTGGAGCTGCACGAGCTGGGCGCGCTCGGCGAGGCCTTCCCGCAGGGCGAGAGCGAGCTGTGGACCGCACGCACCCGCCATCCCACGCGCCTCCTCGGCCTGGTGATGGAGCGCGAGGCGCTCTACGCGCGCATCGAGCAGCGCGTCGCCGAAATGATCGCCGCCGGCGCCGAGCGCGAGGTGCGCGCCGCCGACGCGGCCTGCGCATCGCTGACCGCCCGCCAGGCGCTCGGGTTCTCCGAGCTGCTCGCCGGCGACGTGGAGGCGATGGTGCGCGGCACCCGCCGCTACGCCAAGCGCCAGCTGACGTGGATGCGCAAGCTCGCCGGCGTCGAGGTGCTCGATCTCACCGGGCGTCGGATCGATCAGGTCGCCGGAGAGATCGTCGAGCGGCTGGCCGCGTGAGCGGAGCCCTTACCGCTCGCGCTCGTAGAGGTACATCACCGGCCCGCCCGGTCGCTCGAGGTTGGTGAACCCGAAGGACTCGTTGCGCCGGCGCGCCACGCGGTCGTCCGCGCTGGTGCCGAGGTCCATGAAGTCCGCGCCGCGAGCCCGCGCGTGGTCGATGGCGGCCTGCAGCAGCGCCCGCCCGAGGCCCTGCCCGGGCCGCTCGGGCGTGACGTACAGCTCAGCCAGGTGACACTCGAGGTGCTCGGTCCACAGCGAAGGGCGAAAGCGAAGCACCGACACCGCGCAGGGCGGCTCGCCGGCGAGCAGGACGGTCACCTCGCCACTCCAGAGCAGCACGGCGATGCGCTCGGCCAGCGCGTCCGGACCGGGAGTGAAATCGTCGTACTCGCGGGTGAAGGCGTCGAGCAGCCGCCCGATCGCCGCCGCGTCACTGACCTGTGCCTCGCGGACCCGCTCGGCCACCGTCCGGGGTCGAGCACGCCATGCGCAATAACATCGCGCGCCGATGCGGATCGAGAAGTGGCAGGCGCTGGGCAACGACTACCTGATCCTCGAGGCGGCCGAGCTGCCGTGCGCGCTGACCGCCGGCCGCGTGCGGCGGCTGTGTGACCCGCACTTCGGCGTCGGTGCCGACGGTGTGCTGCTGCTCCACCGCAGCGAGGACCCCGCGCACGTGGCCTCGCTGCGGATCTTCAACCCGGACGGCTCGGAGGCCGAGCTGTCGGGCAACGGCGCGCGCGAGGCGATCATGTACGTGCGCCGGCACGGGTGGACCGACCAGGACGAGTTCTCGCTGCTCACCGCGGCCGGGCCGGTCCGCCCGACGATCACGGGCCCGAGCACCTGCCGGGTGGACATGGGCGCGGCGAGCACGACCTCACCCGCGTATCCGAGCGGCGCGGCCGACGGCCACGGGACGCTGCTCAGCGACGGGACGACGTACGCCTTTCAGCACGTGAGCATCGGCAACCCGCAGTGCGCGATCGCCGTGGAGGATCCCGAGGCGCTGGATCTGCCCCGCATCGGCCCCGGGATCGAGCGCCACGAGCTCTTCCCCCAGCGCACCAACGTCTCCTTCTGGAAGGCGATCGACGCGCACACGATCCGCGCGCGGATCTTCGAGCGTGGGGTGGGGGAAACGCTGTCTTCCGGAACCGGGGCCGGCGGCGCCGCCGTCGCCCACGTCCTCGCCGGCGGCGCCTCGCCGGTGACCGTCCGCCTCGACGGCGGCGAGCTGCTCGTCGACGTCGACGCGAGCCTGAACGTCACCCTGACCGGTTGGGCGGTGCCCGTGTTCGCGGGCACCCTCAGCCCCGAGCTGATCGAGGAGCTGCATGCCACCGACGCCGAGTGAGCGCCTCGCGCGCATCCCGCCGTACCTGTTCGCCGAGCTCGAGAAGAAGATCGCCGCCAAGAAGGCGGCCGGCATCGACGTGATCGGCCTGGGGATCGGCGACCCCGACCTGCCGACGTATCCGCCGATCGTCAAGGCCGCCCAGGCCGCGGTCGCCGACCCCGGCACCCACCAGTACCCCTCCAACCGCGGGCGGGCCGAGTTCCGCGAGGCGATGTGCGCGTTCTACGACCGCCGCTTCGGCGTGACCCTCGACCCCGACACCCAGGTCATCCCGGCGATCGGCGCCAAGGAGTGCATCTTCAACCTGAACCTCGCCTTCCTTGACCCGGGCACGGTGGCGCTGGCCAGCGACCCCGGCTACCCGGTCTACACCGGCGGCCCGCTGCTCGCCGGCGCGGAGGCGGTGCTGATGCCGCTCGTGCCCGAGCTGGGCTTCGCCCCCGACCTGGACGCGATCTCCGCGCGGGACCGCGCCCGCGCCCGGCTGCTGTACGTCAACTACCCGAACAACCCGTGCGGCGCGGTCGTCCCGGAGGGGCTGTTCGAGCGCCTGGTCGACTTCGGCCGTGAGCACGACGTGCTGATCGTGCACGACGCCGCCTACACCGAGACCACCTACGACGGCTACGTCGCGCCCTCGTTCCTGGCCACGCCCGGCGCCCTCGAGGTCGGCGTCGAGGTCTTCTCGCTCTCGAAGGGCTTCAACATGACCGGCTGGCGCTGCGCGGCGATTCTCGGCAACGCGGAGGCGATCTCGCTCTACTGGCGGCTGAAGACGAACATCGACTCGGGCAACTTCGAGGCGGTCCAGCTCGCCGGCGTCGCCGCCCTCGCGCCCGAGACCACCGCGTACGTGCAGGAGCAGAACGCGATCTACCGGCGCCGCCGCGACCTGGTCTGCCAGGCGCTCGCGTCGATCGGCGTGGACGTCACCCCGCCGAAGGGCTCCATCTACGTGTGGGCGCCGATTCCGGCCGGCTTTGCGAGCTCCGCCGCCTACTGCGAGTACGTGCTCGAGCGGGCCGCGGTGGTGATCTCGCCCGGCGGTGCCTACGGCACAAGCGGCGAGGGCTGGTTTCGCATCTCGCTCACCACGCCCGACGAGCGGTTGCAGGAGGCCGTCGAGCGGCTGGGAGCGCTGAGAAGCTAGTGGCACCTCCTGCAAATCCGCTCCCGCTTCGCGGCTGCAAATCTTCGCCTGGCGGCGTCCTCGGGAGCCGAAATAGCGCTGCTATTCCGGCTCCCTGCGTCCTGGCCATGCTCGATTTTCGCTCACGAATCGACGCCCGGATTTACCGGAGGCACCACTAGTCGCACCGGTCGCACCGCGACGTGCCCACGAGTCTGGACGCGTGGACCGAGAGCAGCGCCGGCGGGCGGGTATGGTCGCCCCGTGCCGCACACGCGGGCGCCGGACCGACGCGCCGAGCCGTTCAGCGACAATGCGGCTCCTGCGTGCGCGCGTTGGGCGCCGACCGGGATCTCGTCCGCGATCCTCTCTCGCGCCGCCACGGCTCCGGCGCCGAGCCGGCCGGCTGAGGTTCAGCGGGCCACGTGCCACGATGCCCTCGGCGAGGCGCTCGCCCACCGGCCACCCCGCCGCTCAGCCGTGTACGGGCAGCAGGTGCTCGTACACGACCTGGCGGATGCGATCCAGCCGCGTGCGGGCCCGGGCGCCGGCGGAGGAGCGAACGGCGGCCCGGTCGTCGTCCAGCGCGCGCCGCCCGCACGCGACACCGGGACGACCTGTGACGATGTGGCGGGGGAGATCTTTGCGCCTGCCCTGACCGCTGAGGACGAGTTCGTGGGCGCGTTCCGGGCGCGGGAGGCTTGGACGCTCAACCTGCTCAGGAAAACGGGCACGCCGCAGGCATCGGAGGCGGACGCGCGGGCGGATATGCTCGAGCCGCGCATCGTGGTGGCTGAGCGCAATCGCGCGCGGGGAGGCGGTCGGCCGGACCGCGCGGGGCGTGTTTGTCGGGCCGGGTGGTACTTCAAGTTCAAGCGCGCGCCAGAGCCATGTACGGAGGAGGAGTTCAACCGGATCGTGGCGCGTCTGAGGAAGATCAGCAGCGATCACCCGAAGATGGCCATCGCTCCCGGCACAATCGTCTGGCGGCGCAAGCACCGTAAGGGCCACAAGGGCTCTCAGATGGCAAATACCGCGTCGGTCGTGTACGACGGCGAGCTGGTCACCCTGATCCACAAGGCGGCGGTGAACGCCGACCTCGACGGCTATCCAAAGCGTGGTCAGCGGCAGGAGGAATGGAACGCCTTCCAGAGGCATGAGCCTCGAGCTCGCTCTCCACGATCGACGGCGTGAGATTCGTGCTGGAGATCTGCGGCGACCAAGCTGCCGGGCGCGCGAGGATCGAGCACGAGAAATCCGACCCCCGGGCCGGCGGGGCGAAAGCTGACCTCGCTCTCCTGCGCTCCCACGGCGCGGGCAGCCCGATGGTGAGCAACGCCATGGTCAAGTCGGGAGGGATTGCGCTGCACGCGGATTCGACGCCGAAGGACGCACGGACGAGCGCCCACGGCACCTCGGCGGCCTACACGCTCCAGCCGGACGTGCTCGCCAAGCCGCGTGTGCAGCATTTCCAGTCCGCGGGCCACCAGCATCTGGGCAATTCCGCGGACCCCGAAAGACTGCACAGCGCTGTGCTCGCGCAGTAGGCGGGGCGGGACTTCCCTCAGCGGACGGTCAGCGAGCGCGTGGCGAGTGGGCGCCCGGCCTGCATGACCGTGAGCGTGCAGCGCCCCGCGCCGGGGGCGCGATGGATGACCCGCAGCACGATCGCGACGCTCGCACCGCCGACCCGCGCGACGCGTACCGCGTCGACGACCCGGCCGCCTCTGGTGAGTCGGACCACCGGGGCGCGAAGCGCGCCGCCGTGTGCGTAGAGCATCTGCGTGGCCGAGAACGCCGGGAACGAGATCTGTCGCGCGCGCAGGATCGACCCGGGCGCCACACGGCACAGCGCCCCGTCCAGGTGGGGAAGGGGTCGGCCGAGGGCGCGTTCGGGGCGCCCCTCGCCGTGGCCGCGGCTCCCACGGCGACGAGCGGCGCCAGCGGGATCGCCGCCAGGCGCCTCATCGCGGCGCGACTACCGCGCTCTCGGCCACCCCGGGCTGCCACCCGCTGCGCCCTCCCACGTGCACGAGCAGACGGTAGCGGGCGCCAGAGCCCAGGGATTTCGCGTCGCGCACGAAGCTGTCCTGGCAGCCGATCAGCAGCGAGGGCGCGGGCGCTGAGGACGACGAGGAGGTGCTCAGCCAGAGCCCGCGCGCCGCGCCCTTGGCCGGGGTGCCCTGCACCTGCACGCGGCAGCTGCCGGCGCCCAGCCGCAGCCTTCCGAAGAGCAGCACCCGGCCATGGGGGGCGACCTGGGCGTACAGCCCCTCGCGGAAGGTGCGCGCCGAGAGCTTGGGCTGGCCGTCGGCGAACTGCAGGCCGCTGTAGAACTGGCCGAAGCCGCGCAGCGGGCTGTCGCTGACGCGGCTGCTGCCGGGCGGGACGTCGCGCAGCAGGAACTGGGCGAACATGCGCACGGTGGGGACCTGCTGGGCGACGAACTCCGCCCAGGTCAGCACCTGGGACTGCTGCTGCTCGGCCTGGGCCCGCGTGAGCTTCCAGTGTCCGGAGGGCGGCTGGGTCTCGAAGCCGTACTCGGTGATGTAGATGTTGCGCACCCGGGGGGCGAGCCGGTGGCGGGCGACCAGCCCGTTCAACAGCGAGGCCAGGTGCGGCAGGTCGCCGATGCGGGCGTTATCGCGCTCGGCGCCGGTGCTCACCTCGCTCGGGTACTGGTTGGAGTAGGGGTGGTCGGCGAAGCCGTCGCCGGGCACGGCGGTGAAGTGCGCGCACGCTCCGGTGCGGATCGGGGCAAGGCGCGCGTTCACGCACGCGAGCTCGCGGATGAACGCCAGAGGGCGCGAGCCGAGCGGGTTCGCGGTGCCTCCGGACCCGGCGGTATTGCCGATCAGCACCGGCAGGTCGGGGCTGACCGCCTTGATCGCCGGATAGGCGGCCTGCACCATCGCGCGGTACTCGTCGGCCGCGACCGGCGTGTGGCCCTGCCACTGGGGCATCAGGAACGCGGGGAAGTTGGGCTCGTTCCAGAGCACGAGCGTGTCGACCGCGGGCAGCGGGCTCGCGTCGTCGGGGGCACTGGGATCGGAGGCGAACGAGCCGAGCGGCAGCACGCCGAGCAGCTGCTGCAGCGCGTTCTCGTCGGGGGGCGGGGCAGGGGTTCCGGCCGGCGGGGGAGTGGGGGAGGGCGGGGTGTAGCTGCCGCTGTAGCGCCGGGCGAGCGCGACCGCGAAGTCCGCGAAGTCGGTCGCGTTGACGTCGAGCCGCGCTCGCGGGCCAGGCGCTGAGCGGGTTGCCCACAGCGGCGCCCAGTAGGCCGCGTCGATCATCACGTGCAGGCCGTCCGCGTGGGCGTCGCGCACGGCGGTGTCGAGCGCAGCCCAGGCGCTCTGCGGATAGGCCGAGGGGTCGGTGGCGTCGAAGGCGGGCGGCGTGGCCGAGGCGGGGTCGGGGGCGAGCACCGACCAGTTGGCGCTCAGGCGCACCCAGGTCGCTCCCTCGGCGGCGATCTGGCGCATCGCGGTGGCCACCGCGGCCGACGGCTGGTCGAGCAGCGACGCGTCGTCCTGAATGACCGTGGGCAGCCCCGGTTGCGCGGCCGCGCGGCCCGGCAGCAGGGCCAGCAGCATCAGCACGGTTACGCACAGGGCCCGGGCACGCGCCATCTCGAAGAGTGTGAAGGGGCGAACGCGCGTCCGGCGCCGGTCTATCCTGGGTGCAGTGCCGCGCAGCCGCAACGGGCGCACCGCCCCCACCTCCAACGGAGCCGAACCGGCGCAGGGCCGCGCCCGGCAGCGCGCCTTCTGCATCGCCGCCCTGCCGAGCGGGGATGGGACGCTCGACGAGCTCGGCGAGCTACTGCGCACCGCCGGCGTCGCGGTCGTCGGCGAGCTGGTCCAGCACCGCGAGCATCCCCACCCCCACAGCTACCTGGGGCCCGGCAAGGTGATCGAGGCGCGCGAGGCGGCGAAGCGGGCCGACGCGAACCTGATCGCCTGCGACGACGAGCTGACCCCACGGCAGGAGCGAACGCTCGAGCAAGAGCTCGGGATGCCGGTGATCGACCGCACCGCGGTGATCCTCGACATCTTCGCCGGGCACGCGCACAGCGCCGAGGGCAAGCTCCAGGTCGAGCTCGCCCAGCTCGAGTACAACCTCGCGCGCATGCGCGGACTGTGGAGCCACCTCGAGCGCCTGGGCGGCGGGATCGGGACGCGTGGACCGGGCGAGAGCCAGATCGAGACCGACCGGCGTCTCGCGCGCGATCGGATCGCCGCGCTGCGCCGCCGCCTGGCCGACGTCACCGCCTCGCGCGGGGTGATGCGGGCCGAGCGCGAGCGCGCACAGCTGCCGCTGGTCGCGCTCGCCGGCTACACCAACGCCGGCAAGTCGACGCTGATGGGCGCGCTCACCGGCGCCGAGGTCTCCGTGCGCGATCGGCTGTTTCACACGCTCGACCCGGCCACGCGGGTGATGCGCATCGGCGGGCGCCCCTACCTGCTGACCGACACTGTCGGCTTCATCCGCAAGCTGCCCCACCAGTTGGTTGACGCGTTCGGCGCCACGCTCGAGGAGACCCGCCGCGCCGACCTGGTCGTCCATGTCGTCGACGCGAGCGCCGGCGAGGAGACGATCGTCACGATGATGCGCGCGGTCGAGGAAGTGCTCGACGAGATCGGCGCCGGCGACCGCCCGCGGCTGCTCGTGCTCAACAAGTCCGACGCCGTGGATGAGGAGCAGCGCCGCGAGCTGCGCTACCGCCATCCCGACGCGATGCTGGTCAGCGCCGCCGACGGAGAGGGCCTGGAGGAGTTGCAGGCGCGGATCGAGGAGGAGTTCCTGAGCACCCTGCAGTCGATCGAGCTGCTCGTCCCGTTCGCCGAGGGCGCCCGGCTGGCCGAGTTACACGACCTGGTGGGCGAGCTCGAGCGCGAGGACACGCCGGACGGCGTCCGCGTGCGGGCACGCGTCCCCGGGCGTATAGCTGAGCGTTATGCACGCTTTAGCGCGCCCGCAGCAGCCGGCCAATAACATGCCTGCGTCATGGCTCCCGGCGACGAGCGTCCCACACGTAAAGAGATGCGCGAGCAGGCGCGGGCCGAACGGCTGGCCGTGCAGCGGGCGGCCGAGGCCGCCGCGGCCCAGCGCAAGCGCCTGTACATGCTCGGCGGTGCGGTGCTCATCGTCGTGGCCATCCTCGCGGTGGTGATCGTGATCGCCTCGAGCAACAACAACCACGCGCTGCAGAAGGGCAAGGCGGCCAACGCCACCGTCTCGCAGGTCTCTTCGCTGCTCGCCGGCGTCCCCCAGAACGGCAACACGCTCGGAGATCCCAGCGCGCCGGTGCTCGTCGAGTACTTCGGTGACCTGGAGTGCCCGGTCTGCAAGGCGTTCACCAGCGGCACGCTGCCGCAGGTGATCCAGGACGAGGTGCGCACCGATCAGGTCAAGATCGAGTACCGCTCGCTGGAGACCGCGACCCAGGATCCGACGATCTTCACCACCCAGCAGACGGCCGCCGAGGCGGCCGGCGCTCAGAACAAGCTGTGGGACTTCGTCGAGCTCTTCTACCACGAGCAGGGGGAGGAAGACTCGGGCTACGTGACCGAGACCTACCTGCGCGGGCTCGCCTCTCAGGTCCCCGGCCTGAACTTCAGCACCTGGCTGTCAGACCGCCAGCAGAGCAAGTACTCCAACATCGTCGTCCAAGACCAGCAGGTCGCCAACGCCCAGGGCTTCGGCTCCACGCCGACGTTCGTGATCCAGGGCCCCAAGGGGACCAAGTCGCTGGTCGGCGACTACCCCTACAGCGACTTCTCGTCCGCGGTCAACTCCGTCGCCTGACGCACCCGAGCGCGACTACGCTCGGATCGCGCCGCTGTCGTAGGCGCCGGTGACCGAGAACGCCGGCGACGCCGCGGAGACGTAGACGAGCGGCTCCTGGCCGGTGTTGAGGATGCCGTGCTCGACGCTCGGCGGGACGCGGGCGAGGTCGCCGGCGCGCAGCTCGCGCTCCTCATCGCCGATGCGCATGCGACCGCGGCCGGCGACGAGCACGTAGACCTGCTCGGGGGGATGGCGGTGGGGGACCTGCCCCGCGCCGGGCTCGACCTCGACCCAGGTCACCGCCAGCGCGGTGTCGGGCACGGTGCCGGTTTCGAGAAGGACGTGGGAGACGAGCCCGTCGCGCTCGCGGCGGGGGGCCTCGTCGATGCTTGCCGTGAACATAGACATGTGTTATACCCATGTCCCACCGTGGCTGTCAACCTCGACTCGATCGGCGAGCTTCCTCCCGAGGAGTTCAACTTCCACTGGAAGAGCGGCCGCGTGTGCCTGGACTTCGTGGCGACCGTGGGCGAGCGCTGGCGGCGCTGCTTCGAGCGGCTGCGATCACCGCAGGATCTCGCCCGCTGGATCGCCGAGTCCGGGCTGCTCGCCGAGGTGCCGACGGTCACGAGCCGCGAGCTCGCCGCCGCCCGGGTGCTGCGCGAGGCGATCAACCGCCTGACCCGTCCCGGCGCCGAGCCGCTGCCCGGTGATCGCGACGAGCTCAACCGCTGGGCCGCGCGGCCATCGCTCGCCCCTCAGCTCACGGCCGAAGGGGGGCGGACCCTCGTCGGCGAGCGCCCGGTCGAGGCGGTGCTCGCGACGATCGCGCGCGACGCGGTCGACCTGCTCACCGGCCCGCTCGCGGGCCGGATCCGGGAGTGCGCCGCCCACGATTGCGCGCTGCTGTTCGTCGACGCCTCGCGGCCCGGGCGCCGGCGCTGGTGCGCGAGCGAGGCCTGCGGCAACCGCACCCGCACCAAGGCCTACCGACAACGCCGAAAGGAGCCCGACGCATGAGCTACCGAGTCCTGCCGGCCGCCGATGCCTTCTGGCGGCCGTCGAACCAGATGGGCGTGCTCAACACCGACCTCGCCAAGCAGCTGGAGGCGAGCACCCTCGGGGCGCGGCTGTGGCGCCTGCTCCCCGGGCAGGCCGCTACGCGTCACCGTCATTTCGCCACGAGCGAGCTGTACGTCCTGCTGCAGGGGAAGGGTCGGGTGCGCCTCGACGGCGACCTGCACACGCTCGAGCCGCTCAGCAGCGTCCTCGTCGAGCCGGAGAGCGTGCGGCAGCTCTTCAACGACACCGACGGCGAGCAGCTCTGGCTCGTGGTCGGCGCCCCGGGCGAGGGTGCGAACACGCTCGAGATGACCGCCGAGACGCTCGCGCAGCTCTACCCGGACGGTCCGCAGGCCCTGCCGCCCGAGCTCGAGGGCGCGGCGGCCTGAGCGCCCTGGCGAGAGAGCCGGGCGTCGGGTCGCCCCGCCCGTGCGGAACCCGCTGGGTGAGCCGCGTATTAGGCGGCTGGCGGCACGCGTGCTCGGAGTCGGGCCTGGCTGTCGGGAGCGTTGTTGCGTGAGCCGCGTATGTGGCGGCTGGCGGCACACGCGTCGGCTGCCGGCGCATGGTCGCCGGGAGCGTTGTTGCGTGCTGCGCCGGCCACGTCAAGGCGATCTCCACGGCCCGCTCCGGCGTCAGGAGGACAACCCCGCAGTGCGTGGGCGAGCAGCTGCTGACGTCCCCGGTGATCAGCGAGATCCCGTCGAGTTCGTCTCCGGCGTAGTCGGCCAGCACACAGCCGCGGCTGATACGAGCAGTCCTCGTAGAAGTCGCCCACCGCGATCGCCGCCGCGTCGGTGCCCACGGCCGAATGTTCGCACAGCCTCCGCGGCCGCTGGTCGCGCCGAGCGACACCGGAGCGGGCTGCACGTCGTAGCTGAGGCAGACTGTCGCCCGCGTCTCTTGCTTCTGCAGAGAGACCGGCGATTTGCTGGGCCCGCGCGTTCATCGGCCGAGCGCGGTACGGGACGCGCGAGCGGACATCGGACTTCGGGTACACGGCACCCGAACGGGCGGCAGCGCGACCCAAACGGACATGGCGGTGGACGCGGCGCAGGCGGATACTGGCACCAAGGTGCCCAAGAAGAAGGAGACGGAGAAAAGCGCCGGCCCCTCGGATCTCACTTCATCGTCGAACGACAGCGCGATGCGTGACGCGCCGACCCTTGGCACGGGGGGATTTCTCGTCACGCCAACGTCTCCGCCCGCGGCAGGCCATCTCGTAGCGCAGGTCGTCAGCAACGCCAAGCGCGCGCGGCTGGTCGAGTCGCTCAGGGCAACTGGCGACTCGGGTTCGCTCGGTGTAGGGGCAGGTCCGGAGAAGACCGAAACGTTCGAGGAGAAGCAGGCGCGGCGGAAGCGCATGTTCGAGGCGCAGATGGTGCCGGTTCCGAGTGCGCCTGGCCACGGGGCGCTGCCGGGTTCGCTTGGTGTAGGGGCGGGTCCGGAGAAGACCGAAACGTTCGAGGAGAAGCAGGCGCGGCGGAAGCGCATGTTTGAGGCGGGGATCGCGTCTGACGCCGGCCCGTCGTCGACCGTCACGAGGAGCACCGCGTCATCCAGCGGAGGTAGGTTGTCACCCACCGGCGACTCGGGCGGCCTCTCGCACGAGAGGCTCCGCCTCCTCGCCGAGGAAAGCGACCGGAGCGTTCCCGTTCGACCTCCAGTCGACCGATGGCCTCCGTATCAACGCGGCGCCGGTGGCTTCGCCGGCGACGCGCTGGCCCAATCGCTGAAGCCGTCCACGGAGAGTCAGGACTCGCTTGTCTACGCGAACGACATGGTCAAGAGCGCGGCCGGGCTCCTCGTCGACATGGTGAAGAGCCGCCACATCGACCCGCAGACCGAGAAGGTCGACGATGTCAGCATCTATCGCGTCAAACTGGCGCTCGCGCGACTCTGGGGCTGGTCGTGGACCGACATCGGAAGATACTTCTACGCCAAGGGTGACCATTTACAGGTCCGCCGTCGGCGCAACGGCAACCTGGAGACCAACCTGCGTGTCCGCATGGCAAAGGAAGACGGGACCTCGAAGCGTGACCGCACGCCGAAGGTCAAGTACCTCGACGCGAGCGAGCGGCGCCAGCATCAAGTGGCGATCGAACCGGATGGGACTCTCAGGCGCGGACGCGACGGCCTGTCGCTGGAGACCGCGGGCATGACGAGCAAGGTCGCGGGGCGCGGGTTCGGCATCTTTGTGATGGCGCCCGACGGTACTCTCTACGTCGGCCAACACACGGTCGGCCTCTTTCACCATTCGAGCTTCCTCTCCAACGAGGCCGTGGTGGCCGCGGGCGAGATCAGGGTGCAGGGAGGCGTCCTGAGGGAGATCACCTCTAAGTCAGGCCACTACCAACCCAAACCCCGGAACATGCGTACGCTGCTCGCGGTGCTCGACCAGGCGAGAGTGCCGCTCAACGGTGTCACCTGCAAGATCTGGATCAAGGCGGGGGACGCGCTCAGCACCCGGGTGTACGACGCGCGGCAATTCCTGGACCAAGGCGAGAGCGCGCCGTTCACCGAGGAAACGATGTGACCATGAGTGCGGTCTACGAAGCGCTTCGAGTCCTGTTCCTGGCGACCGGCATGGACGTTGAGGAACACCCTGACCAGGAATGGATCGGCATCGACGGGTTTGGAGAGCACGGAAGCTGGCTGCTGGTCGGCCAGGCGTGTGACGAGCGCGGCGCGGCGGTCGTCTACTCGGTGCTCCCGATTGAGGCTCCCCCGGAACGTCGCGACGCGGTTGCATTGTTGTTCGCTCGCATCAACTACGGGCTCGTACTAGGGAACTTCGACATCGATCTCGATGACGGTGAGATCCGATTCAAGTGCGCCGCGCCGGTCGGTGATACGCCGGGGTCGGCGGAGCTCGATCCGCTCGTGATCGTCGCCTTAAGCGTGACCGACCACTACATCCCAGCGATCCTCGCCGTCATCGAGGGGCGCGACCCGGCAACCGTCGCCGCCTCGGTGGAGCAGGGCTGACGGGCCCGTCCAACGGAGGCAGCTCCTGTGCGGACGCCCCGGATCGCCCGCAGAGCCTGGCTCCGCGAGCACGCGACCGGCGGCCGGCCGCGTGCTCGCTCCCGCGTGATACCAGTCGTCTGCTCGCCCTTCGGTCGAGAACGTCCAGGGCGCTGGGTGCCGGCCGGGCCAGGCCCGGCGGGATGACCGGCCGCCACCACCGGCGTTGCCTACGCGCGCGACGCAGCCGCTCCGGCGAGCACGGCCGTGGCCTTTGACGACACCCGCTCGTGCTTTCGCTTCGGTGGATCGTTCCGATGGCAGCAGCACCCCTTGCGCAATGCGACGCCGGCGATTGGGGCCGCCACGACGACCCGCGCAATCGGATGGCGACGACGGAGTGGCGTCGAGCGCGGTGACCAGGCGAGTGGATCGCCACAATCGCGGGCGCTCGGGTGTCGATCTGGATGAGCCCTGTGGGCCGCGTTGCGTCGGTGCCCGCCCGTGCGGGTGGGCAATCGCTCAGTAGACGACCGACTGGCTGCCCCCGCGCGGCGGCACGGTCGACGGGCTCTTCGCGGTGTGCGTCGATGTCGGCGCCACCGGCTGCGGCGTCGGTGCCTCGGTGGCCGTGGGCGTCGCCACCGGTGCGGGAGTTGGTGCGGGGGCCGCAGTCGGTGCCCGGGCCGGAGTCGGAGCGGGTGGCGTTGCCGAGGCCGTCGCGGCCTCGGTCGTCGACCCCGTCGACTCGCGCTGCGTCGTGCGCGTCGAGCGGTGGTGGTGGACCTGAGGACGATGGGTCGCCGGTTTCGTGGTGACGGCGGCGGCCTTCGTCGCCGCGCGCGTCGAGGTCGTCTTCGGGGCGGTCCCGCTGCCGGCGCAGCCGGCGAGGGTCGCAGCGGCAGCCATTGAGAGGATCAGGGGTCGTGTCATGGGCTCCTTTCCCGTGTCGGGCTCTCACCGCCCAGAACCGACGGACCCCATCCGCGTTGCGGCTCGCGGCCGGGGATTGTCAGCTGCCCACCCTCACAAGGCACCGCAAGCGACCAAGCCCGCCGTCGGCCGGCCCATCTGATCGCGCACGCGGATCGACTCCTGCACCACCGCCCAGCCGGTTGAGGCTAGCCCGAAGGAACAGTGGTAATGCCGCCCGGGGCGCGGTCAAGTGGCAACCGTCTAGCGCCCGCTGCTGCCGAAGCCGCCCGCACCGCGATCGTCGCCGCCGGCGGGCAGTTCGTCGACCGCCTGCACCGGCGGCGCGCAGAAGGGCACGAGCAGCAGCTGGGCGATGCGATCGCCGGCCTGGGCGGCAAACGGCTCGGTGCCGTGGTTGATGAGCACGACGCACAGCTCGCCGCGGTAACCGGGGTCGATCAGCCCGGGGCCGTTGACCACGCCGATCCCGTGTCGGGCGGCCAGGCCCGAGCGGGGCAGGACGAGACCGGCCATGCCGGGCGGCAGCGCGATCGCCACGCCCGTGCCCACCATGCTCCGCTCCCCGGGCGCGAGCGTGAAGCCACTCAGGCAGCACAGGTCATAGCCAGCGTCGCCACTGTGGGCCCGCGCCGGCGCGCGGGCGCCGGGGTCGAGCAGTTGCACCGCGAGCGTGTCGGTCAGCGACGGGGCGAGCACCGCGGGAACGGTAGGCCAGCCCCCGGACGAGGTCAACGCGGACGGCGCAGCCGGGCGCGCAAGTTGCGCACGTACGCGCCGCAGGCGAGCATCCCGACGCCGATGATCGTGTGGGAGGCCGCGTGGGAGAGCCCCACGAACGTTGTGGTCGACACGGTGAGCGCGAGTACGACCTGGGCGGTGGCGTCGGCGATCAGCATGAAGCCGATCATGATCGTGAGCACGGTCAGCGAGCCGCCGAGGCCCGTCCCCGGCTCGTCCGGGACGGGTCGTCCCTGCCGCGCGGCGATCGTGCCCAGCAGCGGACGGTGGGCGGCGACCGAGATCAGGCACGCGAGCCCGGCCGCGCCGGGGAAGAGCGCCCGGTGCAGCTCGAGCGGCAGCGGGCCCCCTCCCGAGAGCGCGGTCGCCGCGAGCGCCACCGCGAAGCCGACGACCGCGAGCAGCGCGATCGGGTCGAGGCGGCGGTGCATGATCGCGACCGCGAGGAGCCATGCGACCGGGATCGCCTCGGTGATCGCGAGCGCACGCGTCGAGTTGCCCAGCGCGGCGTGCAGGGCGAGGAAGACCCCGAGCGGCAGCGCCAGGCCGGCGAGCGCCCTGAGCGCCGCGGCGCGATGGCGGCGTGCGCACGGACCGGGCGGTGACCCCTGACCGGAGGCGTTCCCGCTCACGGGCGCGAGCTCAGGCCGCATCGGCCCGGAGGGAGGAGAGGGGCACCCGGCGGACCTTGCGCGCGACGCCGAGCGTATTCACCACGAAGATCCAGAACAGGCCGCCGCGGGACTGGCCGCAATCGCCCGCGAGGCGGTCGCACTCCTCGGCGGAACCGAGCTGGCGCGGCTGCGCCAGTGCGGGCGAGACGGACGCACGCGGATGCTTTTGGACCGTTCGCGCGGGAGCGACCCGGACCTGGTGCGGGATGCGCGAGCGCGGCAACCGCGTCAACGCCGGCCCACCGGCGCCGGCGACGGTCGACCAGCTGACCGCCGGCGACGGCGGACGGGCTGACCGCCGCGGACGGTCGACCGGCTGACCGCCCGGCGCGCCCGCGGGATTCGCACCGGCGACCCCGGTCGGTCAAGATCAAAGGACGCACCGCGACTCCAGGAGCGACTGACATGCACATCGGAACCGGCGTGTTCTTCCAGGGTGGCCACGGCCCCAGCGACGCCGAGGTCTGGCGCGACGGCGTCGCCCTGGCCGACCGCGTCGAGCCACTCGGGTTCGATTCGCTGTGGACCGCCGAGCACCACTTCGACGACTACGTGATGTCGCCCAGCCCGACCCAGTTCCTGACCTACATGGCCGGCCGCACGAGCCGGGTGAAGCTCGGCTCGATGGTCATGGTCGTGCCCTGGCACGACCCGGTGCGCCTGGCCGAGGAGATCTCGGTGCTCGACGAGCTCTCGGACGGGCGGCTGATCGCGGGCTTCGGGCGGGGCCTGGGCATCATCGAGTTCGACGGCTTCCGCCTGAACATGGGGGAGTCGCGGAGGCGCTTCGTCGAGCACACCGAGGCGATCCTGCAGGGCCTCGAGACCGGCGAGATCACCTACGAGGGCGAGCTCTACCGCCAGCCGACCGTCCAGATCCGCCCGCGGGTCAGCCGCACGTTCCGCGGCCGGGTGTACGCGTCGGCGGTCTCGCCGGCGTCGAGCGAGATCATGGCCCGGTTGGGGATCGGGCTGCTGATCATCGCGCAGAAGCCGTGGGAGACGACGTTCGCCGAGATCTCCAGGTACCGCGAGCGCTACCTGGAGATCAACGGAACCGAGCCGCCGCGCCCGGTCCTGGCCAACTTCACCTCGATCCACTCCGACCCCGAGCGGGCGCTCGAGCTGCGCGAGGCCTACGGCGTGGAGTACGCCCGCTCAGCGGTCCGTCACTACGACTTCGGCAACCCGCGCATCGCCGAGATCCCCGGCTATGAGTACTACGCCGCGCTGCGTCAGAACATGGACAGGCACGGCCCGGAGGTCTTCGCGCGCTTCCTGGCCGAGCTGCAGATCTTCGGCACGCCCGAGCAGGTGGTCGAGGAGACCCTCGAGCGCGTACGCAAGCTCGACGCCGGCGCCGTCATCAACGTCTTCGATATGGGCGGAACCCCCGCCGACGTGGCGATCAGGAGCATGGAGCTCTACGCGCGCGAGGTCCTGCCGCGGCTACAGGCCGAGGACACGTTCCGCGACGTCGGCTACGAGCCCTCCCCGGCGACCGTCTGATCTGAGGGCCCCAACGCCTCAAGCCGCGCCGAGGTAGTCGGCGAGCATTGCGTTGACCGCCTCCGGGCGCTCGAGGTGCAGGAAGTGCCCGGCGTCGGCCACCAGCTCGAATCGGCTTCCCGGCGGCAGGGACCGGGCCGATCGCGGCGCGAGGGCGGCCCCGACGCAGCCGTCGTTCTCCCCGTGCAGGTAGAACAGAGCGCACCCCGGCGAGCGCAGCATCGCGAGCTCAGCGCCCGTGTATCGCGGTGACCACAGCCAGGGCTGCAGCAGAGCGCGGTACTAGCGCAGCACGGCCCGGCGCCGGCCGGGGCCGCTCATCGCCGCGGCCACCAGCGGAAGGTCCTCCGAGGCGTCGTAGCCCGGCGACCAGTCCGACCACAGTCGCGCCGATGACGCTCGGAAGCCGGCGCTCGGAGACGCCCGACAGCTGCTGAAAGCCGATGTACCAGCTGCGACGCAGCTGGGCGGGCAGCTGGCCCGCGCCCGCGGGGCTGAGCAGCGCGCCGAGGAACCCCGACGTGGGGGCGACCGCGAGCGAGACGATCCGCGCGAAGAGCTCCGGGCGGTAGGCGGCGACCGTCGTCGCGGCCAGCCCGCCCCAGTCGTGGCCGATCAGCACCGCGCGCTCGTCGCCGCCGAGCGCCTCGTGTAGGGCGATCGCGTCGTGGGCGAGCGCGCCGACTTGGTAGCAGTCATCGGGGGCGAGGTCCGTCGGCGCGTAGCCGCGGCTGAAGGGCGCAACCACGCGCCAGCCCCGCTCGGCGAGATACGGTCCCAGGCGGCGGAAGGTCCACGCGGTGTCCGGGTAGCCGTGCAGGCAGAGGGCGAGCGGGCCCTCAGCCGGCCCCCACCGAAGCGTCGCGAACGTGAGGCCGTCCGCCTCCACGCGCACCTGCTCCACCTGCTCGACCATGTCGCCTCCTCTCGAAGCCCTCGTCTCGCGCGAACACTCTGGCGCCCGGCCTACAACCCGGCGGCCGCCCGCGCCGCGGCGTGCGCCGCGTCCTCGAGCGTGTCCGGGAGCGGCGCGAGCACCGGCAGCCCGAGCGCGGTGGCGATCAACCAGTCGGCGAGCCACACGTTCTTGGGCAGCAGCGGCCCGTGCAGGTAGGTGCCGATCACCCGCTCGCGGCGCGCGCCCTCAGCGCCGCTGCGCCCGTCGTTGCCGTGGCCGCGCACGACGCGACCGAGCGCCGGCTGGTCGGGTTCCAGGTAGGTCCGTCCGCCGTGGTTCTCGAACCCCGCGAGCACCTGCGGCCCGCCGGCCCCGGGCAGGTCGACCTCGATGGCCACGTTGCCGATCAGCCGGGGCCCGTCCTCGCGGACGGTGCGCACGCCGAGCAGGCCGACGCCGGGGATCTGCTCGGCGCCGAGCTCGTAGCGCTCGCCGAGCAACTGGTAGCCGCCGCACACGCCGAGCACGAGCGCGCCGCGCGCGGCCGCCGCGTGCAGGCCCGCGCGCTTGTGCTCGACCAGGTCCGCGGCGCACAGCCGCTGGTCGCGATCCTGCCCGCCGCCCAGGTAGTAGAGGTCGTGGCCGTCGGGGTCGACCGGCTCGCCGAGCCCGGCCGCGGTCACCTCGAAGCCGAGGCCCCGCCAGGCGCAGCGGCGCTCGAGCACGAGCAGGTTGCCGCGGTCGGCGTAGATGTTCATCAGGTCCGGGTACAGCGCGCACACGCGCAGCCGCCCGCCGTCCTCAGCCACCGAGCGTCACCACCAGCGCTCCGGAGTGCTCGGCGGTCGGCTCGATCCGCCTCGCGGGCATCGGCCGCAGGCCGACCGCGGCCGCCTCGCGCACGAGCGCGCGCTGGCTGAGACGGTCGATGCGGATCACGTCCAGACCGGCCGGGCGGCGCTCGTCGCCCTGCACGCGCTCGCGCCGACGCTCGAGGACCCAGCTGTCCGGCTCGCGCCGCACCGCGGTGGGCTGGCTGACGAACAGCTCGTCGCCGTGACGCGCGGTGTCCGGGATGGCCAGCGGCCCGTCGAAGGGCTCGAGGCGCGTGACGATCGCCACGCCGGCGACGCCGCCCGGCGCGAGGTGCTCGCGCACACGCGCCAACAGCCGGATCCGCCCCTCACTGCCGCCCATCAGCTGCACGGTCTGCATGGCGACGATGACCAGGCCGAAGGATCGGCCGAGGGAGATCTCGCGCGCGTCGGCGCAGACGACCTGCAGGCTCAGTCCGGCGGCGCGATCGCGAAGCGCGCCGGCCAGCTCGGCGTCGAGCTCGACCGCGGCGACCTCGTGCCCGTGGGCGGCGAGGTCGAGGGCGACACGGCCGCTGCCCGCGCCGAGGTCGAGCACGGGCGCCGGCGCCACGGCGGCGGCGAGCTCGCGCCACAGCGGCAGGTCGGCTCGGTAGCCCCCGCACTCGAGGTCATGCCAGCGCACCACGTCGGAGACGGGCTGCGCCATCCGCTTCACGTCCACGAGCTGCGCGCCTCCCCGCGCGCGACGAGCAGCTCGCGCAGCGCGAGCATCGCCGTGTAGGTGGGCAGGGCGTAGAGCGGCGCCGCGGCCGGCGGCCGGTCGGCGAGCGCGTGCTCGAGCGCGGGGCGCAGCTCGCCGATCATCGTGATCCGGTCCTCGGGGACGCCGGCGTACTTCAGCCGCAGCGCGAGCTCGGCCGCGCGGGTGCCGGAGCAGGTGACCCGCCGCAGGCGTCCGGCGAGGGTCTCGAAGTCGGCGTCCCACACCCAGGAGACGTCGCGGCCGTCGGCGATCTGGTCGTTGAGCACTACGAGCAGGTCGTGCTCGCCCGGCTCCAGGGCCAGCGTGCGCAGCACCTCGTTGGCGCCGGCGGGGTTCTTGACGAGCAGGATGCGCAGCTCGCGGCCGTCGGCGATCAGCGTCTCGCCCCGCCCGAAGGCCGGCGCGGTGTCCTGCAGCCCGGCGACGATCACCTCGAGCGCGACGCCGAGCTGGTGGGCCAGCGCGGCCGCGGCGAGCGCGTTGCAGAGGTTGTACAGGCCGGGCAGCGGCAGCTGCACGGTCGCGGCGCCGGCGGGCGTGACGAGCTCGAAGCGCGACGCGCGCACGCCCTCGAGGACCACGTCGCGGGCGTAGACCGCGGGCCGCGGCCGCCCCTGGCCGCAGTTCGGGCATCGGTAGCGACCGAGGTGTCCCAGGTAGATCGCCTCGTAGTGGTAGGGGTGTCCGCAGCGGCGGCAGTGCGCCGAGTCCGAGGCGTGCGAGAGCCGGGGCAGCGCGATCCGGTCGTCCTCGATCCCGAACCACAGCGGCTCGCGCTCGAGTCCGCGACCGAGGTCGGCGATCAGCGGGTCGTCGGCGCCGAGGACGAGCGTGGCGCTGGTGCGGGCGGCGAGCGCCGCCCAGCGCTCGGCGATCGTGTCGAGCTCGCCGTAGCGGTCGAGCTGGTCGCGAAACAGGTTCGAGAGCACGATCGCGCGCGGCGAGAGCGCGTCGCTGAGCTGCTCGAGCCAGAACTCGTCGACCTCGAAGAGGCCGAGCTCGCCGGTCATGCGCCCGCGGCTGCGGCTGGCCGCGAGCAGCGTGGAGGCGATCCCGCCGGCCATGTTGGCCCCCGAGTGGTTGTGGACCAGCCGGTGGCCGGCTCGCCGCAGGATCCCGGCGGCGAGGGCGCTCGTCGTCGTCTTGCCGTTGGTGGCCGACAGCAGCACGTTGCCCTCGGGCAGCCGGCGACCGAGCGCGCCGACCCCGCCCGGGCAGGCGCGCAGCAGGACCTTGCCCGGCAGGCTCGTCGCGCCGCCGCCGCGCAGCCGCGCGCCCGCGCCCACGAGGCGCCCGAGCGCCACTCCCGCGGTCAGCGAGGGGTTCATCCCGCCGGGGTCCGTACTCCGGGCCAGCTCGCCGGGACGATGACGTTGACCGCGTGCCGCCGCACGCGCACGCGCACCGGCAGCGCGGCCACCGGGTCCCCGTCGGCATAGAGGGTCATCGGACGGTCGCCGGCGATCTCGACCTCGCCGGCGCGCAGCACGTTGATCTCCGGGAGGGCGGTGTGGGTGCCGCGGAACACGCTGGGCAAACGGCTGAGGTAGCGCAGTCGGCTCATCTGCTCAATGACGACGATGTCCAGGCGGCCGTCGTCGAGCAGCGCGTCGGGGGCGAGGAGCATCCCGCCGCCGTAGGCGCGCGAGTTGGCCGCCGCGACGCTGTAGCCGCGATAGCGCGCCGGCGACGCGCCGTCCAAGCGCAGGTCGAAGGTGGCTGGACGCCAGCGCACGAGCGCCCGCAGCGCGCCGTAGGCGTAGACCAGCCCGCCCAGCCAGGAGGGCGCGGCGTTGGCGATGCGGTTGGCCTCGGAGTCGAAGCCGACCGACGCGATCCCGACGAACTCGCTGCGCTGCTCGGCGCCGTCGGGGCCGTCCCAGACGACCTCGCCGAGGTCCAGCGGCGCGGAGCGGCCCGCGGCGAGCACCGCGCACGCCGCGCGCGGCTCGGTGGGAATCCCGAGTACGCGCGCCAGGTCGTTGCCGCGGCCGCCGGGGATGATCCCCAGCCGTGCCTGCGGATGGTCGGCGAGCGCCCAGGCGACCGCCCCGATCAGCCCGTCCCCGCCGATCGCGACGACGGTCTCGCCGGCCGCGCCGGCCGCGCCGGCCAGCTCGCGGGCGTGGGCGAGACTCCGCGTGGTCGCGGTGCGCAGGACGGCCAGTCCGTGCTCGGCGAGCGCCGCGTGGATCGCGGGCAGGCGCCGCAGCGCCCGTCCGCCACCGGCGGACGGGTTGACCAGGAGGCAGAGCACCAGGCAAGGCTAGTGACCGCGACGTGGCACTCCGTCAAGCGACCGCGAGCAAGCCGATCACCCGCGCGCGGCCGACGCCGGTCACCGGCTGAGGCCTACCGCACCCAGCCCTCGCTGCGCAGGTAGGCCTCGACCTCGTCGGGGCGATCGGTGACGACGTAGGCGTCGATCATCGCTCCGTCGGTGTTGATCGTGATCGACAGTCCCGAGTCGACCCGCCGGACCTTGGAGATCGTCGAGACCGGCCGGCCGGAGCCCATCCGCGGCGTCACGCGCCCGGTGGCGACGCGGTGGACGGCCTCGTGGTCGGCGAGCCGGTCCAGCAGGCGCCGATAGCCCTTGCTGGAGGAGTGCTTGTGGTGGGTGCGTCGACGCATCGCTCTCTGTGATTATGCTTCCGCGCCGTGATCGTCCTGAAGGCATTGCCGCGGCTGGTCCTGCTCCCGGCGCTCGGCGCCCTGGCGCTCGCGGGCTGCGGCAGCAGCTCCAACAGCGCGTCGATCCCGGCGGCGAGCGCCCCGTCGAGCGTGACGATCACCACAACCAGGGTCCCGACGACGGCGACCACCGCCAGCACCCCGGCCAGCACGGCGTCCTCGAGCGGCGGGATCGGCGGCTGCCAGCCGACCTCCTCGGGCGGCGCGCCGGTGGTCCCCTGCCCGAAGAAGCTGCTGAGCGCCAGCCACAACTACACGGTCAAGCTCGACACCAACTACGGCAAGATCGACATGAGCCTGGCCACCTCGGCCGCGCCGATCGCCGCCGCGAACTTCGCCTACCTGGTCAAGCGCGGCTTCTACAACGGGCTGACCTTCAACCGCATCGTCCCCGGCTTCGTGATCCAGGGCGGCGCGCCGATCGTCGACGGCCAGGAGGCCGGGCCGGGCTATCAGCTCGTCGAGGCTCCGCCCTCCTACCTGCAGTACAACCCCGGGGTGGTGGCGATGGCCAAGACGGCCGTGGCCCCCTACGGCGACGCACAGAGCCAGTTCTTCATCTGCGTGGCCGACACGAACCTGCCGCCGCAGTACGCCTACGTGGGCAACGTCACCAAGGGCCTGAACGTCGCGGTGCACATCAGCGACCTGCCCAACAGCGGCGGGGCGCTCAACCAGCCCGAGGAGCCGGTCATCATCCGCCGCGCGACGCTCGTCGCGGGCTGATCGTTCGCTACCCGGCCGCGCGTTCGGCGGCCGCGGCGTCGCGCTCGGCGAGCGCCTTGGCTCGCCGCTTGCGGTTGACGACCGCGAGCACGGCGATGACCGCCGCGACGACAAAGATGCCGAGCAGCACCGAGGCCGGCCAGCCGAGCCCACCGGCGGGGATGGCGATCGCCTTGACGACGCCCGTGCCGGCGCCGAGTAGCAGGACGATCAACAGGATGATCAGGAGGATCCCGCGCGTGCGCCGCCACAGGCCGGCGCCGGACGCGGGCACGAACAGGCCCATCGCGCGCAGCGCGAGCAGCTGGCGTCCGGTCGGAGCGGTCTGACCGAGGCGCGCGACGGCCTCCTTGAGGTCATCCGGGCGGCGCTCGGCCATGGCCAGGGAGACGTCGGCCATGCGCCGGATCTGCATCCGCTCCTGGGGGCGGGCGGCGGCGATCGCGCGCTGGAAGTAGGCGCGCGCCTTGACGTTGTCAAAGCGCTCTGCGGCGCGCGCGCCGAGGATGGCCAGGGCCGCCGCCTTGTAGGTGGTCTCGGCCTCGAGCTCCTCGTCGCTGCGCAGCTCCAGGGCGGCGATCGCCTGCTGGGCGCCGCGGGGAGCCCCCTCTATCCGGACTTGGCGCTGCTTGGGTGGCATGGCCAGAGGATGATAGCCCCGCATCTGCGCGGCGCAGCGCGATCGGCACGCGCCTCTCGTAAACTCGCGCGGTGCCCCGCCTGCGTCCGCTGCTCGCCGTGCTCGCGCTCGCCGCTGGGGCCGCGCTCGCCGCCGCGCCGGCGCAAGCCCAGCTCGCGAGCCCGTTCTCGGGACTGTCGGGGGCCACGTCGACCCCGGCGACCACCCAGACGGCGACGACGCCGACGACCGCGGTCACGACGCCCGCGACCTCGACGTCGACCAGCGGCTCCACCGGCGGGATCTCCACCGGTCTGCTGGTCCTCTTGATCGCCCTCGGCGCCGCGCTGCTGGCCGCGATCTGCTTCTTCATCATGCGCGACGCGCGCCGCACCGTGCCGGCGGCCGCGCAGCAGTCGAGCGCGTCGACGATCGAGCTGCGCCGCCAGCGCAAGCAGCAGCAGCGCCGCCGAGCCAAGGCCGCTCGCGCCCAGCGGCGGCGTAACCGGTGATGGGGTAAAGGGGAGGGTGGTGAGCGTCGACACCGACCTTGAGCCCTGCGAGGTGCGTGTTCTGGGCTGCCTGCTCGAGAAGCAGCGCTTGACCCCCGACGGCTATCCGCTGACCCTGAACAGCCTGCGGGCGGCGTGCAACCAGGCGACCAGCCGCGATCCGGTGGTCGATTACGACGAGGCGACGGTGCGGGCGGCACTGGCCCGGCTCACGCGGCGCGGGTACGCGCGCCTGGCGAGCGGCCCCGGCAGCCGGGCGCCGAAGTACCGGCACCTGCTCTCCGACGTGATCGAGCTGAGCCCCGGCGAGCAGGCGCTGCTCGCGCTGCTGCTGCTGCGCGGCGAGCAGACGCCCGGCGAGCTGCGCGCGCGCAGCGAGCGGCTGCATGCCTTCCCGGACTTCGTGACCCTTCAGCGCACGCTGGAGGAGATGGTCGAGCGGGGGCTGGTCGAGCGCCATCCGCGCCGCCCGGGCCAGAAGGAGGACCGCTACGCCCACCGCCTGAGCGAGTCCGCGCTGCCCCAGCCGGGCGACGCGGCCGCCGGCGCGCCCGCGCCACCGGTCACCTCGCCGGTATCGACCGGCGATCCGGCGCCGGCCGGCGCGCACCATCGCATCGAGCGCCTGGAAGGGGCGATCCAGGCGCTGCGCGGCGAGGTCACCCGCCTGCGCGGAGAGCTCGACCGGCTGCGCGGCGAGCTGGGCGAGAGCGACGGCGCCCAGACCCCGCCCTCAGGCGAAGAGGGCGTCGACTGAGACCTCGATCCGGCGGGCGCTCGGCGCGGCGGCCGGGCGCGGTCCGTCGTCCTCGCCGGCGCCGTGTACGACTCGCAGATGGGCCTGGACGGCCGGCGAGAGAAACCGCGAGGGCTTGCCGTAGCCGTGGGCGTCGTCGCGCCCGGCGGGCCGGTGGTGGTAGCGCATCGGGACGTGCACGTGCAGCCGCCGGCGCGCGCGGGTGAGGGCGACGTACAGCAGCCGGCGCTCCTCGGCGATCCCCTCGGCCGTGCCGCAGGCCATATCGGCCGGGAAGTTGCCGTCGTAGACGGCGATCACGTGGACGGCCTCCCACTCAAGGCCCTTGGCCGAGTGCACGGTGGAGAGCACCAGGTAATCCTCGTCGAGCACCGGGGGCCCGGCCAGGTCGCCGCTGGAGGCCGGCGGGTCGAGCACGAGCTCGGCGACCAGGTCGCACAGCGGGCGCCCGCGGCCGCGGCGGTCGCGCTCGGCGGCCCCGTCCACGAGCCGGTCGAGGTCGCCCAGGCGCAGCGGTCCCTCGGGGTAGCGGCTGCGGATCAGCGGCGCGATCGCGTCGCGCAGCCGGGCCATGCGCTCGGCCCCCTCGCCGGCGGCGCGCTCGCCGGCGGCGAGCGCGCCGAGCAGACCGCGGGCGGGCGCGTGCGCGCATTCGGGAAGCTCGGCGCAGGCGGCGTCGGCCCGGCCGGGGTCCGGCGCGACGGTCGACTGCGGCCCGCCGGGGCGCAGGGCGTCCAGGGCACGGCGGGCGCGCGCGGGACCGACGCCCTCGAGCAGTTGCAGCACGCGAAACCAGCTCACCCCGTCGCAGGGGTTCTCGGCGACCCGCAGCAGCGCGATGAAGTCGCGGACGTGGGCGGCCTCCAGGTAGCGCAGCCCGCCGTACTTCACGAACGGAATCCGCCGTCGGGTGAGCTCGAGCTCGAGCAGGTCCGAGTCGTGCCCGGTGCGGGCGAGCACGGCCTGGCGGCGCAGGTCGATCCCCTCCTCGCGCGCGGCCAGGACGTGCTCGCAGACCCGCTCGGCCTGCTCGGCCTCGTCGCGGCTGAAGCACAGCTCGGGCGGGGGCCCGACGTCCTCGCGGGTGCTGCGCAACCGCTTGGGGAACGGCTGGGAGACCTGCTCGGCCAGCGCGTTGGCGACCTCCAGGATCGGGGCGCTCGAGCGGTAGTTGCGCTCGAGGGTCACCACGCGCGTGCCGGGGAAGTGCTCGGGGAAGGAGGTCAGGTGGCGCGGGCTGGCGGCGCGAAAGCCGTAGATGGCCTGGAAGTCGTCGCCCACGGCGGTGACCTTTGGGCCGAGCGCGCGCACGATGTCGACCTGCAGGCCGTTGACGTCCTGGTATTCGTCGACCAGGACGTGCTCGAGCGCATCGCGTGTCGCCGCGCCGACGTGCTCGTCACGCACGAGCGCGCGCCAGTAGAGCAGCAGGTCGTCGAGGTCGAGCACGCCGAGCGCGCGCTTGCGCTCGCCGTAGCCGCGCAGTAGGACGGCGATCGCGTCGCGGTGCTCGCCGCACCACGGGAACTGCTCGGCGAGCACGTCGGCCAGCGGCGTCTGGGCGTTGACCGTGTGGGAGTAGATGTCCAGCAGCGTGTGCTTTCGCGGGAAGCGGCGCGTGGAGCGGTCGTGGCCGTGCTCGGTGCGCAGCACGTCGATCAGGTCGGCCGCGTCGGCGGCGTCGAGGACGCCGAACCCCTCGGGCAGGCCCAGTGCGCCGGCGTGCCGGCGCACGTGCTCGTGGGCGACGGAGTGGAAGGTGCCCCCGCGTACACGTCCGCGGGTCGCGACGCCGGCGCCGTCGAGCAGCGCACGCGTGCGCTGGAGCATCTCGCGCGCGGCGCGGCGGGTGAAGGTGAGCAGCAGAATCCCCTCGGGGGCCGTGCCACCGGCGACGAGCCAGGCCACGCGAGCGCACAGGGTCGTCGTCTTGCCCGTCCCCGCCCCGGCGAGCACGAGCAGCGGCCCGTCGCGGTGGGTGGCAGCCTCGCGCTGCTCGGGGTTCAGCGCGGCCAGGAAGGGCGGATCCTGTTGATCGGTGGCGAACACGCGTTCCCCACCGTAGGGAGCGTGGCGGACGGCATGCACGCCGTCGTGCGCCCGGGGTTAGAGGCCGATCGCGACGGGCCTTGGGCGCTTGACCGACTTCCAAGCGATCCCGGAGGGCTGCGCCTGCACGAGCGTGGTGTCGGTCGGCTGCGCGGGGAGGCCGTTCTGGGCCTGATCGACGGTCCAGTCGACCCCGGCGGCGTCGGGAACGACGGCCTCGACCAGCCCGAAGGCGCTGTCGCCGAAGGCGATCCCGCTGGCCTGCTGCAGCCCCGGCCCGGCCAACCGGTAGCGCTGCCAGACGCTGCCCTGGTCGCCGCCCTCGCGGTAGGCGTACAGCCAGCCGCCGGCGAAGGTGGGGGACAGGAAGCTGCGCTGCGCGGTCGCGGCGCCGCCGGTGGTGATCCGGGCGATCAGCCGCGGGGCGGCGCCCGGGCGCTGGGTCCAGAGGTCCGACACCGTCACCGGCGACGACACCGGCGCCACGCGCGTGTAGGCGATCTCGCTGCCGTGCAGGGCGAGGAAGCCGATCGTCCCGGTGACCCCCTCGGTCTGCCGCAGCTGCGGGAAGGCGTGCAGGTCAGCGGCCGAGTACTCGTTGCGCGGCAGCGGGAAGGAGAGCAGGTGCCGGGCGCCGATCACCCACTCGAAGATGTCCTGTGGGCGGCGTTGGCCGCCGCCGCGATGCGCGCGCATGAACGCGATGCGGCCACCCCAGATCGCCGGGTCGTAGTCCGACCCGCCGCCGGGCGGGGCCAGCCGGCGCTCGTACGCCGGGGCGCCGAGGGCCAGTTCGACCAGGCGGCAGGCCGTCTGGCGGCAACGCGAGTAGACGGCGACCGTCGCGCCGTGGGCGTCTGGGCCCAGCGAGACGTCGAACGGCGCCGGGCGCTCGGCCACGCCGGCGGGAGCCACGCTCCCGGAGGGCGAGCGCAGCATCAGCGCGTAGCCGTGCGAGGCGGCGTCGTAGCTCGACCAGGCGGCCCAGCCACCGTAGGCGACCACGCCGGTGGCGCGGCCCACGCTCGCCAGGGTGCTCGCGCCGGCGGCCGCGGCGGGCCACGCCAGCGCGCCTGCGAGCACGAGGGCGGCCGTGCCGTAACGCTTCATGGGGTGAGGCTCCCCGACGCTCGGCGGGCGCAAACGTTCAGAGCCCGTCACGAACCCCGGGCGCACCTCTGGCGGCGGCGCGCGGCGGCGTCATCCTCGCTCGACGTGGCGCACCCCACGTCGGGCGCACCGGCGGCCACGCCTTCGCTCCTGTGCCTTGCCGCGCTCGGTCGGGCGCTCGCCGGCCGAACACCCGCAGTCCGCGACGAACTCAGAGCTGCGGGCCCAGCGAAGCGAGCCGGCGCGCGGCCTCGGCGATCGCGTCGGCGTCGATCCCGACATCGGCCATCAGCTGGTCGGGCGTGCCCGAGCCCGGCAGGTGGGTCACCGCGAGCTTGACCACGCGCGGGCGCGCGTCGGTGTCGGCGAACACCGACAGCACCGCGTCGCCGATCCCGCCCTCGGGCCAGTGGTCCTCGACGACAATCAGCCGCCCGCCGGTCGCCCGCGAGGCCTCGATCAGCACCTCGGCGCCGATCGGCTTGACCGAGTAGGCGTCGATCACGCGCGCCGCGATGCCCTCGCCGGCGAGGGTCTCGGCCGCCGCAAGCGCATTGTGCAGCGTGATTCCCGCGCCGACGATGGCCACGACGTCCTCGCCCGACTCGCGCACGACGTGCGCGCCGCCGACCGGGAACTCGACCTCGGGGCCGTACAGGGTCGGCAGCGACGCGCGCGTGGAGCGCAGGTAGGAGATCCCGTCGTGGTCGGCCATCTGCTCGACGAGCTTGACCGTCTGGTTGGGGTCGCTGGGATAGAGCACGATCGAGCTGCCCAGGGCCCGGAACTCGGCGAGGTCCTCGAGCGCCATCTGGGAGGGACCGTCCTCGCCGATCGAGACGCCGGCGTGCGAGCCGTTCAGGCACAGCTTGGCCTGCGAGATGACCGCCATGCGGATGAAGTCGTAGGCGCGCGAGAGGAAGGCGGCGAACGTCGAGGCGAAGGGCGTCCAGCCGCGCACCTGAAAGCCCACGGCCATCGCGATCATCTGCTGCTCGGCGATGTAGCACTCGAAGTAGCGCTCGGGCGCGACCTTGCCGACCTCCTCCAGATGGGTCGAGTTCGCGACCTCGCCGTCGACGGCGACGATGTCGCCGCGCCGACGCGCGAGCGCGGCCGCCGCGACGCCGAACGCCTTGCGCGTCGGGACCTTCTCGCCGCCGACCTCGAAGGTCGGCCACGGCGCGTCCGGGTCGCTCGCGAAGACGTGCGGGCGCCCGTTGCTCTCCGGCGGGGTGACGTCGACGCGGATGTAGGGCACGTCGCCGAGCTCGTGGATCGCCTTCTCGGGGTCCTTGAGCGGCTGGCCGTGCTTGCCCTCCTTGTCGGCGGTCTCGCTCGCCCCGTAGCCCTTGATCGTGCGCGCGACGATCATCGTGGGGCGGTCGGTGGTCTCGGTCGCGGCGAGCAGCGCGCGGTCGATCGCCTCGATGTCGTGACCGTCGATCTCCATCGCGTTCCAGCCCGACGCCTCGGCGCGGCTCGAGTAGGCGTGCAGGTCCCACTCGTGCATCGTCGGCCCGCGCTGGCCCAGGCGGTTGACGTCGATGATCGCCACCAGGTTGGACAGGCGCTGCACGCCGGCGTGCTCGACCGCCTCCCAGATCGAGCCCTCGGCCATCTCGGAGTCGCCGCACAGGCACCACACGCGGTAGGGGATCTGGTCGAGCTCGCGCCCACACAGCGCGATCGAGGCGGAGACCGGCAGCCCCTGCCCGAGCGAGCCGGTGGCGACGTCGACCCACGGGAGCACCGGGGTCGGGTGCCCCTCCAGCTTGGAGCCGAACTTGCGGAAGGTCAGCAGCTCCTCGTCGGTGAGCGCGCCGGCCGCGCGGAACATCGCGTACACCAGCGGCGAGGCGTGGCCCTTGGAGAAGATGAGGTGATCGTTGCTCGGGTTCTCCGGCGCCGAGTAGTCGTAGCGCAGGTAGCGCCCCATCAGGACGGCCATCAGGTCGGCGGCCGACATCGAGGAGGTCGGATGGCCGGAGTTCGCGGCGGCGGCCGCGCGGATCGAGTCGATCCGCAGTCGCTGACCCAGCTGGCGCAGCTCGTCGTTGTTCATCGCGCGTGACCTCCGAGAGGGCGGGTGGGGGAGCCGTCGGGGCGCATCATTGCGCGCCGGCCGACGCGGCGAGGTTGAGGGGTGTCCCATCCACTAGATGACATTGTCGATCAAATTTGTGTACATTGCGGGGCGTAACCACCGCGTGCAGGGGCACCCGTCGTGCCAGAGGAGGCGTCACCGTTGCCGTCAACACCCGCATCTCGACTTCCCGTACCCGCTCAGCCGACCCCGACACCGCGTCATGGCCAGCGCGCCTAGCGCCCTCGAGGGGCCCGTGTACGCCCACGCGCCGCGGGTCCTCGATCCCCCGACCGACCTCCGTCGCAGCCTGGTGATCGCCATCGACCGCCGGCCGCTCGTGCGTGCCGGGCTGGCCCGTCTGGCGGCGACCGCGCTCGCCGGTCCGGCGCGGGCCGTGGCCGACCTGGCCGAGGCGACCGCGGTGCTGTGCGCCGCCGAAGCGCCGCTGCGCGCGGTCGTGGTCGGCGTGTCCGAGGGTCAGAACGCGGCAACGCTCGTCGCCCAGGCGCGCGAGCTCGGCGCCCCGGTCCTGTGCGCGATCGACGACCCCTCCGACGGCGCCGGCGACGCCGACGCGCAGATCGCGCTGGACGACCTGGACGAGGATCGCCTGCGCTCGTCGCTCGCGACGATCGAGGCCGGCGGTCGGCCGTCCGGCGATGGCGGCTATCGCGGCAGCCGGCGCTCGGGCCCGCTCACCGAGCGCTCACTGGAGGTCCTGCGCCTCTTGGCCGAGGGGCTGCACGACCACGAGATCGCGCTGCGCCTGGGCATCAGCACCAGCTCGGTGCGCAAGCACATCGCCGGCGCGCAGAGCCGCCTCGGCGCGCGCACGCGCACGCAGGCGGTCGCGACGGCGGCCCGCGGGGGGCTGCTGTGAGGGGCTCGCGAGTCGCCGCGGCCGGCCTCGCTCTGCTCGGGGCGGCCGCGATCACGCCCGCTGCGCTGGCCGCGCCGGTGCACGCCGGCGACTGGGAGGCGACCGGCGCCGGCGGCGCGCAGGCGAGCTTCGCGGTCGTGCACGTGATCAAGCACGTCGGCACCGGACACGCACGGCACGCCATCGGCGAGTACGTCGTGGAGGACGTCGCCGTCGACTCCCCGATCAGCTGCGCCGACTCGCCGGACCCGGCGCCGCCCGACGACGTCGAGGTCGTCGACGGGCCCGTCGCGCTCAGCGCTCACGGGCACTTCACCGCCGGGGCGATCACGGGCGGCACCGGAACGGTGGTCGGCGGACGAATCGACGGAGACCGGGCCGCGCTCACCTACACGCACTCCGCCCAGTCCACGAACGCCTTCGACGACACCACGGAGACGTGCAACACCGGCATCCAGACGCTCACCGCGAAACCCGGGAAGCGGGTGACGGTGCCAGACGGCGTGTGGCACGGGGCCACGCACGCCGGTGAGCCGGTCACGCTCAACGTGACCGCCGCAGGACGGGCGCTGCAGGCGCCCTCGACGCCCTCCTCGAGCGGGCTCCCGCAGGCCGCCGACGTGTTCGGCGCGTTCACCCAGACCTGTTACACGGGCGGATGCACGCCCTCCTCGGTCGACGTCTGCGCCTACGAGTCGGCCGACGCCCTGCTCATCGCCCCGGACGGATCGTTCAGCAACGCCCAGGATCAGAACGGCCCCGACGACGTGTCCGTCAGTGGCCGCTTCACGAGCGCCACGCGAGCGAGCGGCGACTTCGCCAACGACGCGGAGGGGTGCCCCTCGACGACCTGGAGCGCGCAGGGCGGGTGAGCGCACGCGACGGGCGCCTGGTGGCGCTCGACGGCGGCGCCGCTGACCCGACCCCGGACGCCGACCGGCCCCGCGTGGTCATCCACTCCCCGCGCGCGGTGATCGCGCAGGGCCTGGTCGGGCTGCTCCCGCTCGGGTGGCGGGAGCGCGCGGCGATCGTCCCGAGCGCCGAGCTGCTTCCCGGCGCGCTCGGCGATTCGGTCGTCGCGGTGATCATCGACGGTGACGCACCGGACAGCCTGATCAGCGCCCGGATGGCTCGCGCGCACGGCGCCTGTGTGGTGGTGCTGCTGCGCTCCGAGACCGACGCCGTCGACCCGCTGCTGCTCGAGCAGGCCGACGCCCTGGTGGCGCGCGAGCGGCTCGAGCCGCTGATGTTGCGTCTCGCACTCGCGGCCGGGCGCGTCGGCATGCGCCTGGTCCCGCGCTCGCTGCCCGCTGCCGCCGCGCCGGCGGCGGGCGACCGCGCGCCCCTGCTGCGCCCGGGCGAGCCCGCCCATCAAGCGCTCGTGCTGCTCGCCGCGGGCCTGCGCGACGCCGAGATCGCCCACGAGCTCAGTCTCAGCGAGAGCGCGGTGCGCAAGCTCATCCAGCGCACCGTGCGGCGCGCGGGCGCGCGAACGCGCTGCGAGGCGATCGCCGCCGCGATCCGCGCCGGCGAGCTTCCCTGACCCTGGCCCTCCGAGGCGCCGGCCAAGAGGGTGTGGTTGCTTAGTTGCGCTCAGCGCAACTCACGAACCACACCCTCCTCCCAGACGGGCCTCAGGGCCGCGGGCAGTCGGCGATCAGGCCGGCCTGCGCGGGGGCCGGCACCGTCTGCACGATGATCTTGCGGCACTGGAGCGCCGCGGTCGCCTCGACCGCGGGGTCGTGGCCGCCGACCGCCTCGCGGCAGATCGTCAGGTAGCGCACCTTGCCCGCCGCGCTCAGGCGCGAGCGGTCGGTGGTCGCGGTGCACGTGGAGAGCAGCTCGGCCGGGGTCGGAGCGCCCGCGGGCGCGCCGCTCACCACCGACGGCGACGAGGCCCCGGTCGCGGTGCTCACGGTGTGCGAGGAGCCACCGCACCCGGCGAGCAGCAGGCCCGCGGTCGCGACGGCGGGCAGGAGCCGGCGGCGAGCGCTCATCGCGCGGTCAGCCGCGTCGTGCCGTGGCGGGTGACGGTGCCGTTGGGCGAGCTGGCGATGATCTGGAAGCGCAGCGGCAGGCTCCCGCGGGAGCGCAGCAGCCCGACCGCGGAGGGGTTCAGGATGAACCACGCCGACCCGCTCGCCCCCGGGCGCACCTCGAACAGGCGCGTGCCGACGAGCTCACCGCGGCCGGAGCCACCGGCGATCGTCGCGGTCACCGCCACGCTGGCGAGCTGGCCGCCCTTGGGAAGGCGCACCACGAAACCGGTCTGGACCTGCCAACGGGAGTCCGAGGCGGCAAAGCTCGTGGGGTGGGGCGCCGCCGCGCGCGCGATCTGCGGGATCACGCGGTGGGTCGTCGGTGGGGCGGCGGTCGGCGCCGGGGCGGGCGGCGTGGTGCTCGGGATGCTCGCCGGCACGAAGGTGCCGACCAGGTGCCAGTCGCCGCTGAACCCATTGAACAGGCCGCCCTGGATCGGGCTCACCCAGTTCAGGGTGAACGCCCCGGTCGAGACGTCGTAGGTGCCGGTCGCGTCGGCCGACCCCTGCTCGTAGCTCTGGTGGTTCCAGCTGATCGACCAGGCACGCAGGTCGGCGCTGAGGTGGCCATTGCCGTCGGTCGTGATCGAGGGGGCGGGGACAGCTGCGCCGGTCTGGGGGTCGGTCGACACGGTGGCGGCCTGGAAGCTCGTCCCGAGGAACGGCGTCGGCGCGAGGATCGCCGGGGAGGGCTGGTACCGCCCGGTGGCCAGGCCGCCGGCGCTGCCCGGGGTGAGCGCGATGCTCGAGCCGAGCGGGTCGGTGAGGCTGAGCGCGGGCAGGAAGGGGCCCGAGCTGCCCCCGCCGGGCAGGACGACCTGGAAGGTGGACCCCGTCGCGACGCGCAGCGTGCCGCTGAGCGGTAACGCGGCGGCCGCGCTGCTCGCCGGCAGCCCCGCGAGGGCCCCCGCCGCCCCGGCCACCGAGGCGATGCAGGCCACCGCTCGCCCGCAGGCGGTCAACGCGCGTGCCGCTTGGGCGTCAGCTCGCCCTTCGCCTTGGCCGACCCCAGCAACTGGGGGAGGTTCCGGGACAGCGACTGCGATCCGCTGATCAGCCAGCGCCCGTTCAGGTGCACGAGCAGGATCCGCTTGGCGACGATGAAGATCGACACGTTCTCGGGGGCGATCGCGGTGGCCGTGTTGCCGTGGATCGAGATGCCGCCCACCCCGACGTTGTCGAGGATCGAGCCGGGGATGCTCGGCCCGTTCTCCTCGTCCTGCTCCACCGAGCTGGCCAACGAGGCGTTGGAGACCTGCACCGCGTGCACGCAGCTGCTGGAAGGGAGCACGGAGTCCGGGAAGGAGACCTCCGATGCCTTCATGAAGCCCTGCAGGCCGGTGGGCGAGAACAGCGCACACGTCAGCGGCGCGTCGTCCTGCCAGGTCGATCGGTAGAACGCGACGATCGTCGCGGTGATCTGCTGCTTGGCCGAACCCGTGGACAGCGACGCCGGCAGCGGCGTGGTCGTCTGTTGCGCGCTCGCCACCGCGCCCTGCCCCGAGGGCGAGGCGCTCACGCGCGTATGACTGCTGCTGGTGCATCCGGCGAGGATGGCGCCGGCGGCGAGGACCGCCCCTGTGGTGGTGAGAAATCGCTTCATCGGACGCGCGAGCATAGCCACGGCCGCTGGCGACTCCCGGACGAGGCGCACTACGGGACAGTGCGCGGTCAGAAGTGTCACTGACGAAAAAGGCGGCCCCTAATGCCACTGGTGAATGCGCGGTTTGGTGCCTACCTTAATCGCCGGTAAGCAGGCCCTGGCGGGGGTGTGACGCACCCGGCGCCGTGCACTGACGTCACGTCCTCGCGGAGGAGGATCACCACAAAATGGCAAGGGAACCGGAAACAGACGCCGTCGCCGAGTGGGCCGGCCGTCCGCGCTGGCGGCGCAGGCTTGCTGCCATCGCCGTGTCGGTGGCCGTCCTGGCGACGGGCCTGAGCGCCGTCGCGCTCGCACAGACGAGCAGCACCCCGACCTCGACCAACCCGGCGCTGGCGGCCGATCCGGGAGCCAACGAGCAGAGCGGTACCGCCGATCTGCCGATCGACCCGCAGTGGCTCGCGCAGACCGTGCAGTCGGCGGCCAACCTCGGCCAGTGGACCAATCACACCGTCCCGGCGTCGATCACCGCGCGAGATCAGAACAATCAGCTCTGCCCGCGCACCATGCCCAACCACTCCCAGGCCGACTACTGCAGGCAGGAGTACATCGTGGTGTGGGCCGGCAAGGAGAACGCCGCGGACCTGGACGCGACCGACATCAGCGACTTCATCTCCAACCTGGAGATCAACCCCGAGGGGCTCACCGAGCTGGCGATTCCGCAGTTCGCTCCGGGCCTGGACGCGCTCGCGGTCATCGACGCGCGCAAGTACAACTACAACCACACGCTCAACCCGCTGTACGGCCACGTCGTGAATCTCGCGACGCTCAACATCGACGGCGGGATCGAATGCGAGCCGCACCACATGCAGTACAGCTGGATCAACGGCGAGAACCTGATCCTCGGCTGCCTGTTCTCGTCGTGGTCGTTTGGCGTGTCGGTGACGGACATTCCCAACGTGAGCGCTCTGGTCACCAACACGCCGCTGTCGGTGATCCAGGGCTCGATCCCGGACGCCTTCGACGCGGTCAAGTACGACAACGCCAACCACGCCGACGACGAGTACATCGGCACGTGGATGGGCGGTCCGCTGTACAACTACGGCGGCTCGCCGGGGGCGCTGGTGACGGTCGACGGATCCGGCCACGTGCTGTCGGTGACGCCGGCCGGAAGCGTGGGGCAGATCCTCACCGACCCGCGCGAGGCCGCGGCGTGCTCGCCGCTGGAGGCCGAGCCCGTGGGCACGTGCGCCAACCCGCACGGCGTCCAGGCGCGTCCGGACCTGAACATCATGGTCACCGATGACTACGCCGAGCCGCGCGAGATCATCCTGGACCCGGTCAAGCCGGTGAACATCTACGCGTTCCGCCCGACGGTTCGCATCTGGAACATCGCCAACCCGTTGCATCCGGTCGAGGTGTCGATCGCGCACATGCCGATCACCTGGCGTGACCCGGCCAACCCGGCGCACACCAACATCGGGATCATGGAGGGCGCCAAGACACACGCCGCGCCGGACGGAACGTACGGCACGACCAGTGCCTACAACGGCTACTTCCTGCCGTCGAAGGGCTTCTTCTCGGAGTCGATGTGCGGCGGCGGCGTGTTCTGGACCCCGAACGCGACCGACCTGCCTCCGGTGTCGACTGCCGACTGGCACCAGGTGTGGGACGACGGCTTCTCCCAGCTGGCGACGAACAGCACCGGCGAGAACGGCGGGGCCAACAGCGTCAACGGCGGGTTCGAGGACGAGCCCGGCGGGTGCTCCGGCGGCGCCTGGGTTCAGACGAGCCCGAACAACCGGTGGCTGTTCCACTCCGTGCAGGGACGGGTGCCGCTCGCGGACAACTACTTCGACCAGGGCGAGCTGAAGATGGTCTACGTGCTGGACATCTCGCATCTGGTCGAGGACGGCGAGAAGGGCATCGAGGACTGCAACATGAGCCAGATCGACCCCAAGACGGGGATCGAGGAGGGGCTCGAGATGGCCCAGATCGCCAACTCGATCGTCCCGACGGGCAATCCCAACAACGACACGGCGCAATACGCACAGAACCCGTCGACCGAGGTCGGTGACTGCCCGGTGCTGCTGGACGTGCTGATCGTGCACGACCCAACCACCGGTGGGCCGCACTGGGGGGCGCTCGACGACCACACCATCAACGCGGATGGGTTCCCCACGCGCCTGACCTTCGACGATTACTTCGTCGCGCGGACGGGCGTCGACGGCGACCACCGCCTCTACGTGGTCGACATCTCGCCGACCGGGAACCTGACCTACGACAAGCAGTTCGTCGACGAGCAGGACGGCAGCCTCGGCGTCGACTTCAACCGCCGCGACTGGTACGACTATCCCGAGGGCGGCTTCTACAAGCCGCACGGGATGACGTGGGTCTGCCCGCCGGGCGACTGCACCGACGACAACCCATACGCGGCCGGTTGAGGGATCGTGTGAGAGCCGCGTTCGCGGGCGCTCGCGGTGGCCTGGCCACGGCGAGCGCCTCGCTCGTCTTACTGCTGCTGCTCGCGGCGCCGGCCGGCGCGCATCCCTATCTGGTGGCCTCGACCCCGCAGGGCGGGGTCGTCTCTCCGTCGGCCCCGACCTCGGTGCAGATCGCCTTCACCGAGGAGATCGTCATCAAGGGCTGCTCGATCACGGTCACGGCGCAGAACGGCCGCGCGATCCCGACCGGCCCGCTGCGGGCCGCGCTCGGCGGCTACGCGATGACCACGAGCTTCAAGACGCTGCCCGAGGGCATCTACCAGGTCAAGTGGGTCGCCTACGGCGACGACGGCCACACCGTGGAGGGCGCCTACCGGTTCGGCGTGCCGAGCGCCAGCGGCCAGGCACCCCCCGGCGCCGGCACGTTGCTGGCGACCACCACCCAGAGCGCCGAGCAGGCGCCGACCGAGAGCCTGGTCTCGATCGCCGGCCGCTGGCTGGCCGCGGTCGCCGCGTTCGCGCTGCTCGGCGGCGCGCTGCTGCTGCGCTGGATCCGCGGTCGCCTGGACGAGGACATCGAGCGCGACGCTGAGCGACGCTGGCACCGACTCGCGCTGCCGACCCTCGGCGTGGCGCTTGCCGGCACCCTGATGGAGGCGATCGAGCGCGCGCGGGCGCCACGCGGCGGCCTTGACTTCGGGCTGCTGAGCTCCTCGACGACCGGCTGGACGATCGTCGCGCGCCTGATCGTGCTCGCGCTCGGGGCCGCCCTCGCCGCCGCGCTCGCGCGCCGCGGACGCCCCGCCGACCGCGAGCGCCGGCTCGCCGCGCTCGGATTCATCGGCATGCTCGCCCTCGGCGCCCTGGCCATCGACGGGCACGTGGCCACGGTGCGGGACACCCCCGCCCTGGCCGCCGCCGGACAGGTGCTGCACCTGCTCTCGGGCGGCGCCTGGATGGGCGCGGTCATCGTGCTCGCCGCATGCGTGGCCCCCGCGGCCTTCGCGGCCGGACGCCCGAACGAGCTCCTGACCGCCACGCGCGCCTACACGCCGATCGCCCTCGTCGCCGCGGCGCTGACGATCGCCACCGGACTGATCGCCGCCGTGCGCGAGGTGAGCCGATGGTACTTCCTGCGCTGGTCGAGCTACGGGCATCTGGTGATCATCAAGGTCGTGGTCGTCGGCGTCGCGATGGCCATCGGCCTGGCCACGGCGCTGCTGGCCCGGCGCGCGCTGCGCGCCGGCGACGAGGACCAGCGATCGCTGCGACGCGCAGGCTGGCTCGTGCGCGCGGAGGCGCTCGCGGCGGTCGTGACCATCGCCGTCGCGGCGCTCCTGGCCGGCACGCTGCAGGGCCGCGGACAATCGCTGCCCTCTCAGCGCGGCAACCTGCTGCCCGGCGCCGGGTTCGCCGACGTCGCGCTCGCGGGGTCCACCGCGCAGCTCACGCTCGCCCCGGCGACCGTCGGGCTGAACCGAATCGACGTGACGCTCGCCCGGTCCCCGCAGACGTTCAGCTCGCCGCCCCCGGTGCCCAAGACGGTGACGGTGTCGTTCGCCTGCGACTGCTCGAAGGGCCCGCTGTCCTTCCACGCCACCCTGCAGCCGGGCAGCGGCGGCACCGCCAACGCGTGGTCGGCGGAGGTCGGCATCCCCGAGGACGGGACCTACAGCGCCGAGCTGAAGATCAACGGCCAGCCGACGGTCGGCAGTCCCACCTTCACCGTGGGGGACATCTCCTCGCCGGGCTCCACGCCGGTCGAGGTTGCCTCGGTCGCCGACCTGTCAGGGCCCGATGCCCTGGACTGCCGCACGCAGGAGCTCGGCGTGCTCGTGGCGATCGAGCTCATGAATGCGTCGGGCGGCGTGGGCGGACGCAAGATCCACCAGATCCTGCTCGACGACGGCGGCAGCGCGCGGGTGGCCCGCAGTGACGCCTTGCAGCTCCAGACGCAGCACCCGGCGGCGTTCCTGGCCCCGTGCGGGCAGGGGGCGCAGGGGGCCATCCAGGCGGTCGGCGGGCAGATCCCGACGATCGTCGCCGACCCCAACGTCCCGGTGACGCCGGGCCGCCAGGTGTTCCGCTTCGCCCCGAACCCCTACGACGAGGGCTACGCGGCCGGCCAGTACATCGGCGAGATCGGACTGCCCTCGACGCCCAAGAGCACGCCGCGGCGAGTCGCGGCGTTCATCGGGACGAGCCCGACCTCGCAGCAGCGCCTGGCCGGGCTGAAGGCCGAGCTGGCCCGGTACGGCGTCGCGGTGAAGGTCTTCCCGGCCGAGGGGCCGCAGCTCGTGCCGAACCTCCTCGCGACGCTGCCGGCCTCGCAGTGGCTGGGGATGTACATGGACGGCGAGTTCGACACGCTCTCGGCGGCGCTGCGGCAGGTGGGCAACGAGACCTACGATAAGGTCAACCCCACGCCGATCATCGTCTCCGCGCCGCTGTCCAGCGAGCGCTTCGTGATCGACAGCGGGCTGCTCGGCGCCCAGGGGCAGATTCGGGCGATCAGCGATGTGGACCCGACCAGCAACGACGCGAGCCTGTACGCCACGCTCGTCCCGCAGGTCGTCGGCGAGCTCGCCACGATCCCCGGGCTCGAGGGGTTCGTCGCCGGGCAGGCGCTCGCCTACGGCCTGGTCCACGGCACCTCGGTGTCGGCGATCGACGCGCGCCTTGAGAACCCCGGGGTGTTCAGCACGATCGCGACCTCTCCCTGGAGCAACAAGGACCCGGCGAGCGGAACGGTGATCTTCAAGATGCTGCTCGCCCAGTTCCTCACCGACAACCTGATCCCGACCGCGAGCAACTCACCCGGCGAGCCGTACGAGGGGCAGTTCTTCGACGACGGAGCCTGGGAGCCCGCGGCCTCGGAGTTCTTCTCGCCGCTGCACATCAACCTCGGCGCCGGGGTCGGCTCGTTGAGCAACTCCTACTCGACCGAGTCGGCGAGCGGGACGAAGGGATGAGCGGCGCACGAGCCGCGCTGGCGGTGGCGGTGGCGGCGATCGCGCCACTGCTCGCCGCGTGCGGGTCCGGCGGCCAGAAGGCCTCCACCTCGGCACGCCGCGGGGAGGGCTCAGCCCAGGCGGTCACTCCGGCGAGTGTCGGCTCGGGCCACGGCGGCGTGCACGCACACAGGCGGTCGGGCTCGACCACGAAGGCCATCGCCACGACGGTCTCCTTCACGAGCGCCGCCGACCGGGTGTGCCGCGACTACCGCCAGCGCGTGCACAGCATCGCCGCCCAGGCCACGACGCTGAGCGCCCAGGAGGTCGAGCTGGGCACGCTGGTCACGACCGCCCGCCACGCGATCGCCGAGTTGCGCGCGCTGAGCGTCCCGCGGGCCGACGCGGCGGCGCTCGCGCAGTACACCGAGCTGACCGCCGACGCGGTCAGCGGGCTCGCCGCCGCGCAGCGGCCGGTCGGCTCCAGGCAGGAGAGCGAGAACACCGCGATCGAGACCCAGAACATCCAGACCTACGAGCACGCGGCGGGCGACGCCGAGCACGCCCGGACGGTCGCGCAGCACGGCCTGCATCTGCACGTCTGCGGCTCGGCCGGCGCCGATTGGCTGTGAGGGCCCGGCTCACTCGTGCCCTGGCGGTGGCGGGCGCCGTGCTCGCCGTCGGCGCGCCCTGGGCGCACGCCGACGCCGACCCGGCCAGCGACGTGCTGCTCGTGCAGGACGTCTTCTATCCCTACGAGCCCGCGACCCCGACCGCGCTGGAGAATGCGCTTCAGCGCGCGCTGAAGGAGATCCACGCGACCGGCCTTCCGCTGCGAGTGGCGATCATCGAGAGCCCGATCGACCTCGGCGGCATCCCGGCGCTGTTCGGTCAGCCCGCTCGCTACGCGCACTTCCTGGAGGGCGAGATCGACTTCAACACCCGCGTGCCGCTGCTGGTCGTGACGCCGCAGGGCCTGGCGGTGCAGGATGCCGTCCCGGCCAGCGACCTCGCCGGCGTGCCGATGGACGTCGACCACCAGTCGGCGGGCCTCGCGCGCACGGCGGTGCGCGCGGTCGAGCGGATCGCCGCGGCCCGCGGGCGACCGATCGCCCCGCCGCCGCTGCCGGCCAGCGACTCGGGCGCCACCGGCGGCAACGACGCGCCGGCGTTCGCCTTCGCCGTGCCGGCGACCCTGTTCATCCTCGGCGGCTGCGTGCTGGCGCTGCGCCGCTCGGGGCGGCGCCGCGCGGGCCAGGACGAAGACGACGCTGGCCCGCACGATCGGCCCGTCGACGGCGAGCCGCTCGAGCGGCACGAGCTCGCCGCGCGCGAGCGCTGACCGCGCCCCGCCCGATCAGGGCCGAAACGGCTCCAGGCGGGAGTAGCCGCCGCGCGCGTAAGCGACGTTGTGGGCGGCGTCGCCCGGCGCGGTGTACGCGTTCGCGGCCGGGGCGCCGGGGAGGTCGAGCAGGCTCGAGGGATCGAACAGGACGAAGAACCGGGCCCAGGGGCCCTGCTCGTCGCCGCTGGAACCGAGGTCGGCGGTGTTGGCGAACCACGCGGCGATCGTGTTGGCCCGCGGCTGCAGGTAGTTCAGGATCGGCACCAGGTCGGCGAGATCGGGGCCGAGGACCGCGCTCGCCGCCGCGACGGTCGGGAGCACCCGCCGCGCGGCGGTGAGAGTCGGCGCGGCGGCGTCGTCGAGCGCCGGGGTGCGACGCAGGATGACCTGCACGTCGCGGACGCTCGTCGGCGCGCGGCGCAGGGCCGCGCCCAGCGACGGTGCGGCGGCGCGCAGGTCGCCGACGAGTGGGCTCGCGGCGGCGACGAGCGGGCGGGCCTGGGCGAGCACGCCGTGCGTGAGCGCCACGATGCCGGGCAGCGCGCTCAGCGCGGCCGCGAGCGGGCCGCGCTCCGCGGCCAGCGCCGCGAGCGTCTGCCGACCGCCGGTGACGATCTCGCGAACACCCGGTTCGTGGGTGCCGAGCTGGCCCAGGGCTGCGGTCCCGTCGGTGATCGCTTGGCCGATCTGCCGGTCCTGCCCGGAGAGCGTGCCGGCGAGCGTGTCCAGGCCGCTCACCGCGGCGTCGAGCTGGGTCACGCTGGTCGGGAGCTCGCCGCCGGCGGCCGGGCTCGACAGGGAGACGGCGCTCTCGCCGAGCAGCGCCTGCAGGTCGCGGCGCGCCGGCGCGGCGAGCACACCGAGCGCCTCGTCGAGCCGCACGCTCGTTCCCGCGGCGACCGCGCGGGTGCCCGCCGGCAGCCGCCCGGCGGCGACCCGGCCGGGGTCGAGGTCGACGAACCCCTCGCCCAGGGGCGTCTTCAGGGCGATCCAGGCGCTCGCGTCGCGATACAGGCGCAGCCCGGTGGGGACGGTGAAGCGCAGCTCGACCCGACCGCCTTCGAGCCTGTCGCCCGTCACCCGGCCGACCTGGACGCCGTGGACGAGCACGTCAGCGCCGCCGCCGACGCCTTGCGCATCGCCCAGTCGCACGGTGAGCGCGCGCGTGCTCGACAGCCCGAGGCTCGGCCCGCCGAAGGCGCGCAGCAGGACCAGGAAGCCGACCACGGTGAGCGCCGCGAACGCGAGCACGGCCAGCCGTTCGCCGGCGCGCAGGTGCAGTCTCATGGCCGCAGCTCCGGCAGCGAGGCGACCGCTCCGGGCAGCCCGGGCACCAGGTAGCGCACGAGGCAGGCGACGAGGTTCTCGTGCTCGCAGACCGCGGTCAGCGCGCTGATCACCTGGGTCTGCAGGGTGAGCAGCCGCGTCCCCGACGCGCCCGGCACGCCGAAGTCGGCTGGGTCGAAGGGCTGGAAGAAGCCCAGGCCGCGGACGATCGGGCCGTCGTTCAGATCGGTGGAGAACACGCCCGAGAACCGGGCGCCCAGCGCGCCGATGCCGTCGCGGTTGGCGTCGATCGCGGCGGTGATGCGCTGCGCCGCGCGCAGCGCGGGCGGCGCCTGATCGGCCACCGGAGCCAGGCGCCCGGCGGCGTCGGCGGCGCTGGCCAGCGTCCCGGCGGCCGGGCCGGTGAGGCGCTGCAGGGCGAGCAGCGCCCCGCTCAGCGCCGGGGTGGCGGAGCGGACGGCGCTCAGCGCGCCCGGAAGGGCGGCGGCCGTCCGGTCCAGCTGCGCGAGCGCGGGCGCGAGTGGGGGCCCGAGCGTCGCGAGCGAGCGCAGGGCGCCGTCGAGGGCCGAGATGGCCCCGGGCAGGTCGGCGAGCACTCCGGCCAGCGCACCTCCGCCGGCGGCACCGGTCGTGGCCAGGGTGCGGTTCCCGTCGGCCAGGGCCCGCGCGAGCGCGCGGTCGTGGCCGGACAGCGCGGTGAAGACGGTGTCGAGCTCGTCGGTCAGCTGGCCGAGCAGGGTTCGCCGCTGCGCGAGCAGCGCGAGCACGCGGTCGACCGGGTCCAGGTCGGGCCCGAGCGCAGTCAACGCTGCGCCGAGCGCACCCGGGTGGGCGCCGATCCCGCGCGCGAGCTCGGCCAGGAGCACCTGCAGCTGAGCGCGGGTGCCGGCGTCGAGCACCGCGAGCACCTGGTCGAGCGTGACCGGCGCGCTCGACCGCGAGGTTGGGATGACCGCTCCGGGCGCCAGCGGCGGCGCCGTGCGCGAGCCGGGCGAGAGCGAGACGACGAGATCCTGCAGCGCCGAGCGGGCGATGACCGTGGCCACCGTATCGGCGCGCAGGGCGCCGCGGGCCGAGTGGTCGAGCTCCAGCTCGGCGACGGCGATCCCGTCGCGGTAGCGCACGGAGGCGACGCGGCCCTCGACGACGCCGGCGACGGTCACCGGGGCGCGGGAGCCGTCCGACAGGCCGCCGGCGTCGGCGAGCTGCAGCTGCACGGTCCACTTGCCGCCGGCGCTGAAGGGCAGCGGGACGCCCTCGGCGCGCAGCAGCAGCACGACCAGCGCGATCGCGGCGAGGGCCTGGACGACCAGCGCGGTGCGCCCGAGCGGGACGCGGGTCATGACTGACACACCCCGGTCGTCGCGAGCGAGGAGGCCAGCGTGGGGGAGACGAGGCTCACCAGCGTGCAGGGCGGGGTCGGGATCCCCAGGCCGGTCAGAAAGCGAAAGCCGAAGCGCATGAAGTGCCCGGCGCCCAGGGTGGAGGAGGCGGTGGTGAACGGCGCCGAGGCGCCGCCGCCCCCTTCGAACATGCCCAGGAAGGCCAGGTAGGAGGGGATGCCGATGTCGGTCGGGGCCTGCAGGGCGCGCAACAGCCCGCCCGAGGTGAACTCGGCGACGGTCGGCGAGACCGCGTCCAGCGCCCGGAGCGCGGGCAGCGAGCCGTCGCCGGCCCCGTTGAGCAGGCGCTGCGCGGAGCTCACCAGCGGCTGCGCCGAGGACAGCACGACCGTGCCCTGGCGCAGCAGGGGACGTACGCGCGCGAGCGTTGCCGGGAGCGACCGCGCGGCGGGCACGAGGGCATCGGCCAGCGGACCCATCCGGCTGAGCACCGCGGCGGCCTGCCCGCCCCCGGCGCGCAGCTCGACGCCGAGCGAGGGCAGCGCGGCGAGGGTCCGGTCCAGGGCCGGCCCCGACAGCGCGGCGGCGCTCGCCGCGCCCTCGCGCACGATCGGCTCGAGCGCCGCGGCCCGCGCGGACACGGCGGCGGCCGTGCGCTCGAGCGCGGACACCGCGTGGGCGAGCGCGCCCCGAGTCGGGTTGCCCTGGACGGCACCGGCGACCTGCGCGAGCCGGACGGTGATCGACGGCGCGAGCGAGACCGCGTGGTGCACCGAGGCGACCGCGCCGGGGCCGAGGACGCGCGATCCGGCGCTCGCGAGCTCGTCGACCTCGGCGCGGGTGGCGGGGCCGAGCACGTCGACCGCGTCCTGGAGCGAGACGTAGCTGTGGGTCCGGCTCAGCGGGATCGCCTGCCCGTCGAGCGGCCCGCTGCCGGCGCTGCCGGGATAGAGGTCGACGTACGCAGTGCCCTCGAACAGCAGGCGGGGGCGCAGGTCGGCGCTCGCGTCGTGGTGCACCGACCCGGCCGAGCGGTCGATCCGCATGCTCACCAGCGCCGCGCCGCCGACCCTTCGCACCGAGAGCACGTGGCCCACCGGGGTGCCGGCCATGAGCACGTCGGCGCCGATCCGGGCCAGGCCGCTCGCGTCGGAGAACAGCGCGCGGACGGTGATCGTGCGCGCGAACGGGTTCGGCCGCAGCGCGGCGACGGCGACCACCGCCACGCCGATGAGCGCGGCGAGCACCCCGACCAGCCGACGGTGGCCCAGGATCAGCGACACGCCGAGCGGTCCCGGGAGGCCTGGCCGGGCGCGGGATAGGGGTCACGAGCGTGCGCGCAGGTGAGGATCATCGTGAAGCGGACGGCCCGGTGGCCCGCGGCGGTCCCCTCGTCGACGGTGACGTTGCCCCACTTGGTGAACCCCTCCGGCGCGGCGATCAGCTCGGAGCCGTACGGCACGAGCACGCGCGCGAGGGTCGCCGCATCGCCGCCTGAGGGCGCGACCGCGGCGGCCACCGGAAGCAGGCCGGCGAGCACCGGGCTGGCCGCCGAGAGCACCGGCGCGGCCTGCCCGGCGAGCCGGGTGAGGGTGTCGAGCCCGTCGGCGTGGTGCTCGGCGTCGGCGAGCCGGGGCAGCAGTCCCGGCAGCGCCGCGACACCGGGCTGCAGCGTCCGCGCCGTCGTGGCGAGCTCGCCGAGCAGGCGGGCCGCGCCGGGCCCGGTGGCGAGGATCTGACCTTCGATGCCGGGCGCCGAGGCGACGCTCGTGGCGATCGCGCGTGCGCGCGCGGCCGACACGGCGGCGAGCGCCGCGCCGCTGGAGAGCAGCGGGCCGAGCGCGGGCGCGTCGACCGCGCCAGCGGCATCGCCGAGCGAGCGCGAGAGATCGCCGAGCCCCGGCTGCAGGGCCCGCAGGAGCCCGGTTCCGCGCACGAGCAGGTCGGGCAGCACCGAGAGGGTGTGCCCCAGCGGCGGGGCGGCGTCGGCCAGGCCGGCACCGGCGACCGCAAGCGTACGCGCGAGCGCGGCGCGTGTGCCGGCGGTGAAGCTGGCGAGCACGTCGGTGATCGGCGTGCCCGCCGCCGCGTCGGCGAGCGGGATCACGCTGCCCGGGGGCAGCGGGTGGGAGATGTCGCCGGGGTCGAGGTCGAGCTCGACCTGGCCGGCGAGCCCGGTGACCCCGACGTGCACGCGCGCGCCGGCGCCGACGCGGCCGCTGTCGAGCTCGAACGTCGCCCGCGGCCTGCCGGCCGCCAGGCGCACCGAGCGAACCTCGCCGACCGGCTCGCCGGCGATCTGCACCGAGTCGCCGGCCTGTACGATCGGATCGCCCGGCAGCAGCGCGACGTAGCGACGGCCGAAGGCGAGCGGGCCGCCACCGTCGATCGCCACCGTCGAGAGGTACACGACGAGCACGGTGCCCGCGAGCACGAGCAACCCGAGCAGCTCGGGGCGACGGCGCAGCGGTCCCGGACGGCGACCGTCCATCAGTGGCTCCCGAGCAGGAGGTCAAGCAGCGACTTGGCCGCGCCGGTGAGCGTCGGCACCACGGGCGGCACGCTGATCGGCGGCAGGCCGGGCAGGCTGACCTGCGTGGGTCCGCCGGCGGGCGGCGTCGCCGCACCGGGCACGGCCGGCCGGGTCGCCGCCGCCGGCGTGGGCGTGGACTGCGCGCTCGACGAATGCGGCGCCGGCGTACCCGACGCCCGCGTCGCGCCGAGCGCGGAGAGCGCCTGCGTCATGCAGCCGGGCGCCACGGGCACGCCGAAGGTCTGGCAGGAGAGCACCGCCTCCCCGCGCCAGTAGGCGCGCGTCGGGTCGGCGAACGGGTCCAGCGGCTGGGCGCCGCTCTCGGTCGCCTCGTCGGCGAAGTCGGCGAAGAACCCCTGCGAGACGTAGGGGGCGGCCTGCGCGGCGAGCGGCGCGAGCCGGTCGATCGCGGGCAGCTCTCCCTGGAGGGCACGCAGCCCGCCGTCGAGTGAGGAGATCGTCCCGGCGCCGCGAGCGAGCAGCGCGCCGAGCCGCTCGAGCGCGGGAGCGGCCGACCCCGCGGCCGCTCCGGCGCTCCGGGCGAGCGGGGCGAGCCCGCCGCTGACGCGTCCCAGCGTCGGCGCCTCGGCGTGCAGGACGGCGGCGATGGGCCGGGCGGCGCTCGCCAGCGAGGACAGGGCGCCGGCGCCGCTCCTCAGCGTCGTGAGCGCCGGGGCGCCGAGCGCGAGCGAGCGGGCGAGCGCCGGCGCCGCGCTCGAGGTCGCGGCGAGCGTTCGCGAGAGGTCGTCGAGCAGCGGCCCGAGCGAGGCCTCGTGGGTGGCCACCCGGCCGACCGCCTGCGCGGTGAGGGCCACGGTCCGCGACAGCGCGGCGTCCTGCCCGGCGAGCGAGTCGCTCACGCTCGCCGCGGCGCTGAGCGCGGGTCGCAGCAGCACCGCGGCGCGCGCCAAGTCCACGCCGTGGTCCTCGAGCGTCTGGCCGCCCTGCACGAGCAGCAGCCCGAGGCCGTCGCGCACCGACGGAGAAAAGGCCGACAGGACCGCATCCAGGCTCGGCGCCTCGCTGGTCGACGCCGCGGCGATCGCTCCGTGCAGCGGCGCGCGCGCCGTTCCGGGGGAGAGGGCGAGGTAGTAGTCGCCGAGCAGGTCGGCGGGCTCGATCGCCGCCACGGCGTCGGCGCGCGGACGGGCGGCGTCGTGGCCGAGGACGAAGTCGACGTTCGCCGTGCCCTGGCGGGTGAGCGTGATCGAGCGCACGGTGCCCACGACCGCGCCCTGCTCGCGCACGTCGTTGCCGACGACGAGCCCCTGGGCGGAGGCGAACTCGGCGTGGACGCCGGCGCCGGTGGGAGAGCGCAGCAGCAGCCAGCCCAGCAGGGCGACGCCGAGCGCGAGCACCATCGCGATCCCGCCCAGCGACGCGGCCGCCCCGCGTCGCGTCATCGGTCGCCCCTGACGTCGGCCGCCGCCTGCCCGCCGGCGACGAAGCTGTTCGCGTAGTTCGTCCACGGCTCGCCGTCCATCGCCCCGGGGACGCGCAGGTAGGGCGGCGCGAGCTCGCCGGGCCCGTCGCTGGCGGGCGAGATCGTGTTGGTGGGCGCCGGCGGCAGCACGATCCCGACCCGCGCGCCGTGGCCGTTGGCGTCGTAGTTGGCGGTGAAGTCGGCCCAGTTGGCGAAGAACGAGAAGAGGTCGGGGAGGCGGACGCGGGCCTGGTCGAGCATCGGGCCCAGCCCCTGGGCGACCGGGGCCAGCGCGCCCAGCACCGGGCCGGCGCCGGTGAGCAGCGACCGCAGCGCGCCGAGCGGGGCCGGGGCCTGGTCGAGCACGGCGCGAGCGCGGTCCAGGGTCGGCGCGGCGCGCTGCAGCAGCGCGGCTGCCTCGCTCGCGGCGGCGGCGAGCTGCGTTCGCGAGGGGCCCAGGGCGTGCACCAACGCCGAGAGCGACGGCAGCGTCTGCTGCGCCCGGGTCAGCGCGTCCGACGCCGCGGCCAATCCCGCCGGCAGCCCGGCGACGAAGGCGTGCAGCGAGGCGCGGCGCGAGGCCGCGTCGTGCACCAGGGTGGCGAGGCGATCGACCGCGTCGCCGAGGACCTGCGGCTGCGCGCCGACCGCGGCGGTGATCGCGTCGGCGCTGCCGACCAGCGTGCGCAGCGCCGCGCCGTCGCCCTGCACCTCCTGGCTGGCCCGCGCCGTGGCCGCAAGGGCCGCCGGTGCGCCGGCGAGGGCGGCCCTCGCCGCGGGCCCCTGGCCGCCGCCGGCCGACGCCAGCGAGTGAAGGATCCCGTCGATCTGCGCGCGCGAAGCCGGCCCGAGGGCCGAGAGCGCCGCGGAGAGCTCGACCGGGGCGGCCGCGCTGAGCTCGGCGCCGCCCGGCAGCGGCGGACCGGCGCCGTCGCTGAGGGCGATGTAGCGGTTGTACTCGCCCGAGAGCGAGGCGAGCCTCAGCTCGGCGCGCGCGCCCCGGTGCAGCACGAAGCTCCGATCCAGGGCGAGCGTCACGACGGGCTCGTCGGTCGGGCCGGTCAGGCGGATCGCGCTCACGTGCCCGACGGCGACGCCGGCCACGCGCACCGGCGCGCCGGCGACGAGCCCCTGGGCGTCGCTCAGGGCCAGGCGGATGCGCTGCCCGCCGCCGCCCGAGCGCAGGGCGAGCGCGAGGATCGCGGCGAGCAACGCCAGGGTCAGCGCGAGCGCCGCGCTCTTTTTCCCCCCAAAGATCATCCGATCGGCACGCGAGGATTCGCGCCCCAGAAGACCAGCGTGCCGAGCATCGAAATCAGGGTGACCCCGACGATGCTCACGCCCATCGAGCGCGCGGTCGCCGTCCCCACGTCGCTCGGCCCGCCGCGTGCGTTGTAGCCGTAGTAGAGCGCCACGGTGATGACGAAGCCCGAGATGACCAGGCCCTTGATCAGCGAGAAGAGCAGGTCCCAGCCGTCCTGGAAGGTGAAGAAGAACAGCGACCAGGTGCCGGGGGAGACGTCGGCGAAGCGCACCACGCCCATCAGGTAGGCGGCGGTGTAGGAGCTGCCGATGGCCAGCAGGTAGGCGGCGGGGAGGACGAGCGCGCAGCCCGCGGCGCGGGTGGCGCACAGGTAGGCCATCGAGGAGACGCCCATGCCCTCCAACGCGTCGATCTCCTGGTCGGTGCGCATGGCGCCCAGCTCGGCGACCATCCCGCAGCCGACCTTGGCGGCCAGGACGTAGCCGAACACGAAGGGGACGACCTCGCGCAGCGTGCACCAGGCCGAGAAGCCGCCGGCGACCGGGGTGGCGCCGAACGCGCGGGCGAGCGTCGAGGCCTCGAGGCCGCAGCTCCCGCCGGCGAAGAAGGCGATGAAGACGATCACCGTCGTGCTGCCGGTGGCGATCAACGCCGCCTGGCGCAGCGTCTCGCCGCCGTAGCGCGGCAGCTGCCGGACGCTGGCCAGCAGGCGCCCGGCGAACAGGACCGCGTCGCCGGCTCGCTCGAGTGGGTCACGCGGCGGCGTCAGCCCGGCCAGGGCGCGCGGCCCGTTCACCGGAACACCGAGATGTTCGGATACAGGGCGAGCATCCACTGGGTGAAGACGAGGTTGACCACGAAGACGGCCATCAGCGCGCCGACCACCGCGCGGTTGACCGCGCGCCCCACCGAGGCCGCGCCGGCGCTCGCCGACAGGCCGTGCCAGGAGCAGATCACGCCGATCAGCAGGCCGAAGATCGCGACCTTGACCTCGGCGCCGACGAGGTCGACCGGCGTCGTGTTGGCCACGAAGGAGGACAGGAACGCGCCGGTGTTGCCGCCGAGCACGACGACCGCGGCGAGGTATCCGCCGAGCACGCCGAACGCCAGGGCGATGAGGTTCAGCCCGAGCAGGGTGAGGGTCAGGGCCAGGATCCGCGGCGCGACCAGCGCGCGCACCGGGTCCACGCCGAGCGCCTGTAGGGCGTCCAGCTCGCCGCGCACCCGGCGCGAGCCGAGCTCGGCGGTGAGCATCGTCCCGGCGACGCCGGCGACGACGGTGCCGGTGACGAAGGAGCCGAACTCGCGCAGGATGGCCACGACCATGAAGCCGCCGGCGCGGTCGGGCGCGCCGAAGAGGATCAGGAAGTTCGAGGACTGAAGCCCGGGCCCGGAGAACCCCCAGGCGAGCATGGCCAGTGCGATCACGGCCGTGCAGCGGCGCAGGATCTCGGCGGAATAGATCGCGCACTCGCGCCGCCAGGCGAACGGCGGGCGCGCGATGACCGCCGCCGCCTGCGCGCCCAGCAGCGTCATCAGCCCCCAGCGACGCAGGAGCGGCACCCGCGTCCAGGCGATCCCCCGCGGCGGAGCGAGCACCCCGGCATCAACCCGATTGCTCATATATATGATGGAGAATATCTGGAATGCGTGCGCGGCGCGGCGTCGATTAGAGTCGCCGGCGAGGATGAGGCGCGTCGCTACCGCAGTTGCCTCGATCGCCCTGGCGATCGCCGCCGCTGGCACGCTGGCCGCGCCGAGCGCGCTCGCGCAGAGCGCGGCGGTCCCGGCCTACGGCACCGACGACTTCGGCGGCGGGGGCTTCTGGAACATCCTGCCGCCGGGCACGAACGGCAGCGACAACCTCGTACAGCTCGCGCTGTTCAAGACGCTCGGCGTGCGCCCCGAGCACTTCAACGACCAGCTGCAGATGTACGAGAACCTGCCCACGCACGTCCCGATCACCGAGAGCGAGATCCCCGACTACTACAAGAACGCGACCTTCGGGGTCCCCGCCGGCGACGTCGAATCACAGGAGTTCCCCGAGCCGGGCGTGACGATCGAGTTCGACAAGGGCTACGGGGTGCCGCACATCTACGGCGACACGCGCGCCGCGCTGATGTTCGGCATCGGCTACGCGACCGCCCAGCAGCGCCTGTTCTTCATCGACGTGCTGCGCCACTACGGCGCCGCCGACCTGGCGTCGTTCGCCGGCGGCTCGAACGCAGGCATGGACGCGCAGCAGTTCCAGATCGCCCCCTACACCCAGCAGGACCTCCAGCAGCAGGTCAACTACGTGCGCGACGACCTGCCCGACGGGCAGCAGATCTACGAGGACGCGCTCAACTACGTCGCCGGGATCAACGAGTACATCGCCCAGGCGAGGCTGAACCCGAACATGATGCCCGGCGAATACGCCGCGATCGGCCATGCGCAGGGGCCGGCGCCCTTCCAGCTCACCGACCTGATCCGGATCGCCTCGCTCGTCGGGGGCATCTTCGGCCAGGGCGGCGGCGAGCAGCTCAATAACGCGATGCTCGAGGAGGCCTTCGCCAACCGGTTCGGCGCCGAGCAGCAGGCGGTTCCCGGCGCCCCCGGGGTCGGCGCGACGGTCGCGAGCGCCGCCCGCGCGAAGAGGCGGCGACCCCGGCGTCCGCGGACGGTGAGCGACCGCTCCGGGTTCGCCACGTTCATGGACTTCGACCGCAACGATGACGCCGACGCGCCGACGACCGTCACCGGCCACCGCTTCCCCTACGAGACGCTCCCGACCGTCACCGCGGCCGGCAGCCTGGCCATGCCCGACGCCGGCTCGGTGCGGATGTCCAGCGACGTCGTCTCCGCGAGCGGATCGGCCGCGGGCAGCGCCGGGCGCGCCGCCGTGCCCACCGGCAACGGGCTGCTCGGGTTCCCGCGATCGCAGTCCAACGCGCTGCTCGTGTCGGGTGCCCACACCAGCTCGGGCCACCCGATCGCGGTGATGGGACCCCAGGTCGCCTACTTCGCGCCGGAGATCCTCATGGAGGAGGACATCCATGCCCCCGGGATCCAGGCCGACGGCGCCGCCTTCCCGGGCGTGAACCTGTACGTCGAGCTCGGCCACGGCGAGGACTACGCCTGGTCGGCGACCTCGGCCGGGCAGGACATCATCGACATCTTCGCGCTGGCGTTGTGCAGCCCGAGCGGCGGCGCCGTCTCGCCGGACTCCGACGACTACGTCTACCAGGGCAGGTGCCTGCCGATGCAGACGATCAGCCAGACCGAGTCCTGGGCGCCCAACCTGGGCGACTCGACGCCGGCCGGCTCGCAGACGCTGTCGATCCAGCGCACCGACCTGGGGCTGGTGATCGCGCGGGCGAGGATCGCCGGGCGTCCGGTCGTGTTCACGAGCCTGCGCTCGACCTACATGCACGAGCTGGACTCGGCCGCCGGCTTCGAGCGCTTCAACGAGCCGTCCGAGATGGCCACCCCGCAGGACTTCATGAGCAGCGCCGACCAGATCGGCTACACGTTCAACTGGTTCTTCGTCAACCGCCAGCACATCGCCTACTTCAACTCGGGCCGCAACCCGGTGCGCTCGGCCGACACGGACCCGCTGTTCCCGGTGTGGGGCGGCTACGCCTGGAAGGGCTGGAGCCCGCAGACCTACACCGAGCAGGACACGGCGCAGAGCGCGCATCCGCAGGCCGTCGACCAGCCGTTCTTCACCAGCTGGAACAACAAGCAGGCCCCGGGCTACGCCGACGGCAGCACCGGCGAGGAGTTCTCCTCGGTCTACCGCTCGCAGCTGCTGTCCGACGGGATCGAGTCCTTCCTGAGCAGCGGCCAGAGGATGTCGCTGGCCGACCTGATCAACGTGATGGGCACGGCGGCCACCCAGGACCTGCGCGGCGTCGAGGTGCTGCCCTCCCTGCTGAAGGTCATCGGCACCCCGAGCGACCCGCGCCTGGCCAGCGCGGTGAGCGAGCTGACCGCGTGGATGAACAGCGGCGCGCACCGCATCGACCCCACCGACTCCGGCCAGTACGAGGACTCGCAGGCGATCCAGATCATGGATGCCTGGTGGCCGCTGCTGGTCAAGGCGATCTTCCAGCCCACGCTCGGCTCCTCGCTGCTCTCCCAGGTCGAGTCCGAGTTCCCGATCAACGACCAGCCCGGGCACGGCACGAGCGGCTCGCACCTGGGCTCCTCGTGGGACGTCGGCTTCTACGGGGTCGTCCAGGAGGACCTGCGCAAGGTGCTGGGCCAGAAGGTGCCCGGGGGCGGGCTGAGCCGCGCCTACTGCGGGCAGGGCAAGCTGGCCACGTGCCGCTCGGCCCTGGAGAGCTCGCTCGAGCAGGCGCTCGGCGAGAGCGCCGCCCAGGTCTACCCGGCCGACTCCGAGTGCGCGGCGGGCAACCAGGAATGCTCGGACTCGATCAACTTCCGCGCGCTCGGCGCGGTCACCGAGCCGGAGATCCCCTGGCAGAACCGCCCGACCTTCCAGCAGGCGGTGCAGATCTCCGGGCAGCAGCCGGGGTCGTGATCTCGCCGCAGGACCTGCACGGGCTCGCGCTGGCCTTGCCCGAGGCGGCCGAGGCCGACCATCACGGGATGAGCTCGTTCCGCGTCGGCGGGAAGATCTTCGCGACGGTGCCCGACGCGGCGCACGTGCGGGTCATGGTCGACGAGGGGGAGATCCGCGCGTTGGTCGCCGAGGACCCCGCGACGTTCCAGGAGGTGTGGTGGGGAAAGCGGCTCTCCGCGGTCCTCGTCTCGCTCGAGCGTGTGTCCGAGGCGGTGCTGGGTGAGCTGCTCGAGGAGGCCTGGCGGCGCAAGGCGCCGGTCGGGCTCGTGCGCGCGCGCGACGGCGCCCGGTGAGTCGCGTCGCGCCCCGCCGGCTGGCATGTCACACTTCGCCTGTTAGTGGTGCCTCCTGTAAATGCGGTCGTCGATTCGCGAGCGAAAATCGAGCATGGCCAGGACGCAGGGAGCCGGAATAGCAGCGCTATTTCGGCTCCCGAGGACGCCGCCAGGCGAAGATTTGCAGCCGCGAAGCGGGAGCGGATTTACAGGAGGTGCCACT
>DATAWZ010000073.1:0-37472 GCA_036266975.1 Solirubrobacteraceae bacterium
CGTGCCGGCGCCAATCTCGAGCGCGCTCGCGAAGCCGGCGTCCAACTCAGCGGCGAGCAGCTTGTGGACCTTTCCAAGGACCTGGGACTGACCGGTCTCGCCGAAGTCGATCCCCCACTTGGCGTCGTAGCTCTCGGCGGCGACGTCGTGGTAGCGGGTGTTGACGTCGCGGATCTCGTGGGCGCTCAGGCTCGGCACCGGCCCACTCTAGTGGCCCCAGTGGGTGGCCTGCGATACTCGCGCGCCGTGTCCGGGCCCTTGTATGTGCAGCGCGACCAGCCTCCCGGCGTCCCGCCGCTGCAGCTCACCGGCGAGCGCACGCTCCCGGACGTGCCCCAGGAGAACTACTGGTTTCAGCGCCACCTGGCCGTCTACGAGTGGATCGCGCCGCAGCTCGGCGGCCGGCGGGTGATCGACATGGCCTGCGGCGAGGGCTACGGCACCGCGGTGCTCGCCCGCCACGCCGCGGCGGCCACCGGCGTGGACGCCAACCCCGAGGCGCACGAGCACGCGCGGCTGCGCTACGTGGCGCCGCGGCTGCGCTTCGTGCGCGACATGATCCAGACCTTCGCCGAGCCCGCCGACGCCGTCGTCTTCCTGCAGACGATCGAGCACGTGCCCGACCCCGACCCCCTGCTCGACCACCTCGCCGCGATCGCCCCGGTGGCCTACATCTCCACGCCCAACGTGCTCACGCTCGCCCCGCCGGGCGCCGAGCGCTCGGACAATCCCTGGCACATCCACGAGTACCGCGCGGACGAGTTCCGGGCGCTGTGCGAGGCGCACTACGGCGAGGTGCGGCTGTTCGGGCTCTTCCACGCCGGCCGGCTGCGCGCGCACGCGCTCGCGCTGCGGCTCGGCTGGGACCGCGTGCACCGCTCGCTCGGACTCACGCGTGCCTTCTACGACCGCTTCGTCCCGGCCATCGGCGGGCACGACTTCGCGTTGCGTGAGGAGCCGGGCCCGGCCGCGCTGGACCGGGCCCTTGACCTCCTGGCCGTCTGCCGTCGGTGAGCGCGGCCATGACGGGCGAGGGACGCGTTGTCATCGTGCTGCACACCCACATGCCCTACGTCGAGGGCTTCGGCACCTGGCCGTTCGGCGAAGAGTGGCTGTGGGAGGCGGTGGCGAGCTCCTACCTGCCGCTGCTCGAGCTGCTCGACGACGGCGCGCCGATCACGCTGTCGCTCACGCCGGTGCTGGGCGACCAGCTCGCCGCGCCGGGGCTGCTGCACCGGTTCCAGGTCTTCGTCGAGGAGATCCGCGACGAGACCCACGCGCGCGACGTCGCCTCGCTGAGCAAGCGCGGCGAGACGGCGCTGGCCGAGGAGGTGCGCCGCGCGGCCGGGGACTACCGCTGGGCGCTGGAGCGGCTGCAGGCGCTGCGCGGGGATCTGCTCGGCGCGCTCGCCGGCCACGCGCGCTGGACCTCGGCGGCGACCCATGCCGTGCTGCCGCTGCTGGCCAGCGACGCCGGCGTGCGGCTGCAGCTGCGGGCCGGGATCGACGCGCACCGCGCGCGCAGCGGCGGGTGGGGGGGCGGCCTGTGGCTGCCCGAGTGCGCCTACGCGCCGTGGCTGGATCCGCTGCTCGAGCAGGCCGGGGTCCACGCGACGTGCGTGGACCTGACCGACCACTTCGGGCTCGGCGACGAGCGCCATCTGCGGCCCTGGCGCGGCCGCGGCGGCCCGCTGTTGGTCCCGATCGACCGCGCGATCGTCGAGCTGGTCTGGAGCGAGCACGGCTATCCGGCCGACCCCGCCTATCGCGACTACCACGCGCTCAGCGAGCACCACCACCACCCGTGGGCCAACGGCGGCGTGCCCTACCAGCACCAGGCGGCGCTCGAGCGGGCGCACGCGCACGCGCGCGACTTCGTGCGCCGGCTGGGCGAGCGCGTCGCCGACGGCGGGCTGTGCGTGTGCGCGCTGGACACCGAGTTGCTCGGGCACTGGTGGTACGAGGGGCCGACGTGGCTGGGCGCGGTCGTGCGCGAGGCGAGCGCGGCGGGGCTGGCGCTGGTCACGCTCGACCAGGCCCTCTCAGAACGCGACGCGCAGGACGCGCCCCCGGAGGGCTTTCCGTGCTCGACCTGGGGCGCCGGGCGCGACCTGTCGACCTGGAGCGGGCCGGCGGTTGCCGACATGGCCTGGGCGGTGCGGGCGGGCGAGCTGCAGGTGCTGCGCGCGGCGCCGAGCGCCGACGCGGTCGCCGTGCGCGAGCTGCTCGCCGCGCAGTCGAGCGACTGGGCCTTCCTGGTCGCGCGCGACCTCGCCCGGCCCTACGGGCGCGAGCGCCAGGCCGGCCACCTGGAGCGCCTGCGCCGCGCGCTGGCCGGCGAGGGCGATCCGGACGCGCTGCGGGGCCTGGCCCCCTACGCCGATCCGTCGGCGCTGCTCGAGCCGTGAGGATTTTGGGGTCAAGGGCCCGCCGCGCCTGGGTTTGACCGAGCGCTCCGACGCATCAGGTGAAGGCCTGGCACGCCCGAGCGGCGATCGTGGGCGCGAGCCGCCGTACGTCGGCCACCCGCTCGACCGCGTCGGCCAGTTCGCGCCGCCCGGCGCAGACCGACCAGCACTCGAGCATGATCGGCCGGGCGGCGATCGCGCCCTCGAGCCGGTCGAGCTCGCCCGGCGTGAGCTCGACGTGGCGGCGATAGCGCGAGACTGCGACGTCGACCAGGCGCAGGCTGCGCGCGCCGGCGGCCCACAGCAGGAAGCCGAGCGACCACAGCCGCGGGCCGCGGCCGGCGCCGGTCCAGTCGACGATCGCCAGGTGCTCGTCGGGGGTGGGGATCGCGTTGGCCGGGACGAAGTCCGGATGCACGAAGGCGTGGGGGAGGTCCTCGCAGGCGTCGGCGCGCTGGACCGCGTCGCGCAGCCGGTCCAGCAGCGCGAGCTCGCCCACGCCCACGTGGCCGGCGGCGTCGTCGAGCAGCGCGGCGGCCGCCGCGATCTCCTCGCGCGGTCCGCCCTCGAAGGAGAGGTGATGCCAGGCGCCGCCGCGGCGCAGCTGCTTCGCCGGATGGGCGTGGAGCCGCCCGAGCAGCACGCCGAGGATCGCGGCCGGGCGTCCGGGGCGCAGCGGTGCGGCCGGCGGGATGAATTCGGTGACCAGGACGCCCTTGCCCTCGTGGGTGGAGACCGGGTCGGGGTGCGCGCAGCGCTCGGCGGGAAAGCCCTCGCGCTCGAGCGCGCGCAGGATCGCGGCGTCGCCGTGGACGCCCTCGAGCGGGCGACGCTCTGCGAACACCCGCGCGACCCAGCTCGGGCCGTCGCGGCGGTCGACGCGGAACACGTCCTTCTCGAGCGCGGAGACCGCGGCCACCTCGATGCCGTACTGCGCCGCGAGGTGGGCGGCCAGCGCGGTCATTCCCAGCGCAGCGTCTGCGGCGCGGGGCGCATGCGCAGCACGCGTGCCGGCACGCCGCCGACGACGGCGTTGGCGGGGACGTCGGCGGCGACGACCGCGTTGGTGCCGATGATCGAGTTCTCCCCCACGGTCACGCCGCGCAGGACGCAGGCGCCGTAGCCCATCCACACGTTGTGGCCGACGTGGACCGGGCGCTTGTAGATCCCCTGCTCGCGGATCGGCCGCTCGACGTCGACGACCCCGTGGTCGAAGTCGATCAGCATCACGCGGTCGGCGACGATGCACTCGCGTCCGATCCGCACCTCCTTGAACGCCGAGATCGTGCACTCCTGGCCGATCACGGTCTTGGCGCCGACGTGGACCTCGCCCTCGTGCACGCGGACCTTGGTCCCGTGGCCGAGCCACGACCAGCGCCCGAGCACGAGCCGGGCGTCGCGGCCGATCTGCAGCTTCGTGCCCGGGCAGATGAACGCGAGCCCGTCGGTCTGCAGCCGCCCGCGGAAGCGCAGCTTCAGGTAGGCCAGCCGGAGCAGCAGGCGCGCGTAGCCCAGGGTGAGCATCCGGTGCGCGGCCATGAAGCGCAACAGGGCGAGCGGTCCGCCGGTGAGCGGCGGCGGCTCGCCGCGCAGGTAGGTGGGCGCGAGCGCAGGCGGGGCGAGGGGCGCGCCGAGCGACGCGTCCGGCTCGAGCTCGGCGGGGAGCGCGCTCGGCGGCTGCACGGGCCAGGATGGTAGGGCGTTTGCTGCGATCATTCCCGACCGCGTGAACCACGACGCTGCCCCCGCTTCCCTCGCCGAGCGACTGCTCGCCGGCGATCGCCGTGCCCTCGCGCGCGGGATCTCGCTCGTCGAGGACGATCGGCCCGAGGGCTGGGAGCTCGTGCGCGAGGTCTATCCGCACACCGGCAAGGCCGCCGTGTACGGGTTCACCGGGCCGCCCGGCGTCGGCAAGTCCACGCTGATGGGCGCGCTGACCAAAGCGCGCCGCGAGGCGGGCCGGACGGTCGGCGTGCTGTCGATCGACCCCTCCTCGCCGTTCACCCACGGCGCGCTGCTCGGCGATCGCATCCGCCTGTCCGACCACTTCCTGGACCCGGGCGTGTTCATCCGCTCGATGGCCAACCGCGGCGCGCTCGGCGGGCTCTCCGAGGCGGCGCTGCAGGCCGCGCTGCTGATCGACGCCGCCGGCCGCGACGATGTCTTCGTCGAGACGGTCGGCGTCGGCCAGGCCGAGGTCGACATCATCGACCACGCCGACACCGTCGTGCTCGTGCTGATGCCCGGCTCGGGCGACTCGATCCAGGCGCTCAAGGCCGGGGTGATGGAGATCCCCGACGTGATGGTGGTCAACAAGGCCGACCACCCGCTCACCGACACGATGATCCGCGAGATCAAGAGCGTGCTCGCGCTCGCGCCGTCGCGGGGCTGGACGCCGCCGATCGTCCGCACCGAGGCCGTGCGCGGCGAGGGCATCGACCAGCTCATCGAGAAGCTCGAGGAGCACCGCGCCCACCTGAAGGCGGAGGGCACGCTCAACGAGCGCCGCGGCCGGCACCTGCGCGCCGAGGTGCTCGCGCTGGCCACCGCGCGCATGCGCCGCAAGCTCGAGGCCGAGATCGCCGACGACGAGGCGTTCCGCGCGCTGCTCGACGAGGTGGTGGCCCGGCGGCTGGACCCGGCGAGCGCCGCGGCCAAGCTGCTCGATCGCGCGACGCGCTGAGCGGGCCGCGCGCATGCCGATGTGGCGCACCCGCTTCGCCCTGGACCTGATCGCGCGGCCGCGCGCCATCGCCTACGGCGAGCACCGCTGGCAGCGCGCGGACCTGCACCTGCCCCGGGGTGACGGGCCGCACCCGGTCATCGTCACCATCCACGGCGGCGGCTGGGGCCCGCGCTACTCCAAGGTCCTGATGAAGGGCCTGGCCGGCGACCTGCGGCGGCGCGGATACGCGGTCTGGAACGTCGAGTACCGGCGACTGGGCGGCAAGGGCGGCGGCGTCCCGGCCACGCTCGAGGACGTCACCGCCGCGATCGACCACCTGGCCACGCTCGACGCGCCCCTCGATCTGGACCACGTCATCGCGATCGGCCACTCCGCCGGCGGGCACCTGGCGACCTGGGCCGCGGGGCGCGGGAACCTGCGCCGCGGCGCGCCCGGCCACCGCCCACGGGTGCCGCTCACCGGCGTGGTCTCCCAGGCCGGCGTGGTCGACCTGACCAGCAGCGCCAAGGCCGGCGGCGTGGCGCACGACTTCGTCGGCGGTTCGCCCGAGGAGCACCCCGACCGCTACAAGATCGCCGACCCGATCCGCCTGCTGCCCTTCCGCATCCCCACGCTGCTCGTGCACGGCGAGGCCGACGACGTCGTTCCCCTCAAGCGCAGCCGCGACTTCGTCACCAAGGCCCGCCAGGCCGGCGACGAGGTCGAGCTGATCGAGCTCGACGGACGTGCGGGCCGCCACCAGGCGCACATCAACCCCGCGGGCCGCTCGTGGGCGGCCGTGACCGAATGGCTGGCGCGCCAGCGCGAATGACGCGTCAGGTGCGGGGAGGCGTCTGGAAGAGCCCCAGGAAGCCGCCCGTCTCCGCGCACGTCGCCTTCTGGCTCGTCGTCCCGGTCTGACCGGCGCGGTTGGTGACCGTGAGCGCGACCGTGTCCGATCCCGCGCCCGAGTGGGTGTCGCTGAACGTCGCGGCCGTGCCCGTCGTCCGGTTGCCACCGTCCCAGGCGTGCCCGCTGATCGTCCCCGCGCTGTCGGTCGACGTCCAGGTGGACGTGCAGGTCGCCTTCGAGCCGCCGGTCTTGAAGCTCGCGACCGGCGGCGCCGTGCCGGCGCGATCTGCGCCTGGGCCGAGAACGGCCCGACGCTGACACCGGTGAGGACGGCCTCGTAGTCGTACGGGCCGCTGCCGGTGGCCGAGGCGTCGGTGGCGGTCAGCGGTTGGCCGGCCGCGACGGTCGCGATCTCCCTGTTCTCGGCCCCCGAGGCCGCCCCTTCCCAGACGACGTCGGCGCGCCGGGCGTGTGCGACCAGCTCCCCGGCCCAGGCTTTTAGGCCAGCGTGCGCGCGAGCTGCACGAGCAGCCGCACGCCGAAGCCCGAGCCGCCCTTGGCCGCGTAGGGGCGCTTCATGCCCCAGGCCGTGCCGGCGATGTCGAGGTGCACCCACGGGGTGTCCTCGGCGAAGCGATGCAGGAACTCCGCGGCGACGATCGAGCCGGCCAGCCGATCCTCGGGGGCGTTGTTCAGGTCGCCGTACTGGCCCTTGACGGCGTCGGCGTACTCGCTGTGCAGCGGCAGGCGCCAGGTGATCTCGCCCGTGGTCTCGCCCGCCGCGGTGACCTGCGCGGCCCAGTCATCGTCGTTGCTCATCAGGCCGGCGTGGGTGTGGCCGAGCGTGACCAGGATCGCGCCGGTCAGAGTGGCCAGGTCGACGAGCCGTTCGGCGCCGAGCGCGCGCGCGTGGACCAGGCAGTCAGCGAGCACCAGGCGCCCCTCGGCGTCGGTGTTGTTGACCTCGATCGTCACGCCGTTGGAGGCGCGGACGATGTCGCCGGGCTTGACCGCGTGCCCGGAGGGCATGTTCTCGGTCGCGCCGACCACGGCGACGATCGAGACCGGCAGCGCCAGGCGGGCGATCGCGCCGACGGCCTCGACGACCGTCGCGCCGCCGGACATGTCGAACTTCATCTCGGACATCTTCAGGCCGGGCTTCAGCGAGATTCCGCCGGTGTCGAACGTCACCGCCTTGCCGACCAGGCCGAGCACCGGACCGCTCGCGCCTGGCCCGTGGTAGCGCATGGTGATCAGCGCCGGCTCCTCGTCGCTGCCCTGGGCGACCGCGGCGAACGACCCCATCTTGCGGGCGAGCAGGCCGTCGCGGCCCTCGACCTCGACGGTGAGCCCGTCGATCTCGTCGGCGAGCGCGCGCGCCCGTGTGGCGAGCGCGGCCGGCGTCATGTCGTTGGACGGCGTGTTCTGCAGGTCGCGTGCCGCGCACACCGCCTCGGAGACGATCCGGGCCCGCTCGACCGCCTCGCTCAGGTCGTCGTGGCCGCTGACCAGCAGCCGCTCGAGCTGCGGCGGCGGCGGGGAGTCCTCGTCCTGCGCGTGGTAGCGCTCGAAGCGGTAGGCGGCGAGCAGCGTGCCCTCGACCAGCGCCTCGGCGATCTCGGGCCCGACGTGGTGGGGCAGCTCCCAGCACAGCGCCGTGGCGCCGAGCTCGGCGATGCGCCCCTGCGCCACGGCGGCGGCGGCGCGGGCAGTCTCGGCGGTGAACTTCTCGCGCGAGCCCATCCCGACCAGCAGCCAGCGCTTGCCGCCGGCGTGCGCGAGCGCGAGCGCGCGCGGCTTGGTGCGGGCCTCGCCGCTGTCGAGCAGCGACTGCAGCGCCTTGCCGGGAGTGTCGTGGGCGATCTCCTCGCCATCGAACACCGCGACGGCGACGGTGTCGACGTCGGTGTCGGCGGGGAGCGAGGTGGTGGCTGCGACCTGCACCAAGCGGCGAGCATAGAGGGTGGCGCGGCCGGCCGCGGGTCGGCGAGCCGGGCCGGCGGGAGGTCGGCGTGCCGGGCGCTCTCCCATTTCCATAGCCGTCCGCGACGCTCGGGCTACCATTGCCCCGTCCACCACCGTCGCCAAGGAGACCGTCCCCCGATGCCCAAGACCGTGATCCTCGGCTCCGCCCGCACCCCGATCGGAAAGCTTGGCGGGGGCCTGTCCTCGCTCGACGCGACCGCGCTCGGCGGCATCGCCATGAAGGCCGCCCTGGAGCGCGCCGAGGTCGCCCCCGAGCAACTCGACCACATCGTGATGGGCCAGGTCCTGCAGGCCGGCCAGGGACAGATCCCCTCCCGTCAGGCGCAGATCAAAGCCGGCATCCCCAGGGAGACCTCCTCGGAGACGATCAACAAGGTGTGCGCCTCGAGCGTGCGCGCGGTCGGCCTGCTCGACAACGCGATCCGCGCGGGCGAGGTCCAGGTCGGCCTCGGCGGCGGCATGGAGTCGATGTCGGCGGCGCCCTACCTGGTGCCCCAGGCCCGGTTCGGCTACCGGATGGGCGACGCCAAGATGCTCGACGCGATGGTCCACGACGGCCTGACCAACCCGTTCTCGGGCAAGCAGATGTTCGTCGAGGCGACCGAGATCGGCGACGAGCTCGAGATCACCCGCGCGGACCTCGACCGCTGGGCGCTGCGCTCGCACGAGCTGGCGATCAAGGCCACCGACGAGGGTCGCCTGCCCGACGAGATCGTCCCGGTCACGATCAGCTCGCGCAAGGGCGACACGGTCGTCGAGGTCGACGAGGCGCCGCGCCGGGACTCCACGCTGGAGAGCCTGGCCAAGCTCCCGGGCCTGATGGGCAAGGAGGGCTCGCACACCGCGGGCAACTCCCCGGGCGTCAACGACGGCGCCGGCGCGATCGTCGTCTCCAGCGAGGAGTGGGCCAAGGCCAACTCGCGCCGGGCGCTCGCGACGGTCGTCGCCCAGGCCCAGGTCGCCGACGACTTCCCCTACCTCGCGCGCACGCCGGCCAACGCCGCCAAGAAGGCGCTGGAGAAGGCGGGCCTGAAGGCGCAGGACATCGACCTGTGGGAGATCAACGAGGCGTTCGCGTCGGTCACGCTCAACTCGATCCGCATGCTCGGCATCGAGGAGGACAAGGTCAACGTGAACGGCGGCGCGGTCGCGCTGGGGCATCCGATCGGCGCCTCGGGCGCGCGGATCATCGGGTCGCTCGTGCTCGAGCTGAACCGTCGCGGCGGCGGGTTGGGCTGTGTGGCCATCTGCTCGGGCGGTGGGCAGGGGGACGCGCTGATCCTCGAGGTCGCCTGACCCTGCCGGCCAAGGGGGACCCGCCGGACGCCGGGACGCGCGGGCAGCCCGCGGCGTTCTTCGACCTCGACCGGACCCTGATGGCGGGGTCCTCGGGCATCCACTTCGCGCGAGCCGCGTTCTCGAGCGGGCTGATCAGCCACCGGCGGATGGCCGGCGACGTGCTCGAGAACCTGCGCTTCCGGCTCGTCGGCTCGACCGACGAATGGGCGCACGAGGTCAGCGACCGCATCGCCCGGCTGATCGAGGGCGTGCCGGTGCGCGACCTGCAGCGACTCACGCCGCAGGTGCTCGCCGGCGTCCTGCCGCGCCTGTACCCGCAGATGCTCCAGCGCGCCTGGGCCCACCAGGACGCCGGCCTGCCCGTCTACATCTGCACGGCCGCCCCGCAGGAGATGGCCGACCTGCTCGCGCTGGTCACCGGACTCGACGGCGGCATCGGCTCGCGTTCGGAGGTCGTCGCCGGCCGCTACACCGGTCGCCCCGACGGACCCTTCAACTACCGCGAGGGCAAGGCCCAGCGACTGCGCGAGCTCGCCGCGCGTGAGGGCCTCTCGCTGCCCGACTCGTTCGCCTACTCGGACTCCGAGTCCGATCTGCCGATGCTGCGCGCCGTCGGCCACCCGATCGTCGTCAATCCCGACCCGCAGCTCGCCCGCGTCGCCCGCGAGGAGGGTTGGCAGGTCCTGCGCTTCGACCCGCTCGGGCGGCGGCTGAAGATCGGCGCCGGGCTGCTGGCGGCCGGCGCATTCGGCGCCGCGGCGCGGCTGCTGACGGTGAGCCGCACCAGCGCACGCTAGTCACCGGCCTGTCCGCGCGGGTGATCGCGGTCCTTTCCTGTAAGAATGGCCCCGTCCGTCCTGAGCGACCGCTTCATGGCATCGACCGCCCCCCCGCAGCAGAAGATCCGCGTCGTCGTGGCCAAGCCCGGCCTCGACGGGCACGACCGCGGGGCGAAGATCATCGCGCGCGCCCTGCGCGATGCGGGGATGGAGGTGATCTACACCGGCCTGCACCAGACCCCCGAGCAGATCGTCGAGACCGTGATCCAGGAGGATGCCGACGCCGTCGGGCTGTCGATCCTCTCCGGTGCGCACATGACGCTGGTTCCGCGCATCGTCGAGCTGCTGCGCGAACAGGACGTGAACGACGTGCTGATCACCGTCGGCGGGACGATCCCGACCGACGACATCGCCGAGCTGAAGGAGCTCGGGGTGGCGGAGGTGTTCACGCCCGGCGCGTCGACCCAGGAGATCATCGACTTCATCCGCGGTGCCGTGCGCCGGCGCGACTGAGCGACCGGCCCGCACGTCCGCACGCGCAGCCGAGGCCGGCGTCGCGCGGGGCCGTGTCGCGCGCGCCGCTCCACCGCAGTGAGAAACCCGTCGTCGAACGTCCGGAAGCCCGTCGATTGACTGATCAGTCAACCAGATGGGTACGATAAGCCGGACAGAACCCAAGGAGGACCGAAGGTGAAGATTTGCGTCCTGGTGAAGGAAGTCCCGGACGCCGCCGTCGAGAAGCGCATCAACCCCTCGACGGGGCGTATGGACCGAGCCGGCGAGAAGAACCTGAATCCCTATGACACGCACGCCATCGAGGCCGCGATGCAGATCCGCGAGGGGGGCGCCGTGGAGGTCGACGAGATCGTCGCCGTGACCATGGGCCCGTCGACCGCGGTCCGCGCGCTGCACAAGGCCGTCTCGCTGGGCGCCGACCGCTCGGTGCACCTGACCGACGACGCGCTCGCCGGCTCCGATGTCGCCAGCACCGGCTACGCGCTCGCCCAGACCCTGGCGACCGAGAGCCCCGACCTCGTCCTGCTCGGCCAGCAGTCCGACGACGGCGAGTGCTACACGATCGGCGCGGTCGTCGCCGACCACCTCCAGATGCCCTCGCTCACCCAGGTGATCAAGATGGACGTCGAGGAGGGCAAGCTCAAGTGCGAGCGCCAGGCCGAGTACGGCTACGACACGGTCGAGATCGGCCTGCCGGCCGTCATCTCCGTGGGTGACGCGATCAACGAGCCGCGCTACCCGTCGCTGAAGGCGATCATGGGCGCCAAGAAGAAGCCGCTGGACACCAAGGCCATCGGCGACGTCGACGTCGCGGCCGACCGCGTCGGCGAGGCCGGCTCGCAGGTCCAGTGCGGCGACTTCCACGCCCCGCCGGCCAAGGCGGGCGGCACGATCATCGAGGACGAGGACACGAACGAGACAGTCGAGAAGATCGTCGCGTGGCTCGACGAAAGGAAGCTGATCTAGATGGCCGACATCCTCGTCTATGCCCTGCACTACGAGGGCGCGATCAACAAGAACTCCCTCGGCGCCGTCACCGAGGCCGCGCGTCTGGCCGGCGAGATCGGCGGCGAGGCCCACGCGGTCCTGGTCGGCGAGGGCATCTCCGACGATCTCGCCGCCTCGCTGGGCAACTACGGCGTGAGCAAGGTCTTCCGGGTCAGCGGCCCGGACGGGCTCGCCCAGCCGGTGGTCGACGCGATGGCCCACATCATGGAGTCCGGCGGTCATCAGTACGCGCTGTTCGGTGGCGGCCTGCTCGGCTTTGAGATCGGCGCCGGCCTGGCCGCGCGCCTGAGCGCCGGCGTGACGATGGAGGTCACCGCGGTGCGCGTCGAGGACGGCAAGCTCGCCGCCGAGCGTCCGATCCTCGGCGACTCCTCGATCTCGATCTCGCGCTACAAGAGCCGCGGGATCATCATCGGGCGCCTGAACGCGTTCGAGGCCAAGGAGAGCGGCGGCTCGGCGAGCGTCGAGGACGTCACCGTCGACTTCTCGGAGTTCTCCACCCGCCCGAACCTGCTGATCCGCGGCGAGCAGCGCGGCGCCGACGTGAACATCGAGGACGCCGACGTGCTCGTGGCCGGCGGTCGCGGCCTGGGCAAGCCCGAGGGCTTCAAGCTCGCCGAGGACCTCGCCGAGGTCTTCGGCGGGGCCGTCGCCGCGACGCGCGCCGTCGTGGACGCCGGCTGGTACCCGTATGCGGCTCAGATCGGCCAGACGGGTAAGACCGTCTCACCGAAGCTGTACATCGCCGTCGGGATCTCCGGCGCGATCCAGCACAAGGTCGGCATGCAGAGCTCGGAGAACATCGTCGCGATCAACAAGGACGCCAACGCGCCCATCTTCGAGTTCTCCGACCTCGGGATCGTCGGGGACCTGAACAAGATCCTCCCCAAGCTCACCGAGGCCGTGAAGGCCAAGAAGGCCGGGTAGCACCATGAGCGGGCACAACGGCAAGGCGAGCACGGTGCCGCTGGCGTACCCGCCTCCGGTCGATCCGCAGGCCGAGTTCATCAAGCGCGGCCTCGATCCCGAGGAGGAGCTGATCGACGTCGGCGTGGCGATCGTCGGTGGAGGGACCGCGGGCCTAGCCTGCGCGAACCGGCTGCTGCAACTGCTGGCCGACGACGAGGAGCTGATGGAGCGCCTCGGCGAGGTGCCGGTGGCGGTCATCGAGAAGGCCAAGACGTGTGGCGGGCACAACCTCTCGGGCGCGGTCATGCGGCCGGGACCGCTGCAGGAGCTGTTCGGAGACCTCACCCGGGAGCAGTGGCGTGAGCTCGGCTTCGCCTTCGGCGAGGTCACCAAGGAGGCGGTGTACCTCACGCCGACCTCGAAGATGAAGCTGCGGATCCCGACGCCGCCATCGTTCAAGAACCACGGCAACGAGGTCATCTCGGTCTCCGCGCTGGCGCGCTACCAGCAGCAGCAGGCCGAGGACGCCGGCGCCTACATCCTCACCGAGACCGCGGCCACGCAACTCGTGGTCGACGACGGTGTGGTCGTAGGCGTGCGCTCCGGCGACAAGGGGCGCGGCAAGGACGGCGAGCCGCTGGGCAACTTCGAGCCCGGCACCGACATCAAGGCCCACGTGACCGTGCTCGCCGAGGGCTGCTGGGGTCATCTGACCGGCGCGGCGATCAAGGAGTTCGACCTGGGCGAGAACCGCGAGCCGCAGGTCTGGGAGCTCGGGGTCAAGGAGGTCTGGAAGGTCCCCAAGCCGCTCGACCGCCTGATCCACACGATGGGCCCCTGGCCGCTGAAGATCTCCTCCAGGTACGGGCAGATCGGTGGCACCTGGCTCTATCCGATGACCAACAACAAGGGCGAGCACATGGTCTCGATCGGGTTCGTCGTCGAGCTCGAGTACGCCGACGCGACGACCTCGGCCCACGACCTGCTGCAGACCTTCAAGACTCATCCGTTCGTGAGGGGGATCCTCGAGGGCGGCGAGCGCGTGGCCTGGGGCGCCAAGGCGCTGCCGGGCGGCGGCTACTGGTCGATGCCCAAGCTCTCCATGCCGGGAGCGCTGCTCGTCGGCGACTCCGGCGGGATGGTCGACACGATGGCGCTCAAGGGCGTGCACCACTGCATCAAGTCGGGCATGCTCGCCGCCGATTCGATCTACGCCGCGCTGCGGCGCGGCAGCACCGACCTGACCGCCTACGAGGAGGCGATCGACAACTCGAGCGTCGGCCGGGAGCTGTGGGAGGTCCGCAACGCCCGCCAGCCGCTCCAGAAGGGACTGCTGTTCGGCGGTCCGCTGAGTGGGATCCAGCAGATCACCAAGGGCAAGCTGCCCGGGCGCCAGGAGTGGCACCGCAACGACAGCAAGCCGATGTTCATCGGCAAGACCGCCGAGCGCTACGTCAAGCCAGACGGTAAGTACACCTTCGACAAGCTCTCCTCGGTCTACATCACCGGCAACGCGACGCGCGACGACGCGCCCAACCACATCCGGGTGCAGAAGCACGTGCCACGCGAGATCGCCGAGACCTGGCGCTGGATGTGCCCGGCGGGGGTGTACGAGATCCCCGACGACGCGCCCGAGAAGGGCCCAGTCGACGTGATCGTCAACTACACAAACTGCGTGCAGTGCGGCGCGATCACCGCCAAGGGGGGCCGGCTGACGACCCCCGAGGGTGGCGACGGGCCGCTGTACCAGCTGACCTGATCAGAGGGTGGCGCAGCCGACCGAAGAGGTCGGCGAGCCGGGCCCCTCTGCGATTTGATCAGAGGGTGGCGCAGCCGACCGAAGAGGTCGGCGAGCCGGGCCCCTCTGCGATTTGATCAGGGGTGGCGCAGCCGACCGAGAGGTCGGCGAGCCGGGCCCCTCTGCGATTTTTAATCACCCCCGCAGCGCGCGCAGGGCGCTCTCGAAGCGAACGAGCTCGTCGAGCACCTGCGCCGCGGCCTGCTCCATCGTCTCGTTGGGCTGCAGCACGCGGCTCTCATCCAGGAACTGCGCCACGAAGGGGATCGACACCGCCGGTCCGATCGCGTGCATCTGCAGGGCGCCGACTACCTGCTTGGCCATCTGCACGGCGCGCGTGCCGGCCGACACGCCCCCGTAGCTGACGAACGCGACCGGCTTGTGGGCCCACTCGACGTTCAGGAAGTCGAGCGCGTTCTTCAGTGGCGCGTTGATCCCGTAGTTGTATTCGGGCATCACCAGCGCGAAGGCGTCGGCCGCGGCCACGCGGGCGCTCCAGCGCTTGGTGTGCTCGTGTTGGTAGCGCTGCAGTCGCGGGTGTTCGGGTTCATCCAGGAACGGCAGGTTGATCTCGGCGAGGTCGGCGACGTCGATCTCGAAGCCGCCGTGGGCCCGCGCGCGCTCGGCGAACCAACGGGCGACCGGCAGCCCGACGCGCCCCGGGCGGGTGCTGGCGATGATGATCTGAAGGGTCGGCATCGGCCGCACCCTAGCGGCGCAGCCGCACGTTCACGCTCGCCGTCGCCTGGCCGGCATGGCGCACGGTGATCGTCAGCGCGGCGCCCCGCCGCGGGACGCGCAGCCTCACCGTGACGCGGCCCAGGCGCCCGGTGCGGTGATCGCGGCCGAGCACGCGCACCACGGCGCCGGCGACCGGCGCCCGCCCGGCGAACACGGCGACCCGCAGGCGCACGAGCCCGCCGCGGCGCAGCACGTGCGGGGAGATGACCAGGCGCAGGCGGGTCGGGGCGGCTGCGGGGGTCGAGCTCGGCGCGGTCGCCGCCGCGAGCGCTGGCTGGTGGAGCGGCGCTCCCGGCTCGCCGACATCGGTCTCGAACAGGACCTGGTGGGCGGCGTCGCCGGCGAGGTAGGACTCGTTGGTGGTCAGCAGCTGATCGCCGTCGAAGGTCGCGCTCGCGGGCTCATCGAACGGCACGGGGGCGAGCAGGTTCTCGAGCGGATCGGGGAAGGCCGCGAGCTGGTGCCCGTCGGGGGAGATCTCGACGACCGCGTTGCTCCCGGGCCCGACGAGCGGGATGTACACGTCGCCGGACTGGGCCACGGCGAAGCCGTCGGGCGCCTGCGCGGCGCCGCTCTCCCAGATCTCGTGCAGGGCGCCGGGCTGGCCGTCGGGCTCGATCGGCAGCGAGTAGAGCTTGCCGTCGGCGAAGTCCGTGCCGGTGGTCGGCGCGGAGGCCGCGGTGTCGACCAGCAGCGTGTCGTGGTCGGGCTCCAGGTAGATGCCGGCGTCGTCGAACAGGAGCCCGTCGAACAACGGGGTCGTGAACCAGACCCGGGCGGCGCCGCCTCCGGGCGGGACGCGCCAGATGAGCGCCTGCTGGTAGTCGGTGACGTACAGCGAGCCGTCGGGTGCCCAGGCGGCGAAGTCCGGCTCGGGCGCGTTGTCGACGAGCGTGTCCGAGCACTGCGCGCCGGCGGGCGCTGCCGAGCACGAGGGGACGTTGGCGAACGTCGCGTAGGTGTGCTGGGCGCCGCTCGCGGGGTTCAGCGTGACCACGCTCGACGGGCTCTGCTCCAGCAGGTACAGCAGCCCGTGTCCGTCGATCGCGGCGACCTGGACGCCGTGCGGCTGGCTGAGGTCCTGTCCGGTCATCGTGTACGTGCGCTCCAGCGCGCCGGTCGGCGAGAAGGCGAACACCTTGCTCGGCAGGTTGTCGCCGAGCGGGTTCTCGAACGTGCCGACGTAGATCGTCCCGTCGGGCGCGACCAGCGAGCTGGCGGGAAAGCCGGGGGAGGGGATCGGCGCGAGCACGCGCGTGCGCAGCGTCGCCGCCGGCGCGGCGAGGGCTCCCACGAGCAGGGCCACGAGGGCCCCGATCGTGGTCGGTGCGGCGCGCATCGGCGTACCGTACCCGGCGCTCACCTTTGTCCAGGGGCGAAACCTGCGGCGAGACGGAGTGTTAGCGGAGTGTCATGCCTGCACCGAGTCTCACCCCACGCCCCCGCAGCTTCGTGCTTGCCGCGGTCTGTGGGCTGGTGCTCGCCGGCGCCGCCGCGGCCCAGGCCCAGCGCGGCGCCTCGACCACCACCGGCACGACGCCGACCACGCCGGCCGTCGCGCCGCTGCCCAGCGGGCCGCGCCCGGCGATGGCGAGCCTCGACGTCTGTCAGGTCGCGGTGGCCCAGGCCGACCGCGTGGCGACGTTCTCCGGCGAGATGGGCGCGATCTCGGGCGCGAAGTCGATGGAGATCAAGGTCAACGTTCTCGAGTCGGCGCCCGGAAGCGGCTTCACCACCCCGCCGGGCGGCGCGGGGACCTGGCAGCACTCGAACGCCTCGAAGGTCTACCGCCTGGTGCGCAACCTGACCAACCTGGACGCGCCCGCGAGCTACAAGGCCAACGTGAGCTTCCGCTGGCTGAGCGCCCAGGGCAAGGTGGTCGCCCGCGCCTCCAAGCACACCCCCACCTGCGTGCTGCCCAACGAGGACCCGCTGCTGAGCATCAGCTCGATCGCCGCGCGCCTGGTCGACCGCGGCCAGCAGGCCGACTACCACGTCCTCGTGCGTAACTCCGGCCGCGGGCCGGCGACCAGCTTCCCGGTCGTGCTGGTCGTCAACGGCGCCTCCCAGGCGCCGCTGACGGTGCCCTCGCTGGCCGCCCACACGACGATCGCGCTCGACGAGGTCGCGCCGGTGTGCACGGCGGGCTCCTCGGTGACGGCCGAGCCCGACCCGCAGCACACGATCACCGAGGCGGCCGGCGGCGGACAGCCGCTGTCGATCTCCTGTCCGTTGCCCTCGTCGTCATAAGCGAGAGGCCCTTATGGCCCTAGCTATCCTGTAGAGACCATGAAGACCGAGATCCATCCGCAGTACATCGAGGCCCACGTGCGCTGCACGTGCGGCAACGAATTCACCACGCGCTCCACCAAGCCCGATCTGCACGTCGAGATCTGCTCGAACTGCCACCCGTTCTACACCGGCCGCCAGAAGCTGGTCGACAGCGGTGGCCGGGTCGAGCGCTTCCAACGCCGGGTCGCCCGCGGCCGTCAGCGCCGCTCCGCTTCCACGGCTCAATAACGGTGGCCCGCGCGGCCGTCTCTTCGCGGCGGCCGCGCAGCGCGCCGGACCGGGGCTCACCCTCCGCGCCGATCGGCGGGCAGGCCGTCCTCGAGGGCGTGATGATGCGCGGCGTGCGCACCTGGGCGCTCGCGGTGCGGACCCCCGAGGGCGACATCAGCGTCAGCGCGCACCCGCTGCGCTCGGTGCTCTCCCGCCACCGGCTGCTGCGCGTGCCCGGGCTGCGCGGCGTGGTCGCGCTGTTCGAGTCGCTGCTGATCGGCTTTCGGGCGCTCGAGCAGTCGGCCAACGCGCAGATGCCCGAGGGCGAGCGCGAGCTCGGGCGCGGCGTGTGGGCGGGCACGGTGGTGGTCGCGCTCGCGCTCTCCATTGGCCTGTTCTTCGTGCTGCCGGTCACCGTGGTCAACCTGTTCAAGCATCACCTGGGGTCCTCGACGCTGTTCTGGCTGATCGAGGGGGTGCTGCGGACCGCGCTGTTCCTCGGCTACCTGGTGCTGCTCACGCGCCTGCGCGAGCTGCGACGCGTGTTCGAGTACCACGGCGCCGAGCACGAGGCGATCGCCTGCCACGAGGCCGGGCTGCCGCTCGAGCCCGAGGAGGCCCAGACCTGCTCGCGGCTGCACCCGCGCTGCGGCACCAGCTTTCTGCTGCTGGTCATGATCATCGCGATCTTCGTCTACGCGCCGCTCGGGGTCCCCGCGCTGCCGATCCTGATCGTCGAGCGCGTGCTCGGCGTCCCGGTGATCGCCGGGCTGTCCTTCGAGCTGATCCGCCTGGCCGCGCGCCAGCGCCAGCACCGCTGGGTGCGCGCGATCATGTGGCCGGGCATGCAGCTGCAGCTGCTGACCACGCGCGAGCCCGACCTCGAGCAACTCGCGGTGGCCATCGCCGCGCTGGAGGCGGTACTCGCCGTCGAGCGCCCGGGTGAGCTCGATGCGAGCGACCTGCTCGGCCTCGAGGTCGTGGCCTGAGCACGTCCGCCGGGGCGCCGGTCGGCGGGCCGCCCGCGCCTACACTCAGCCACCGATGAGCGACGGCAATCCGATGATCGCCCGCCTGGTTGACCAGGTGGAGTCGCGCTTCGCCGAGGCGCAGGAGCGGATCGCCTCCCCGGAGGTGATCGGCGACCGTGAGCGCTACGCCGAGGCCGGCCGCACGTTCGCCGAGCTCGAGCCGGCGGCGAAGCTCGCCGGCGAGTGGCGCCGGGCGGTCGATGACGCCGCCGGCGCGCGCGAGCTGCTCGATGAGGCCGGCGCCGAGGACGATGCCGAGGTGCGCGACCTGCTGGCCGGCGCGCGGGAGCGGATCGACGAGCTCGAGGAGGAGCTGCGCCTGGCCATGGTCGAGCGCGACCCGGCCGACGAGAAGAACGTGATCGTCGAGATCCGGCCCGGGACCGGCGGCGAGGAGGCCGGCCTGTTCGCCGGCGACCTGTTCCGTATGCTCACCAAGTACGCCGAGCGGCGCGGCTTCAGCGTCGAGCCGCTGCAGATCGGCGACGGCACCTACACGTTCGCGATCAAGGGCCGCGGGGCGTACTCGGTCTTCAAATACGAGGGCGGCACCCACCGCGTCCAGCGTGTTCCCGACACCGAGTCCCAGGGCCGCATCCATACCTCGACGGCGACCGTCGCGGTGCTGCCTGAGGCCGAGGAGGTCGACGTGCAGATCGACCCCGGCGACCTGCAGATCGACGTCTACCGCTCCTCGGGCCCCGGCGGGCAGTCGGTCAACACGACCGACTCGGCGGTGCGCATCACCCACAAGCCCAGCGGCCTGGTCGTCTCGATGCAGGACGAGAAGTCCCAGCTGCAGAACCGCGAGAAGGCGCTGCGCGTCCTGCGCGCGCGGCTGCTCGAGCGCGCGCGGGCCGAGCAGCGGGCCGGACTCGACGCCGACCGGCGCGCCCAGGTCGGCACCGGCGAGCGGGCCGAGAAGGTCCGCACCTACAACTTCCCCCAGGGGCGGGTGACCGACCACCGCATCAAGCTCACCGCCCACAACCACGAGGCGGTGCTCGGCGGCGAGCTCGACGAGTTCACCGCGGCGCTCCAGGACGACGAGAAGCGCCGCCGGCTGGAGGCGCAGGGCGACGGCTGAGCGCGCGCTCGTGGGGACCCCGCTTCGCGAGGCGCTGGACGGCGTGCTCGTGGCCCTGCGGGCCGCAGGCGTGGAGAACCCGCGGCTCGACGCCGAGCTGCTCGTCGCGTTCGCGCTCGGCGTCCCGCGGACCCGGCTGCACACCGACCCCGACCTGCGGGTCGGCGGCGCGGCGGTGCGCACGCTCCAGGCCGCGGTACGCCGGCGTGCGTTCGAGCGCGAGCCGCTCGCCTACATCACCGGTCGGCGCGGGTTTCGCCGGCTGGACGTTTCCGTCGACCGACGCGCGCTGATCCCCCGCCCGGAGACCGAGCTGCTCGTCGAGGTCGCCTTCGAGCTCCCCGCGGGCGCGCGCGTGCTCGACCTCGGGACGGGCAGCGGCGCCGTCGCGCTGGCGGTCAAGGACGAGCGGCCTGACCTTTCGCTGACCGCGAGCGATGTGAGCGCTGACGCGCTGTCGCTCGCCGGAGAGAACGCTCGGCGTCTGGGCCTCGAGATCGAACTCGTGCAGTCCGACCTGCTCTCGGGACTGCCCGGGCGGTTCTTCGAGGTGATCCTCGCCAACTTGCCGTACGTCGAGGAGGGCGCGCCGCTCGCGCCCGAGATCGCCCGCCACGAGCCCGCGCTCGCGCTGCTCGCGGGCGCCGACGGGCTCGACGTCTTTCGCCGCTTGCTCTCCGGCGATGTCCCGGCGCCGCTGCTCGCGCTCGAGGTCGGCGCCGGCCAGGCCGGCGCGGTGGCCTCGCTTGCTCGCGCCGCGGGCTTCGGCGAGGTGCAGGTGCGCCCGGACCTGGCCGGGATCGACCGCGTCGTGGTGGCGCGCCGCCCTTGCTGAGCGACGGCGACGCCCGGGCGCTCGAGCTCTGCCTGGCCGGCGGCGGCGTCGCGCTGTTCCCGGCCGACACGGTCTACGGCCTGGGCTGCGATCCCGAGCTGCCCGACGCCGTCGCGCGGCTCTACGCGATCAAGGGGCGCCCGGCCGAGCGGCCGGCGGCGGTGATGTTCTTCGCGCTGCGCGACGCGCTGGCCGCGCTGGGCGAGGATCTGGCCGACGTCGAGCGCGACGCGTTGCTGGCCCTGATGCCCGGGCCGGTCACCGTGCTGCTGCCCAACCGGCACCGGCGCTTTCCGCTCGCCTGCGGCCCGGACCCCGACACCCTCGGCCTACGCGTGCCGGCGCTCGGCCCGATGCTGGTGGCGCTGGCCGGCATGCGCCGGCCGCTGATGCAGTCGAGCGCCAACGAGAGCGGTGCGCCCGACTCGTCGCGGGTCGAGCTGATCTCGCCTGTGATCCGTGGCGCGGCCGACCTCGTCCTCGACGCCGGGCCGCTGCCGGGCGTCGCCTCTACCGTGATCGACCTGCGCGCGCTGGCGAGCGGTGGGGGCTGGGAGATCGTGCGCGAGGGGGCCCTACCGGCGGCGGACGTCGACCGCGTGCTCGGGGGCTGACCGCGCTCGCGCTCGCGCTCGGGCCTCGGGGCTGACCGCGCTCGCGCGCGGGGCCGACGGCGCTCGGTGCCGTGCCGGCTGTCGCGCTGCTGCTGCTGCTTCGTAGTCACGCATCACGCGCCGGAAAGGTCCCATCCGTCGATCTACACGTTCGTCACCGACGGCGTGCCCACGGCGATCGAGCAGGCCAAGCAGACAGCGGGCGACAAGAAGGTCAGCTGTTCGGGGCGACCGTCATGCAGCAGGCGCTCCCCCTGGGCCTGGTCGACGAGATCCGCGGCAACCGAGGCGTCGCGGCGGGCGCGGAATGAGCGTTCCGCGCGGTCGATTCCGGGATTGTGGCGCTATGGCGACCACAAACCCGGAACCGTTCGGGCTCCCGTAGGCCCGTTTCGCAAAGTGCGGAGCCGCGTTCACGCCGCAAACGGCGCGTGGTAGCCTCGACGGCAGTCGCGACTGGCGTGAACGGGTGGAACCGACCATCGGGGAGCGACGCGGACGTACCGCCGCGCGCCTGGGCACAAGACCAAGCCGACCGCGAGGAGGAACGCCATGTGCGCCAGCATCCGTGAGGACGTCCAGTCCGCCGCATCACTGCCCACCGACTGGTTCGACCGTCCGCTGGCCGACGTCGATCCCGAGATCGCCGAGGTGCTGCGCGGCGAGCTGCAACGCCAGCGCCAGACGCTCGAGATGATCGCCTCGGAGAACTTCGTGCCGCAGGCCGTGCTCGAGTGCCAGGGCTCGGTGCTCACCAACAAGTACGCCGAGGGCTACCCCGGGCGCCGCTACTACGGCGGCTGCGAGTGGGTCGACGTCTCCGAGCAGCTCGCGATCGACCGGGCCAAGGCGCTGTTCGGCGCCGAGCACGCCAACGTGCAGCCCCACTCCGGCGCCCAGGCCAACACCGCCGTCTACCACGCCCTGCTCCAGCCCGGCGAGCGGATCATGGGCCTGAGCCTCGCCCACGGCGGCCACCTCACCCACGGGATGAAGCTCAACGTCTCCGGGCGCCTGTACGAGATCGTGGCCTACGAGGTCGACGCCGAGACGAGCCTGATCGACATGGACGCGGTGGCCGAGCGGGCCCGCGAGCAGCGCCCGCGGCTGATCCTGGCCGGCTGGTCGGCCTACCCGCGCGAGCTCGACTTCGCCAGCTTCCGGGAGATCGCCGACGAGGTCGGCGCGCTGCTGATGGTCGACATGGCCCATTTCGCCGGCCTGGTCGCCGCCGACCTGCACGAGAGCCCGATCCCGTACGCCGACGTGGTGACCACGACGATCCACAAGACCCTCGGTGGCCCCCGCGGGGGCATGATCCTGTGCCGGGAGGAGTACGCCAAGCCGATCGACTCGGCGGTCTTCCCGGGCCAGCAGGGCGGCCCGCTCGAGCACGTCATCGCCGGCAAGGCGGTGGCGCTGAAGATCGCCGCCAGCGAGGAGTTCCGCGAGCGCCAGCGGCGCACGGTCGCCGGCGCCCGGCTCGTGGCCGAGGAGGTCACCGAGGCCCCGGGCGTGCGCGTGCTGACCGGTGGCACCGACACGCACCTGATCCTGGTCGACCTGCGGGCCACCGACCTGGGCGGCGAGCGCGGCGTCGGGCAGGCGGCCGAGGATCGCCTCGCGCGGGTCGGCATCACCGTCAACCGCAACGCGGTGCCCTTTGACCCCGCGCCGCCGATGCGCCCCTCAGGGCTGCGGATCGGCACTCCGGCGCTCGCCACGCGCGGCCTGGCGCTCGAGGACTTCCGCGAGGTCGGCCAGGTGATCGCGACCGCGCTGGGACCGGAGTTCGACGCCCGGCGCGATGAGCTCAGCGCCCGGACGGCGGCGATCGCCGAGCGCTACCCCCTGTACGCCCGCCTGCCGGCGGCATGACCGTCGCCGCGACCCGCGCGGCCGGGCAGGAAAACCTCTGCAGGCGGCGAAGGCCTCACTGTGGCCCATCTCGGTGGAGCCCCGCCGCCTCGAGGCATGAGATGCTGTCCTGAGGGGATATGCGGCACGCGACTGAGCTCGACGCGCTTTACGCCTTCCTAGTGGCCGCCGCCGTCACGGCGTTGGCGACGCCGATCACGATGCGCCTCGCACGTCGGTTCGGGATCGTCGACGAGCCGCGCGAGCGGGGGCTGGCCACGCGCGTCACGCCGCTGCTCGGCGGCTTCGGGATCCTCGCGGGTGTCCTCCTCGCGATGTTGCTGTGGTGGCCCAGCCACGACGCCAACTGGTCGAGCCGCTGGCACGGCATCTTCATCGCCGCGGTGATCATCACGTTCGTGGGGGCGATCGACGACGTCGTCGAGCTGCCACCGTTCGTCAAGCTCTCCGGTCAGATCGTCGCGGCGATCACCGTCGTGCACTACGGCGTGGTCGTTCAGGACATCACCCTGCCGATCGTCGGCGCGCTGGCCTTCCCGCACGCGGGGCCGGAGATCACCGTCGTCGGCCTGGTCGGGATGATGAACATCGTCAACTTCTCCGACGGCGTGGACGGCCTGGCCGCGGGGGTGTGCGCGATCATCGCCGCCGCGCTCGCGATCATCGCCTTCGACTTCGCCGGGCGCCACCCGGCCGGCGTGCTCGCCGCCGTGGCCTCGGGCGCCGCGCTGGGCTTCCTGCTGCACAACTTTCCACCGGCGCGCAGCTTCATGGGCGACGCGGGGGCGAACCTGCTCGGCCTGCTGATGGGCTGCGTCGCGGTCGAGGCGTCGGTCAAGACGACCGCCGCCGTGTCGTTCGTGATGCCGCTGATGCTGCTGACCGTGCCGTTCCTGGACACGACGTTCGTCGTCCTGAAGCGGCTGAAGTACCACCGCCCGTTCTACGAGGCCGACTCCGAGCACTTCCACCACCGAATGGCGCGCATCGGCTTCAGCGCGCGGCGCACGATCGCCTACCTGTACGCCTGGACGCTGTCGCTCGCCGGCCTGGCCATCGCGCTGCGCTTCGTGCCCTACTCCGACCACCACGGCCACCTGCGTCCGGGCTGGTCGCTGGTGATGGGCCTGATCGCGCTGGGCGTCCTGGGCGCGAGCGTCTACCTCGTCTACGTCCTTGAGATCCTCAAGTTCCGCCGTCTGGCGGCGGTCAGCGTGCGCCGGCTGCGCCCGACGGCGACGCCGGCCGAGGTCGAGCAGTCGGTCGTGGCCCAGCTCGAGACCGGTGAGTTCGACACCGTCGCCGAGCGCAAGCCGGCCTCCGCGCCCGCCCCTCAGCCGCGCCGCGGCGAGGCGGTGCGGCCCAGCCTGCCCGACGTCCGCGGCGCGTGATGGCGCCGGCGCGCCCGTGGGGCGTGCACGACCTGGCGATGCACGGGCCGCGGCCGCGGCATGCTGAGGCCGATCTGGTGGCCGAACGGCAGGTGGAAGAGGATCACGTATGCGGTCAGGACGACCGTCGCTACGCGTAGCAGCCGGTCGCGGCTGACCGCGGCCAGCGGCAGCACCCAGATCACGTACCAGCTGAGCAGGAACGTGGTCGAGCAGACCAGCGCGTAGGTCGCCCAGCCGGCCGTGGTGCGCCAGTCCGCGCCCCGCCAGGTCAGGACCAGACCCACGCAGATGACCACCGCGAGCAGCGCGTCGACCAGGTGGCGCCACCAGTTCGGGAACCCGGAGATGCCGAACGCGCGGGCGAACTGCTCGGGCACGCTGTACTGGGAGCTGTGCTGCTGCTCGCCGCGCAGCGTGCCGACGAAGCCGAGCGCGTGCGGGCCGAACCCGATCACCGCGATGATCCCGGCGATCACCGCCGCGATCGCCGCCGCGATGAGGATCTCGCGCCGGCGCCCGGCCGCCTCGCGCGAGGCGAGCACGAACGGCAGCAGCAGGGTCGAGGAGATCTTGATCGTCGCGGCGAGCACGCCGGCCGCGGCACCGCGGGCCGGCCGCTCGACGGCCAGCGCGAGCATGACCACCCCGGTCAGCAGCACGATGATCAGGTCGTTGTGGGCGCCGCCGACCGCGAAGCTCAGCAGCGCGGGGTTGAGCCCGACGAACGCGGCGGCGAACCCCGCCGGGCGGCCGCTGAGCGCGGCGGCGCGAGCGATCACGACCGTCCCCCCCGCCGCGGCGGCGCCGGCGATGATCTTCAGCGCCCACATCCCGCCCGCCGCGCCGAGCGGGACGAGCGCGTAGGTGGGCAGGGTGAACAGCGGCCCGTAGGGGGAGTGCACGTTGTGCCAGCCCAGGTATCGGTAGAGCGCGTCCTGCGGCGCCGCCGACGCGGTGTGGGTGTACGGATCCAGGCCGTGCAGGACCCCCATCCGGGCGAAGCTCAGATAACCGAAGGCGTCCTGGGAGAGGATCACCGGGCCCAGTACGAGCGCGAGGTCAGCGAGGGCGACGCCCGCGAGCAGCAGCCGCAGCGGCACCGCGTCGGCGCCGATCAGGGCGACCAGCCAGGCGCCGAAGAGGATGAACTCGAGCGTTTGGAACCCGTACAGGCCCAGGCCGATGTGCAGGCCGTGCAGGGGCCCCGACAGCCAGCCGGGGAAGCCCCCCACGCTCGCGGGGACGCGGCCCGTCGGGCGCGAGGCGGTGCCCGCCGCCAGCGCGAAGCAGCACGCGATCACGGTCAGGAGGGCGAGCACGCCGACCGTCGCCCGGGCTCCGCCGAGCAGCGAGCGCTGCGGGTTCGCGCGGGAGCGTCCGGCCGGGCGGCGCGAGGAGGAGGAGATGAACGGCGAGCTGACCGCGCGGGTCAGCACGGACCCCTCCCGCGTGCGCCGCATGTTGTCGCTGTGTGGGAAAGTCGCCATACGGACCGCCGCGTGGGCAGCTACATTACGTGGTGCGCTGGGAGGCCGCGACCGCTCCGGGACTCGGAGTGTCGCCCGTCACCGCGCGTGTGGGGCAACTGGCCAATGCGCCGACGCGATCGCAAATCCCCGCCCGAGCGCCGTCCCGGGCATCGACGCGTGCTGATCCTCTCCGCCGACGTGGGGGAGGGACACGCGGCCGCTGCGCGTGCGCTGGACGAGCAGCTGCGGGCTGGCCCCGAGCCGGTCGAGGTCACGGTCATCGACGGCCTGCGGGCGATGGGACGCGTGCTCCAGCCGGTCGTCGAGGACGGCTACCGGATCCAGCTGCGCTTCATCCCCTGGAGCTACACGATCGTCTACTGGCTGCTCGAGCACGTGCTGCCCTTCCGGGCCTACACGCGCTGGCTGCTGCGCCGCTTCGGTGGGCGACCACTCGCGCGCGCGATCGCCGAGCACGAGCCGGACGTGGTCGTCTCGACCTATCCGGCGGTGACCGTCGTGCTCGCCCACCTGCGAAAGCGCGGCCTCATCCACTGCTCGACGATGGCGACGATCACCGACCTGTGCGGGCTGTTCTTCTGGGCGCAGCCCGGGATCGACATGCATCTGGTCATGTACGACGAATCCGCCCCCCAAGTGGAGGCGATCGCGGGTCGGGGCAGCGTCGAGCTCGTGCGCCCGCTGATCTCGGCCGAGTTCCTGCGGCCGCGCTCGGCCGCCCAGGCGCGCCGTGAGCTCGAGCTGCCCGAGGACGGACACCTGATCGCGGTCTCGGGCGGCGGCTGGGGCGTCGGTGACATCGAGGGTGCCGTCCGCGAGCTGTTGGCCATGCCCGAGTCGACGATCGTCTGCCTGGCCGGCAAGAACGAGCCCGCCCAGCGCCGGCTCGAGCACGCCTTCGCCGATGAGCCGCGCGTCCATGTGTGGGGCTTCAGCAAGCAGATGCCGCGGCTGCTGGCGGCCGCCGACGTGCTCGTGCACTCGACCGGCGGCGTCACCTGCCTGGAGGCGCGGGCGTGCGGGACCCCGATCGTCGCCTACGGGCTGCCCGTCGGGCACGCCAAGATCAACACCCGCGCGATGGCCGACCTGGGCGTGCTGCGCCTGGCCAACGACCCGCGCGAGCTCGTCGAGCACGTCCGCGAGAGCCTCGAGGGCGCGCACGAGCACGCCCTGGTCGCCGACCAAACCCCCGCCGCCGGGCCGCCCGGCGCCCGGGCGAGCGAGCTCGTGCTCTCGATCCCCCGGCGGGTGCGCCCGATCCCGCGCTGGCGCGTGCGCACGGCGACGATCACTGCGCAGGTGCTCGCCGTCGCGGCCCTCGGCGCCTGGAGCCTGGGCACCGACGAGCTCACCGCACTGGCCGCCGCGGTCGTCGGGGTGCACGTGATGCGCCGGATCGAGACGACCCGTCCGCAGGTCGCGCTGATCCTGGAGACGCCCAACGGCAGCCAGCTCTCGGTGGCCGATGCGCTCGCCCGGGACGGGATCCATGCCTCCTTCGCCGCCACGAAGACCGAGACCCGGAGCGAGGCCCGCGCGCTGCGCGCGGTCGGCGACCAGGTCATCCCCGCCCTCGGCAGCGCGCACCTGTTCCACTGGTTCCATACCCGCGGGACGCTGCGGCATGAGGCCCACCTGGCCGGGCTCGATCACCACTTCTACTTCCTGGAGCCGCGCGGCGGGCCGTGTCTGGGACAGCTGCTGCTCGCCCGCACGGCGGACGCTCGCCCGATCGTCGGCTCGGTGCAGCTGAACGCCGTCCGGCCGTTGCCCGTCGCTCCGCTGGCGCGCGGCGACATCGTGGTCGACAACCTCTCCGGCGTCGCCGCGGTGTCCTCGGTCCAGCGGCTCGCCCACGCGATCTCCGGCGAGGGTCTGCAGCCGCTGCCCTTCTACGACCTGGTCGGCGACGCCCAGAGCTGACCGAGCGCTGCTCGCCGGCGCGGCCGGCCTCGCCGCCGCGCACGCCCTGCCGGCGCTGGCCGCCTCGTGGCCGCCGCTGCGCGCACCGCTCGGGGTTGGCGATCGCACGACCGACGGGACCACGGTCGCGCTGACCTTCGACGACGGGCCGCACCCGCAGGCCACGCCGGCGGTGCTCGAGCTGCTCGCTCGGGAGCAGGTCACGGCCACCTTTTTCCTGGTCGGTGAGCAGGTGGCTCGCTCGCCGGCGCTGGCCGGCGAGATCGCGGCCGCCGGGCATGCCGTCGCGCTGCACTGCGACCGGCATCGCAACCTGCTGCGGCTGACCCCCGCCATGCTGCGCGCCGACCTCGATCGCGCGCACGAGCGGATCGCGGACGCCACCGGGGTGACCCCCCGCTTCTATCGGCCCCCCTACGGCGTGCTCACGGCCGCGGCGCTGACCCAGGCGCGCCGGCGCGGGTGGCGCGTCCTGCTGTGGACGCACTGGGGGCGGGACTGGGAGGCGCGCGCGAACGGCGACTCGGTGCACGTGCTGCTCACCGCCGGCCTGACCGCGGGATCGGTCCTGCTCCTGCACGACGCCGACGACTATGGAGCGCCCGGATGCTGGCGCTCGACGGTCGCCGCGCTGCCGCGAGTGATCGAGACGGTGCGCGCCGCCGAGCTCATTCTGGGCGGGGTCGAGCCGGGTCTGTAGACTGTCACAAACGTGTCACGAAGTGCGGATCGATATGCTCCCGCGGCCGCCGCGGAAGCTCTGGGAGGACTCCGGCCAGGCCAGTCTGTAGATAGGACTGCCGCGCCGACCCGCCCGTGTGTAGGGTGGCGCCCACACGATGCCCGATCACGACGCGACTGAAGGAACCCCGCCCGCCGGCGACCGCTCGGTCGACCCGGCGCGCGCGCGTGGTGAGAAGGAACCGGCTCGTCCGAGCCACTCGGGGCGCCGATGCCTTCCGCGCCCGCACGCCCACGCCGGTGTTCGCCGCGCGCTGCGCCGGACCTGTCCGCGAAGGGGTCGCGCGCGGGCTCCCTGGGAGGGCCGCGAGCGTCGCCGCGGCCGGTCCTGTCGGGGATCCTCGCGCGGGAGCCACTCGTGAGCTGCGGTGCGATGCATGACGTATACTGCCGCCGCCTCGGGAGCCAGCGTGTCGCCTGTACCCGACGCCGCCGCCGCCTGTCCACCGGCCGCGCGCTCCGCCTCGCTCATCGATTTGACCCGCCGTCATGCCCACCGCCACGAACGCGTCACGCCGCGCGCCGTTGCCTGCGCTCTGCTGGTGGTGATCTGTCCGTGTCCGTGCCCGCGGTAGCCTCCGGCGCGACTGCGAGCGAGCGGCCGATGGTGATCGTCCTGAAGAACCTCGACATGGTCTTCGCGGTCGCGGTGGCCGCGCTGGCCATCGCGCTGGGCGCGCCGACCGTCGGCTGCATCGTGGGCGCCGGTGCGTGGATCCTGCAGCGCGGCGTCCAGGCCGTCGACAAGCGCTGGCTGCGCCGCATCGCCAAGCCCACGCACCAGCTCGGCGCCAACCTCGGCGAGGCCTTCGGTCGGACCTGGCTGCTCGCCGGCGCGATCGTCGGCGCCGGCGTCGGCGACGCCCGCAAGGACGGGCTCACCGCGGCGCTGATCATCCTCGGCGCCTACACCATCGGCTTCGTCATCCGGCTGATCGTCGGCAAGCAGCGTGAGCAGGAGCGCAAGGTGGGGGTCCGATGAGCGCGGTCGCAAGCGCCCCCGCGAGCCCGACGCCCAACCCGAACGCCCGGCGAAACGCGATCCGCGCGGTCGCCGGCTTCTACGTCTTCGGGCTGATCGTCTTCGGCGTCATCTACGGCATCAAGGGCCACAAGAACGTCTCGGTGACGCGCGCGCTCAACCCGTTCTCGCCGGTCGACGAGTTCAAGCTCGACACGTGGTTCAAGGTCGGGCCGATCGACTTCAACAAGGGCGTGCTGTACGTGGTGGTCGCCGCCGTCATCACGCTCGGCTTCCTGCTCTACCTCTCCCGCCACATGAGCCGGCGCCCCGGCCGTTGGCAGGTCGCGCTGGAGTGGATGTACAACCTGACGCGCGGCATGTCGCAGGACAACATGGACGAGAAGATGGCCAAGAAATGGTTCCCGGTCATCTTCACCCTGTTCGTGTTCATCCTCGTGTCCAACGTCATCGGCTACATCCCGCTGCCGGTCGACTCCGCGGAGAAGTTCAACCTCTTCGGCGCTCACATCCCCTCGTTCCAGATCTACGCGGCGACGACCAACCTCTCCGTCCCGCTTGTCCTGGCCTTGATCGTCTTCATCTCGTACACGACGGAGGGCATCCGCCACAGCGGGCCGATCGGGTACCTGAAGGGCCTCATGCCCCCGGGCGTGTCGGGCGGGATGCGGTACTTCATCTTCCCGCTCGAGGTGACGTCGAACTTCCTGCGTCTGATCTCGCTCACGATCCGGCTGTGGGCGAACCTGATGGCCGGGCACCTGCTGATCGCGTTCATGGCCGGCGACCTGTCGGTGCTGCTTGGACTTCAGTTCCTCGGCTGGTTCACCCTTCCGCTCGGCATCGCGATCTTCCTGTTCGAATGCGTGCTGATCGCGGGCCTGCAGGCCTTCATCTTCGCCATCTTGACCGCCATCTACTTGGGCGGAGCCGTCTCCGGTCACTAGTCCCACAAGGAGCCCTTTCACCAATGCTGGCACTCATATACGGCATCATGATTCACCCGCTGCTCGGCGCAGCGGTGGACGTCACCACCTACGGCAAGAAGGCCGGCGAGGCCATCGGCCTCGGCGCCGGCGCCGGAGGCGGCGCGGCGGGCGCCGGCGCGGGCATCGGCATGCTGTTCGGCAAGGTGATCGAGGCGATCACCCGTCAGCCTGAGATGCGTGACGAGATCACCGCGATCCAGTGGCTCGGCTTCGCGCTCACCGAGGCGTGCTTCTTCTACGGCCTGGTCGGCGGCTTCATCGCCTTCTTCCTGTAGGAGCTGGTCATGCTGATCGCCGCCGACAGCAGCAGCAACAACTTCCTCATCAAGCCCAACGTGGGTTTGATGGTGTGGATCCTGGTCGTCTTCGCGATCTCGCTGGCCGTGCTCGTGAAGTGGGTGTTCCCGCGCATCACCGCGGCGCTCGACGACCGTGCCAACGCGATCAACACGGAGATCGACACCGCGACGGCGACGCGCGAGGAGGCCGAGAAGGTGCTCTCCGAGTACCGCGAGCGGCTGAAGGAGGCGCGCGATCAGGCCGACGAGATCGTCCAGCGCGCGCGTGACGCGGCCAAGTCACACGAGGCCGAGAGCACCGAGGCGGCTCGCGAGCGGGCCCGCGAGCTGGTCGAGCGCGCCGAGCGCGACATCGAGGCGGCCACCGCGCGGGCGCTGCAGGAGATCCGCAACCAGGTCGCGGACCTGACGATCCTCGCCACCGAGAAGGTCACGCGCAAGACGCTCACCGGCGAGGACCAGCGCCGCCTCGTCGAGGAGGCGATCGGCGAGATCGACCTGTCCTCGCTCTCGAGTAGCAACTAGCGATGGAAGAACTGGCCGCCGTCTACAGTCGCTCGCTCTTCGAGGTTGCCCGGGAGACGGGCAAGCTCGACGTGGCGCGCGAGCAGCTCGGCCAGTTCACCGACCTGCTGCGCGAGAACCGGCAGGTCGCGGTCTTCTTCTTCTCGCCCTACTGCTCCACGCAGGAGAAGAAGGACGGCCTGCACAAGGCGGTGACCGGCGCCGAGCCGATCATCATCAACTTCCTCGAGCTGCTGATCGAGAACCACCGCATGCCGGTGCTCTTCCGGGTGCGCGCGGCGTTCGAGGAGCTGTGGGAGGCCGAGAACCAGCTGCTGCCCGTGCACATCACCAGCGCCGTGGTGCTCGACGAGGCGACCACGCGCGCCATCGGCGAGCAGATCGGCCAGCGGACCGGCCGTCGGGTGCAGCTGTCCAGCGAGGTCGAGCCGGAGATCCTCGGCGGCATCATCCTGCGCGTCGGCAACTCGATCCTCGACGCCTCGATCCGCAACCGTTTGGAACGTCTACGCAAGCAGGTCGCCCGCGCGGCCTGAGAGGGTGGCGCAGCCGCCCGTGAGGGCGGCGAGCCGGGCCCCTCGCCGCTGAGTTTTTCTCCCCTAAGGAGCCTTCGAAAAGTGCAGATCAACCCCGACGAGATCACCAGCATTCTCAAGAGCCGGATCGAGGGCCTCGACGCCGGCCAGGCCGAGCTCACCGAGGTCGGCACCGTCCTGTCCGTCGCTGACGGCATCGCGCGCGTGCACGGCCTGGAGAACTGCATGTCGTTCGAAATGCTCGACCTGCCGCACGACGTGACCGGGCTGGCGCTCAACCTCGAGTCCGACAACGTGGGCGCCGTGCTGTTCGGCGAGTGGGAGCACATCAGCGAGGGCGACACCGTCAAGCGCACCGGGCGCCTGCTGGAGATCCCCGTCGGCGAGGCGTTACTCGGCCGCATCGTCGACCCGCTCGGGCGACCGCTCGACGGCAAGGGCGAGATCCACACCAGCGAGATGCGCCCGGCCGAGTTCAAGGCCCCGGGCGTCGTCCAGCGCCAGCCGGTGAAGGAGCCGATGCAGACCGGGCTGAAGGCGATCGACGCGATGATCCCGATCGGCCGCGGCCAGCGCGAGCTGATCATCGGCGACCGGCAGACGGGCAAGACGGCGATCGCGATCGACACGATCATCAACAACCGCGACACCGGCGTGGTGTCGGTGTACGTGGCCATCGGCCAGCGCATGTCGACCGTCGTCGCGCTTGCGCAGACGCTCACCGACGCCGGCGCGATGGACAACACGATCATCGTGGCCGCCTCGGCCGACGAGGCCGCGCCGATCAAGTTCATGGCGCCCTACGCGGGCTGCGCGATGGCCGAGCACTTCCTCTACAACGGCGGCCACGCACTGTGCGTCTACGACGACCTGACCAAGCACGCGTACGCCTACCGGCAGATGTCGCTGCTGCTGCGCCGCCCGCCGGGCCGCGAGGCCTACCCGGGTGACGTCTTCTACCTGCATTCACGGCTGCTCGAGCGCGCGGTCAAGCTCAACGACGACCTCGGCGGCGGCTCGCTCACCGCGCTGCCGGTCATCGAGACGCAGGCGGGCGACGTGTCCGCGTACATCCCGACCAACGTGATCTCGATCACCGACGGGCAGATCTTCCTCGAGCCGCGGCTGTTCTACTCGGGCGTGCGACCGGCGATCAACGTCGGCATCTCGGTGTCCCGCGTAGGCGGCAACGCCCAGATCGGACCGATGAAGAAGGTCGCCGGGCGGATCAAGCTCGAGCTCTCCCAGTACCGCGACCTGGAGGCGTTCGCCCAGTTCGGCTCGGACCTCGACGCCGACACCCAGCGCACGCTGGCGCGAGGCGAGCGGCTGGTCCGGGCGCTCAACCAGGGCGAGCGCGAGCCGCTGGCGGTCGAGGATCAGGTCGTCCAGGTGTACGCGGCCACCAACGGCTACGTCGACCGCATCACGGTCGACCGCGTCCCCGAGTTCCTCGCCTCGCTGCTCGAGCGCGTGCACGCCCAGCACCGAGACGTCCTGGACAAGATCAAGGGCGGCGACTGGTCGGACGAGACCCAGAGCTCGCTCGAAGGCGCGATCAAGCAGTTCGCGCAGGACTTCGGCTACGACCTCGACGAGGAGGGCCAAGCGCTCGAGGAGGCCAAGGCCGCCTAGGCCGCGCGCCATGCCCTCGCAGCGCGACGTCAAGAACCGGATCGCCTCGGTCCAGAACATCCGCAAGATCACGCGGGCGATGGAGATGGTCGCCGCCGCCCGCCTGCGTCGGGCCGAGCAGCGCATCGCCGAGCTGCGGCCCTACGCGGACGCCCTGCGGCGGATGACGCGGCAGGCCGCCGACGCGGCGGGCGCCGCCGAGGTCCAGCGGCTGCCGCTGCTCGCCGAGCACGAGAGCGAGCGCAAGATCGGGCTGCTGCTGATGACCGCCGACCGTGGGCTCGCCGGCGCCTTCAACAGCCAGATCATCCGTGCCGGCATCCGCACCGGCGACGAGCTCAGCGGCGAGGGCAAGGAACTGCGCTGGTACGCCTCCGGGCGGCGTGGCGTCTCCTCGCTCACCTTCCGCGGGCGCGAGGTCGCCGGCGGCTACACGGGCTTCACCGAACGGCCGTCGTTTGCCGACGCGCGCTCGATCGCCGACGACCTGATGACCGCGTACATCGACGGCCAGGTCGACCGCGTCGAGGTCTTCTACAACGGATACATCTCGCCGCTCACCCAGCGGGTGACGCGCGAGACGCTGCTCCCCCTGGCCCACGCCACGATCCTCGGCGAGGAGTCCGAGGAGGGCGGTGAGGAGAAGAAGGGGGCTCGGGCACTCGTCGAGTACGAGCCTGACCCCCAGTTGATCCTGCAGCGCTTGGTCCCCGACTACGTCGAGATCTCGATCTACCGGGCGCTGCTGGAATCGACCGCCTCCGAGCTCGGCGCGCGCATGACCGCGATGCGCAACGCGTCCGAGAACGCCGGAGATCTGATCCAGGACCTGACACTCGAGATGAACCGCGCCCGTCAGGCCGAGATCACCCAGGAGATCATGGAGGTTGTCGCCGGCGCCGAGGGCCTCAGCTGATGCCGAACGGGAGAGGGCCCGGCTCGCCGGCTGCGTCACCCACTTGGGGAATGTGAGAGGGGCCCGGCTCGCCGGCCTGACGGCCGGCTGCGCCACCCTCTGAAAGGAGACCTGCACGATGGAAGCAGCAACCGCCACTAAGAACATCGGGCGCATCGAGGAGGTGCAAGGCGTCGTCATCGAGGCCGTGTTCCCCGACCGCCTGCCCGAGATCAACCACGCGATCACGATCAAGCGACCGCGGGCGGCCGCTGACGAGGAGCCCGAGGGGATCAGTGGCTCGGGCGACGAGCTGCTCGTCTGCGAGGTGCAGCAGCACCTCGGCGACGACCGCGTCCGCGCGGTCGCCATGGACACCACCGACGGCCTTGCGCGCGGCACCGAGGTGCTCGACACCGGCGGCCCGATCACCGTGCCGGTCGGCGAGGTCACGCTCGGGCGCATCTTCAACCTGCTCGGCGAGCCGATCGACCTTGGCGCGGACCTGCCCGAAGGGGTCGAGCGCCGCGGGATCCACCAAGAGGTCCCGCGCGTGGAGGACCTCAGCCCGACCACTGAGATGTTCGAGACGGGCATCAAGGTCGTCGACCTGCTCGCGCCCTACGCCAAGGGCGGCAAGGTCGGCCTGTTCGGCGGCGCCGGCGTCGGCAAGACGGTGATCATCCAGGAGCTGATCCACAACCTGGCCAAGGAGCACGGCGGCCTGTCGGCCTTCTGCGGGGTGGGGGAGCGTTCGCGCGAGGGCAACGACCTGTGGCTGGAGATGAAGGAGTCCGGGGTCCTCGAGAAGACGATGCTCGTCTTCGGGCAGATGAACGAGCCGCCCGGCGCCCGCATGCGCGTCGCGCTCTCGGGCCTGACCATGGCCGAGTACTTCCGCGATCAGGGCCAGGACGTGCTGCTGTTCATCGACAACATCTTCCGGTTCGTGCAGGCCGGCTCGGAGGTGTCCGCCCTGCTCGGGCGCATGCCCTCCCAGGTCGGCTACCAGCCCACCCTGGAGACCGAGATGGGTCAGCTCCAGGAGCGCATCACCTCCACGCGCCAGGGCTCGGTCACCTCGATCCAGGCGATCTACGTGCCCGCCGACGACCTCACCGACCCGGCGCCGGCGTCGGTGTTCGCCCACCTCAACGCGACCACGACCCTGTCGCGGTCGATCGCCGAGAAGGGCATCTATCCGGCGGTGGACCCGCTCGACTCGACCTCGACCATCCTCAAGCCGGACATCCTCGGCGAGGAGCACTTCCGCGTGGCCAACGCGGTCAAGCAGGTCCTCCAGCGCTACAAGGAGCTGCAGGACATCATCGCGATCCTCGGGATCGACGAGCTCTCCGACGAGGACAAGATCGTCGTGCAGCGGGCGCGCAAGATCGAGCGCTTCCTCTCGCAGCCCTTCCATGTGGCCGAGCAGTTCACCGGGACCCCCGGGGTCTACGTGCCGATCGCGGAGTCGATTCGCGGCTTCAACGAGATCCTCGAGGGAAAGCACGATGACGTGCCCGAGCGCGCCTTCTTCCTGAAGGGCACAATCGACGACGTCGTCGCCGACGCTCGCGGCTAGCGCACCATGGCCCGCCGCCGTTTCATCGCCGAGGTGCTCACCCCCGAGGGTGAGGTCTTCAACGAGGAGATCGAGATGCTCTCCACGATCACCACCGTGGGCTCGATCGGCATCCTGGCCGGCCATCAGCCGATCCTCGCGACCCTCGAGCCCACCGAGCTGCGGCTCTACCGCTCCGAGAGCGAGATCGTGCGGCTGGCCCAGGCCGAGGGTTACCTGCAGTTCGTCGACAACCACGCGTTGCTGCTCGTGGAGGAGGCGATCGAGCCGGGCACGCTGAACCGCTCCGATCTGGAGGGACGCGTCAGCGACGCCCGGCACGCGGCCGAGCGGGCCGCCGAGGGCTCCGAGGAACGCCGCCGGGCCGAGCGCGACATGCGCCGCTACGAGGCGTTCCTGAAGGTCGCCGCCGGCTGACCGGCGTCGCGGGCGCACGCGCTCGCTAGGCTGGAATCGATGTCCACGATCCGACGGCGAGCGAGGACTCTCGCCGTCCTGCTCGCGCAAGCGTCACTGCTGTTGCAGGCCTGCGCGAGCACCTCGACCTCGGCGCGCGGGAACCGGCCGGCGCCGATCGCGCGGGCGGCGGCGCGTAGCCCGCTGTTCGGGCTCTCGGACGATTCGCCCCAGACCTTCCTGGACCCGCGCGTGAAGTGGCTGGGCATCAAGGTCGCGCGCTACGTGGTCCCCTGGGACGTGCTGACCCACCCCAGCGAGATCGTCGAGCTGAACGCCTGGCTGGCCGCGGCGGCGCTCGACCGCGTGCAGCCGCTGATCACCTTCGACCACTCAGAACTGCACCCCAAGGAGCTGCCCTCGCTCGCGAGCTACCAGCGCCAGATCAAGCGCTTCCTGAAGCTGTATCCGACGGTCCGCGACTACACGCCCTGGGACGAGGAGAACCACTACCCCGAGCCGACCGCCGCCCATCCCCGGGTGGCCGCCGAGTACTTCAACGCCCTGCAGGCGGCGTGCCCGAAGTGCTCGGTGACCGCCGCCGACGTGCTCGACCAGTCGAACATGGTCTCCTGGCTGAGGCGATTCCTGCCGTACGCCCACCACCCGCGGCTGTGGGGGCTGCACAACTACTTCGACGTCAACGGCGGCGGGCACACCCGCACCGCCGAGCTGCTGCGGCTCGTGCACGGTGACGTCTGGTTCACCGAGACCGGCGGGCTGGTCTGGCGCTACGATCGCGCGGCGCACCGTTTCATCGTGCGGGGCACCGCCTATGCGGCCCGGGCCGCCGCACGGCTGCTGAAGCTGATGCACTACAGCCCCCGCATCACCCGCGTCTACTACTACCACTGGCGGATCCGCACCACGCTCGCGCAGGCGCGCAAGCGCCCCGGCATCGTCACCTGGGACAGCGGGCTGATCGCGCCCGACTGCAGTGCCCGACCGGCCTTCAACCTGGTCGCTCGAGCCCTCGGGCGTAACCCGGCCAAGGCCCCGCGGACGGTCGAGACGCCCGACGGCGGATTCGGCTGCATCACACCCCCGCCCCCGAAGACCACGGTGGGATGACGATGGACGAGCGCGCGCTCGCCGAGCGCCTGATCTCCTA
>DATAWZ010000074.1:0-83147 GCA_036266975.1 Solirubrobacteraceae bacterium
TCCGCGCAGCGTTGTGGCAACGCTGGGCGGGCACGGTTCTCCCATGGCGCAGCCACGGACAGCGGAACGAGGGACCACCGTTCCGGCGACCGGGGGGCCGGCCGAGCCCTGGGTGGGGCGGCGGAGGTGCTGAGCGGGGCGCACCCGCGCGGCCCGTCGATCTCTGCGTCGGGGACCTGGTGAAGGGGGTCGCGCTCGATTGGGGGATCGGGCGCGATCCACCGGGCCCCGTCGCCCGCACGGGCGATAATCCCCGAATGGCCGAGGCGCAGCCGGTGCACACCGCTCGCGGCGGCGCGACCGAGGTGGAGCTCACCCGCGGCCAGCAGGTTGCCGCCCGGCGCGCGGCCGAGTCGCGGGCGACGATCCCGGACATCACGCTCGAGCTCCTCGTCGACCTGGGCTCCGCGCTCGCGCGGGGCCTCGATCCCGACGACCTGCTGATCGCCGCCTGTGCGCGGGCGCTGCGCGAGCATCCGCGCCTGAACGCGACCTACCGTGACGCGCGCGTGCTGTGCCACGAGCGAGTGAACATCGCCGTGGCGGTGGCGACCGACGACGGCGTGGCCCTGCCGACGCTGTTCGACGCCGACGCGCACGACCTCGGCGCGATCGCGGCCCGGCGGGCGGCGATCGCCGCCGGTGCCCGCGCCGGGTCGCTCGAGCCGCCGGCGTTCGCGGGGGGGACGTTCACCGTGCACGGGCCGAGCCTGTGCGCGGTCGATCGGGTGCGGGTGCTGGTCGAGCCCGGGCAGGTCGCCGTGCTCGCCGCCGGGGCCGTGCGCGAGCGTCCCGCGCCGAGCGCCTGGTGCACGCTCACGGTCGACCGGCGCGCGCTGGACGCCGCCCAGGCCGGACGCTTCCTAGCCCGTGTCGGCGAGCTGCTCGACCAGCCCGCGCTCCTGTCCTGAGCGCGCTCAGACGGCGGCCAGCCGGCGCATCTCCGGTGCCACCTCGCGCGCGAGCGCCTCCATCGTCTGGCGGTCGCCCGGCGGGCGAGACATCATCAGGAAGTCACCAACGCCTCGGCGGCGCATCGGCTCCAGGCGCTCGGCGAACATCTCCGGCGTCCCGACGATCGCGTCCTGGTTCCATATCGCCGCGGGGTCGGTGTTCATCCGCCGCGCGAGCTCGTTGGCCGCCTCGCGCGCCTCCTTCTCGCTCTCGCGCAGCACCGTCCGGACGACCAGACCGATGCGGATCTCGGCGGGGTCGCGCCCGAAGTCCGCGCAGTGGCCGGCGAGCGCGGCGAGCTTGCGGTCGAAGTCCTCCTCGGGCATCAGGAACGTGTTCCAGCCGTCGCCCGACTCGGCGACGACGCGCAGCGTGCGCTTCTCCCCGGACCCGCCCACCCAGAGCGGGATCGTCGGCTGCAGCGGCCCCGGCTCGCACATCGCGTCGGTGAGCGTGAAGTGGGCTCCCTGGTAGTTGCTGCGCTCCTGACTCCAGAGCAACTTGAGGATCCGCGCCTGCTCGTCGAGCATGTCGAAGCGGATGCCCAGGCGCGGCATCGGGACCCCGTACTGCTCGTGCTCGAGGCCGTACCAGGCCGCGCCGATCCCGAGTTCGAGCCGCCCGCCCGAGATGTGGTCGATCGTGACGGCCATGTTGGCGAGCACCGCCGGATGGCGGTAGGTCACGCCGGTGACGATGATCCCGCAGCGCAGGCGCTCGGTGTGCGCCGCCATCGCCGCGAGCAGGGTCATGCCCTCGAAGCAGGGGCCGGTGGGGTCGGCCTGGATCGGCATGAAGTGGTCGAAGACGGAGGCCCAGTCCAGCCCGACCTCCTCGGCGGACCGCCACAGCTCCAGGTAGCTCTCAAAGTCGGCGTTCTGCTGACCGGCGTGGATTCCGAAGCGCAAGTCGTTCATAGGCTCCTCCGAGGGTGGCGCACGAAGTCGGCGAGCCGGGCCCCTCGCCTGTTCTCCTTATCCTGGCAGGGTGCGCGTCGGCGTTCTGGACCAGTCGCCCATCTCCGAGGGCTCGAACGGCTCGGAGGCGCTGCGCCACACGATCGACCTCGCGCGCCTGACCGATTCGCTCGGCTACGACCGCTATTGGGTGGCCGAGCACCACTCCACGCCGATGCTCGCCGGTCCGAGCCCGGAGGCACTGATCGGGCCGATCGCCGCCGCCACCGAGCACCTGCGCGTGGGTAGCGGTGGGGTCATGCTGCCGCACTACAGCCCGCTGAAGGTGGCCGAGACGTTCAGCGTGCTCGCGGGGCTGTTCCCGGGGCGGATCGATCTGGGCCTCGGCCGGGCGCTCGGCACCGATCCGCTCGCCGGCTTCGCGCTGCAGCGCGACCGCCGCCAGGCGGCGCCCGACGACTTTCCCCAGCAGCTCGCCGAGCTGCTCGCCTACCTCGACGACAACCTGCCCGCCGAGCACCCGTTCGCGCGCCTGGCGCCGCTGCTGCCCGGGCGTCCGGAGCGGCCCGCGCCGTGGCTGCTGGGCTCCTCGCCGCAGAGCGGGATCTGGGCCGCCGAGCTCGGGCTGCCGTACGCGTACGCGGACTTCATCAACCCCGGCGGTGCCGAGATCGCCGCGCGCTACCGCGAGCGCTGCCAGGGCGACGCGTACGTCGCCGTCTGCGCGTGGGTCATCTGCGCCGACAGCGATGAGGAGGCGCAGCGCATCGCCTCCAGCGCGCGCATGGCCCGAGCCCTGCTGCATCGGGGTCAGCTCATTCCCGTGCCCACCCCCGAGCGCGCGCTGCCCTTCCTGGAGGAGCACGGTCGCGGGGGCGGCGTGGGCCGGCGGGGGATCGTCGGCTCGCCCGAGCGGGTGCGCGAGGGGCTGGACGCGCTCGCCGCCGAGTACGGCGCCGATGAGCTGTTGATCGTGACGATCACCTTCGACCACGGGGCGCGCCGGCGCTCGTACGAGCTGCTCGCCGAGGCCTTCGCGCTGCGTCCGGCGGCCGCCGGCTCGGCCTGATCAGTCCGTTCGCGCTCCCGCCTGCGCGAGCGCGGCCAGCCACAGCTCGCGCCAGAGCAGCTGCTGGGCGCGGCGGTTGCCGGTGATCCGCCGGTACTGGCGGTCGGTCATCTCCGGTGGCCGGGGGACGAGCCGCAGTGCCCGGTGGCGCTCGGCCAGCGGCTCGGCGGCCGCCGCCTCGCGGGCGTTGCGGGGGTGAAAGCCGTGCAGCAGATGCACGCGGCCTTCGAGCTGGAGGCGAAATCCGTTCGAGCCCTGGCGGTCGGTACGAACCTCGCCGATCGCGGCGCGCTCGGTGGCATCCTCGTCGTGGAGCGCGACCTCGCCGTCGTGCAGCTCGAGCACCCACAGCCGTGCAGGCGCCAGCCGGCGCTCGCGCTCGACGACGAGCCCGGCCAGGCGCCCGTCCTGCTCGCCGGTGAGCGCGGCCAGCCGGTCCGGGGCGATGTCCCAGGGGGTCACCGCCCCGTACTAGCACGCCGGCTGAGCGGGCGTCCTCAGGCGGTCACGTCGGGCGCCAGACGCTCGAGCTCGCCGCGCATCTTCTCGTCGTGGCGCTCGGCGTCGGCGCGTGCCGCTCGCGGGCTCCAGCGCCCACGCATCATCGCGATGAACGGCAGGAACGCCACCTGGCAGACGACCGCGACCCAGAACCAGTGCTGCCACTGGTGTGGGGCGCTGCCCGACGCGTGCTGGACCTTGGCGATCGTCCCCGCCAGGGGCGTGGCCTTGGCCTCCAGCGCGGCGCCGGCCGCCTTCAGATGCGCGGCGTGTGTGGCCAGCGCGGTCTGCTGAGCGAGCAGCTGCGCGTGCGTGAGGGTCGCGGCGTGGGCCTGCAGCGCGGCGCCCGCTCCCTTCAGGTGCGCGGCCTGGGCGGCGAGGCGCGCCTTGGTGGTGGCCAGCGAGGTGACGACCGGGCCGTCCTTGACGAGCGTGTTCATGCTCGAGATGACGTGTGGCAGCACCAGGTAGGTGGCGAACACGACCATCCGGATGATCCAGCCCCACACGGCCAGGCCGACGGCGGTGAGCGATGGGTGCAGGTCCTCCACGGTCTCGGTGAAGCTCGCCATCCACGGGGCGTAGGCGATCGCCTGGAAGGCCGACAGCGGGATGATGATCGCTTGGAAGGTGCCGTAGCTGGTGTGCGGGTGGGTGAACGTGTGCAGGAACAGGATCGTCATGACGATCGTCCCCACGGCGCCGATGACCATGAACGGCTTGCGCACCGCGAGTCGGTCCGAGAGCAGCCCCACGGCGACCAGCGTGATCGCGTCGATCCCCCAGTACCAGCTCCCCAGCCCGTTGGCGCGGCCGGGAGAGTAGTCGAACAGCGTGCCGAACAGCACGACGATGAACGTCACCATCGTGAAGTAGATGACCAGGAAGATCGAGATGCCCAGCGCCGAGCCGAGCACTCGCGGCCGCCCGACATGGCGGAAGGCCGAGCCGCCCTGCTCGTGGCGGACGTCGCCTCGGCGGGCGTGCAGCTCGATCAGCGCACGGTCGCGCAGCGTGACCATCGTCTGATCGCGCAGCTTGGGCGAGAGCTCGCGCAGGCCGAGCAGGGCGATCGCGAAGACGATCACGCTGACGATCCCGCAGATGACGAACTGGCTCTGCCAGGTGTGGTAGGTCGACAGGCTGTGGTTGGCCACGACCGTGACGATCAGCGAGCCGACCACCGGCCCGAGGGTCCAGAAGCCCATCGCCGACGCGCGCCCGAGCTGTGGGGAGAAGTCGCGCACGAGCGCCGGTGTGGCGACGAGCACGATGCCCTCGACGAACCCGAGCATGCAGAAGAAGACCGAGAAGGACCACTCGCTGCGTGAGAGCGGGATCGCCACCAGCGTGAGCAGGGCGGTCACTCCGAGCCCATAGGCGACGAGGTTGGCCCGCCCCCAACGGTCGGCCAGGCCGGCGAAGATCGACGCGCACGCGCCGATCGCGTTGGCGATGCCGAGCATCGTCACGAAGAACAGGAACGACATGTTGAGCTTGGCCAGCACGATCGTGCTCACCGAGCTGACGACGTACAGCTGGTAGTAGAGGCAGACGGTGGCGACGACGATGATCGCCAGGTAGGCGTAGCGCGCGCGGCTGGTCGGGTAACGCGCCAGCTGGCGCTTGAACAGTGCCTGCGTCGAGACTCCGGGGAGGTGCAGCCCGGGGCGTGGAGCCGCGGGGGCGGAGTGGCTGGACATGAGGCTCCTTTCTCGTCCCGCCCTCATCCGTGGGGGCGTTCAGAGAGGGTAACCCCGGTTCGTTTCAAATGTTACGACCGTGGGTCGAACATCCGTCCACCCCGAGGTTAGGGCGGCGCGCGGGCCCGTCGGCCCAGGCCCGCGCGCGCCTGCCATACGTTAGCAACGTATTAGCTGAAGTTAGTAACGCGTTAGCAACGGGCAGCTACCGTCGCGGTCTTCCTTGCTCCGCCCTGCCGCTCTGCACCCGCCTCGCCCGCCTACCGGCGCCTCCTCCCGCTCGGGCGGGAGGCTGCCCGAGCTCGACGCGCTCCGCGGCCTGGCGGCGATCAGCGTGATGCTCTACCACACGAGCCTGATCTCGCCTGTGATCGGTTCGAACCAGGGGCCGGGGGATTTGTTGCGCACCCTCGAGCACTCCCCGCTGGCGATCATCTATGCGGGCTCGCAGTCGGTGATCCTCTTCTTCGTGCTCAGTGGCTTCGTCCTGTCGCTGCCGTTCGAGCGTGCCGACCGGGAGGGACGGCTCGGATACCGCGCCTTCTTGGCCAGCCGGCTCTGCCGCCTGTACCTGCCCTACGCCACGGCGGTCCTGCTCGCGGTCCCGCTCGTCGCCGCCTGGCACGGGCACGACGTGGCCGCACTGGGCGGGTGGTTCAACGGGCAGTGGAAGCTGGTCCCCACCGGATCGCTGCTCGTCTCGCACGCCGAGATGCTCGGCGACTTCCCGGCCAACGCGCTGGATCCCGTCCTGTGGTCGCTCGTGCACGAGATGCGCATCTCGCTCGTGTTCCCGCTGCTGCTGCTGCTCGCGCGCGGCCGCGGCGTGCTGCTCACCGGGGCGCTGTGCGCGGGGCTGCTCATCGGCGGCTTCGAGTTCCAGCAGCTGTACCGCCAGATCGGGATGGACTCCTATGGCAGCACCATCGCCTACGCGTCGGCATTCGTGCTGGGGATCGCGCTCGCGCGCCGTCGCGTGGCGATACGCGCTGGATTCGAGCGCGCGCCAACCTTGGTGCGGATTCTGGCCCTGGTCGTTGGGGTGCTGCTGTTCACGTTTTCGCTGTGGGTCGTGCCCACGCCGCTGACCGGCATCTGGGCCGAGGCGCTGCAGACGGGGACGGCGATGCTCGGCGCGGGGCTGCTGATCGTCGTCGCCCAGGGTTCGCGCCGTGCCCGGCGAGTGCTCGGCGTGGCGCCCTTACAACTCGCCGGGCGGTTGTCGTACAGCCTGTATCTGGTGCATGGCCTGGTGCTGCTCGCGCTCGCGCACCTGCTGTGGGGCCACCTCCCGGGCGCGCTGGTCATCGCGATGGTCTGGTCGGGAGCATTCCTCGCCGCGGCGGCGCTGCGCGCCTGCGTCGAGCTCCCCGCTCAGCGCGCCGGCCGGAAGCTGGCCGCCCTGGTGCAGCGGCCGCTGCCGTGGCCGGGGCCGCGGCCACGCCTCAGCCTCCGCGTACCGCCTTCCTGACCTTGTCGGCGGCGTCGTCGATCTTGTCCTTGACCGAGGACGTGGCGCGGTCGACCTTGCCCTCGCGACGCAGCCGCTCGTCGTCGGTCAGCGCACCCGCGGCCTCCTTGGCACGGCCCTTGGCCTCGTCGATCTTCGAGTCGGTCATCGGTGTCCTCCTTGTTCGGGTTGGCCATTAACCGCTGCCCGTCGGCGTGGGCGGGCAAACGGCCCTACGCTTACGCCCGTGACCGTCCCGACCGTCGCCGAGATCCTCGCTGGCCGTGCCGGCGAGGAGATGGCCCTCAACGACCGCTACCTGAACCCCCAACTCGGGCGCATCGTGCGCACGCTCGGCTTCGACCGCCGGTGGGTGCGCGGCGAGGGGGCCCACCTGATCGACGCCGACGGCCAGCGCTACCTGGACCTGCTGTGCGGCTACGGGGTGTTCGCGATCGGCCGCGGCCACCCGGAGGTGCAGGAGGCGATCCACGCGACGCTGAGCGCGCGCACCGCCAACCTGCCCCAGCTCGGGGTTACGTTGCTGACCGGGGTGCTCGCCGAGCAACTGGTCCAGCGCGCGCCGGCGCGCCTGGAGGCGATGGTGACCGCCAACAGCGGCACCGAGGCCGTCGAGGGGGCGATCAAGCTCGCCCGCGCCGCGACCGGGCGCCCGCGCGTGCTGTTCGCCGAGCACGCCTTCCACGGGCTCACGCTCGGGTCGCTGTCGATCAACGGGTGCGAGGAGTTCCGCAAGGGCTTCGGCCCGCTGCTGCCGGGGTGCGTCGCGGTGCCGTGGGGCGATCTGGGGGCGATCGAGCGCGAGCTCGGCGCGGGCGACGTCGCCGCCGTCGTGCTCGAGCCGATCCAGGGCAAGGGCGTGCACCTGGCGCCGGCGGGCTACCTGCTCGGCGTGCAGGAGCGCTGCCGCGCGGCGGGGACGCTGTTCGTGTGCGACGAGGTGCAGACCGGCCTGGGGCGCACCGGCCGCTTCTTCGCGCTCGAGCACTCGGCGATCGAGCCCGACCTGGTCTGCGTGGCCAAGACGCTCTCAGGCGGTGCGGTTCCGGTCGGCGCGGTGCTCGTCTCGCGCGCCGTGATGTCGGCCGTGTTCGACGGCATGGAGCGCGGCGTGCGCCACGGATCGACCTTCGGCGGGAACGACCTCGCGGCCGCCGCGGGCCTCGCGACCCTGCGAGTGATCGAGCGCGAGGGGCTCGTCGAACGCGCGGCGCGGATGGGCGAGCTGCTGCTCTCCCTCACGCGGCCGCTGGTCGACCGCTACGAGACCGTGCGCGAGGTTCGCGGCGAGGGACTGATGTGGGCGATCGAGTTCGGCCCGCCGCGCGGCGCCGTGGGGCGCTCGCTGTTCGCCGCGGTCGAGCGCGGCCAGCCCGGGCTGTTCGCCCAGCTCATCACCGTGCCGCTCTTCCACGACCACCGCGTCCTCTGTCAGGTTGCCGGCCACCGGATGAACGTCGTCAAGGCGTTGCCCGCGCTCGTCGTCGAGGAGTCGGAGATCCGCCGTTTCGCCGCCGCGCTCGAAGAGGTCGTGGCCGGCGCCGAGCGCGTGCCGCGCGCCTACACGCGCTTCGGCTGGCGGATGGCGCGCCAGGCCTCGCGCGCGCGCCGCTCCCCGGCCCGCAGGTGAGCGTCTTCGTGCCTTCGGCCCGGCACCTGCTGCGGGCCAAGGACCTCGCCGACGCGCGCTACTTCGAGTCGCTCAGCGTCGCCGACCTCGCGGCGGCGGCGGGCCTGTCGCCCGCGCACTTCAGTCGCGAGTTCCGCCGGGCGTTCGGCGAGTCACCGCACCAGTACCTGCTCACCCGCCGGCTCGAGCGCGCCGCCGCGCTGCTGCGCAACACCGACCATTCCGTGGCCGAGGTCTGCCTGAGCGTCGGGCTGACCTCGGTGGGCTCGTTCACGACGAGCTTCTCGAGGATGTTCGGCATATCGCCCACCGCCTACCGCGCTCGGTACCCACCGGCGATCAGCCAGGCGCTGATCCCCACTTGTGTCTGGCGCCGCTACGCGCGGCCCCAACACCGCACGTTTCGAGAAGACAGGGCGCAGGGCCAGCTCTAGCCTCGACTCCGGTACCCGAACCGCAACGGAGAAAGGAATGGACGAGATGAGCTACCGAATCGCCACCGCGCAGCTGTGGGTCCACGACCAGGACGAGGCGCTGCAGTTCTACACGCAGAAGCTCGGCATGGAGGTCCGCCTCGACGTGACCATGCCCGAGATGGGCAACTTCCGCTGGCTCACGGTCGGGCCGGTCGGCCAGCCGGACATCTCGATCGTGCTCATGGCGATTCCCGGGCCGCCGATGATGGACGCGGAAACCGCAGAGCAGGTGCGCACGTTGATGGCCAAGGGCTTCGCGGGCACGGTCTTCCTGACCACCGAGGACTGCCGTGCGACCTGCGAGGAGCTGCGCTCGCGCGGCGTGGTCTTCAGCGAGGAGCCGGAGGAGCGGCCCTACGGGATCGACGCCGGCTTCCGCGACCCCTCGGGCAACGCGATGCGCGTGACCGAGCTCGCACCGATCGCGGTCAGCTGAGCTCCGCCGGTAGTCCGAAGCGGTCGACGAGCAGCCTCGCCAGCTCGTCCGCGGCCACGCCGGCGCGGGTGATCCCCGCCGGCGTGGCGGCCGCGAGCAGCAGCTCGCCGCTCCAGTCGCTGAGCGTCGTGCGTACGCCATCGGTGCTCTGGGCGCAGACGACCAGGCCGGTCACGAACGGTGAGCTCGGATGGGTGCAGGTGAACCAGCTGCTGGTCTCCAGGTCGACGAACGGGACCGGTCGGGGCAGGAAGGCGTAGTTGTCGACCCACTCGCCCTCTTCGAAGCTCTGCAGCACGAGCTCGTCGCCGTCGGAAACCACGCGGAACTGCCAGCCGCCCTGATCGTAGGGACCGCCGACGCCGAATGGGATCGGCTCCAGAAGCGTCCCGCGGCCGAACCCGACATCGGCGTGCCACTCCCCGGCGCCGTCGCGTACGCGCAGGACCAGGTGCGAGCGCGGCCGCTCGGCGTAGGCCGTGGGCGGCACGCTGTGGCGCACCCGCGCGAGCATGGGCTCGACCTCGGCGCCGAGCTCGCGCATCGCCGCGGCGAGCAGGACGTTGTGCTCGAAGCAGTACCCGCCCCGGCGCCGGTCCACGAGCTTGTCCTGCAGGTCCTCGAGCGCGAGCGAGACCGGTCGCCCGCGCCGCGGGTCGAGGTTCTCGAACGGGATGGTGGTCGCGTGGGCGCGGTGCAGCTCGGCGAGCGCCGGGCGGCCGTTGAGCCCCACGCGCGCCAGATAGGCGTCCAGCCGCATCACGCCTCGGCGATGGCGACGGCGAGCGCGAGCGACCGCCGCGCGTAGCGGCGCCACAGGGGCACCAACAGCAGCCGCACGAGCACGCCGGCGCCGGGCCGTGGGTGGAAGGTGTACGTCCAGCGGATGTCGGTGGCGGCGCCCGGCGGCCGGTCTGCGCTCGCGAACCACCAGGCGCCCTGGGCGGTCGGGACGACCCGACCCAGGGTGCCGCCGATGCGCAGGTTGTAGGCGAAGTGCTCGGGCCGCTGCACGGCGGTCAGCTCCTCGTGCGCCTCGCTGCCGTCGGCGAGCACGGCGACGCGCGTCTGCCCGGCCCGGTCCCAATCCCCGACCTGATCGCGCACGCTGACCACGGCGGGGACCAGCCCCATTCCCGGAAAGACCCGCGTCAGATCCACCGGCGCGATCGCGTCGAAGGCGGTCGCCGCGTCCACCCGCGCTCGGGCCTGGACGGTGACCGCGACCTCGCTCACGCCGGAGGGTCGGGGGCCTGCAGGGGAGCGCCGATGGCATGGTAGCCGCCGTCGACGTGGATGATCTCCCCGGTGATCCCGCGCGCGTGCGGCGAGAGCAGAAAGCAGATCGCGCTCGCGACCGGGCCGGGGTCGGTCTGATCCCAGCCGAGCGGCGACATCGCCGACCAGCCTTGCGCGAGTCCCTCGAAGCCGGGGATGCCCCCGGCGGCGAGCGTGGCGATCGGGCCCGCGGAGACGAGGTTGACGTTGATCCCCCGCGGTCCCAGGTCGCGCGCCAGATAGCGCGACACCGACTCGAGCGCGGCCTTGGCCACGCCCATCCAGTCGTAGATCGGCCAGGCGACCTGGGCGTCGAAGTCGAGCCCGACGACCGACCCGCCGTCGAGCAGCGGCAGCAGCGCGACGCTGACCGCCTTCAGCGAGAACGCGCTGGTCTGAAACGCGGTCAGCGCGCTCTCGGCCGGCGTGTGTAGGAATGCGCCGCCGAGGGCGTCGCCGGGAGCGTAGGCGATCGCGTGCAGGACGCCGTCCACACGCCCCCAGCGCTGCTCGAGCTCGCCCTTGAGCGCGGCGAGGTCCTCTTCGCTGTTGACGTCGAGCTCGACCACCTCGACCGGTGTCGCGAGCTGGCCGGCGGCGCGCTCGGTCATGCGGCGCGTGCGCCCGAAGCCGGTGAGCAGCACCTCGGCGCCGAGCTCCTGCGCGAGCGCGGCGGTTTGGAAGGCGATCGAGTGGCGGTTGAGGACGCCGGTGATAAGCAGCTTGCGGCCGTCGAGCATCGCGTCAGTCTTTCATTCGCGCCCGTGGGCCGTCAGGCGGCGGGCGCGGTGCGGCGCCAGAGCACCTGGACCTTGGCCCGCATCACGAGCTCGGCGTCCTGGTTGCGGATCGTCCACGCCCAGGTCACCAGGCCCGCATCCTCGCTGAGTGGCTTGAGCTCGGAGATCTGCCCATCCAGGCGGATCGTGTCGCCCAGGCGCACCGGGCGCTTGAACACGGCGTCCTCGACGCGGCGCAGCGCGAGCACGTACTCGGGGTCGATCGGGGCCAAGCCGACGGCGAAGGAGAGCACGAGCATGCCGTGGGCGATGCGCTCGCCGAAGGCGCTCGCGCTCGCCCACTGCTGGTCGGTGTGCTGGGGGTGGTAATCACCGGTGAGTCCGGCGAACGCGACGACGTCGGCCTCGGTGACCGTACGACCGCGGCCCTGGAAGCCGTCGCCAACCTGCAGCGCGTCGAACGGGACCCCGGTCCCGGACGCCAGGCGCGTATCGCTCACAACGGGATGTTCCCGGTGCCCGGGTGCGTGCGGGCCATCCCGGCGAGGGTCCCGAAGGCCGCGGCGGCGCGGGCGCGGGTCTCGGCTGGCGCAATGATCTCATCGACGAAGCCGTCGGCCACCGCGGCGCCCACGCCGAGGTGCTCGGCGGCATACTCGGCCGCGAACTGGGCCTGGGTGGCGGCGGGATCCTCGGCGGCGGCGATCTCGCGGCGGTGGGTGATCCCGACCGCCTGCTCGGCGCCCATTACGCCGAGCTGGGCCTGGGGCCAGGCGAACACGTAGTCGGCGCCGAGCTCCTTGGAGTTCATCGCGATGAAGGCGCCGCCGAACGCCTTGCGCAGGATCACGGTCACGCTCGGCACGCTCGCCTCGGCGAAGGCGTGGACGAGCTTGGCCCCGTGGCGGATCACGCCGATCTGCTCCTGACGCTGGCCGGGCAGGAAGCCGGGGGTGTCGACGAGCACCAGCAGCGGTAGGCCAAAGGCGTTGCACATGCGCACGAACCGGCCGGACTTCTGGGCGGCCTCGGCGTCGAGCACGCCGCCCAGGTACTTGGGCTGGTTGGCGATGATCCCCACCGACATGCCCTCCAGGCGTGCGAGCGCACAGACGACATTGCGCGCCCAGCGCGGGCTCACCTCGAGCAGCCGCCCGCCGTCGACCAGTGCGCGCGCGACGTCGCGCACGTCGTAGACGCGCCGGCTCTCGGCCGGGACGCCGAGGTCCGGAGCGAATCCGGGGGCGTCGACCACCGGCCAGCGCTGCACCGGCTCGCCGGCGTGCTGAGGCAGGTGGTCGAGCAGGTCGCGCACGAGCAGCGCCGCGTCGACCTCGGTCGGTGCGAGCAGGTGGCTGACCCCGTTGCGCTCGTGCACGCGCGGGCCGCCGAGGGTCGGCGCGTCGACGTTCTCGCCGGTCACCGCGTTCACCACGGCCGGGCCGGTGAGGAACATGGCCGAGTGGTTGGTCATGACCACGAAGTCGGTGAGCGCCGGGCCGTAGCAGCCGCCGCCGGCCGAGGACCCGCAGACCACCGAGATCTGCGGGATCACGCCCGAGAGCCGGGTGTGCTCGCGGAAGATGCGCCCGTAGCCCGAGAGTGCGGCCAGACCCTCCTGCATGCGCGCGCCGGCGGACTCGATGAACCCGACCACCGGCACGCGAGCGCGGCCGGCCAACCGCATCACGCCGACCACGCTGTCGGCGTGGACCTCACCGAGCGAGCCGCCGGCGAAGCTCGCATCCTGCGCATAACAGTAGATGGGCCTGCCGTCCACGCGTCCGTGCGCGGCGATCACGCCGTCGCCAGCGCGGGCGCGCTCGCCCATCCGCCGTGAGCGCACTTCGGTGCGCAGCAGTTGCAGCGAGCCCGGGTCGCACAGGACCTCCAGGCGCTCGAGCGGCTCCAGGCGCTCGTCGGGCCGGGGGACGAGGGCGAGCGTCACGCGGCGACTCCCTCTAGCGCGAGCACGGCGTTGTGCCCGCCGAAGCCGAAGGAGTTCGAGATCGCCAGCGGCTGGTGGTCCTCGGAGACGGCCAGCGGGCGCGCGGCCCCCGGCACGTAGTCGAGGTCCAGGCCCTCCTCGCGCTCCTCGAAGCCGATCGTCGGCGGCGCGACCCGGTCGCGCAGGGCCAGGATCGTGGCGACGGCCTCGACGGCGCCGGCGGCGCCAAGCAGGTGGCCGATCGCCGACTTGGTCGACGAGACCGGGATCTCGCCGGCGCGGGTGCCCAGCGCGCTTTTGAGCGCGAGCGTCTCCGCACGGTCGTTGAGCGGCGTGGAGGTGCCGTGGGCGTTGACGTAATCGACGTCATCGGGGGTGACGCCGGCGTCGCGCAGCGCGTTGCTGATCGCGCGCGCAGCTCCCGAGCCGTCGTCGAGCGGCGCGGTGAGGTGGTGGCCGTCGGAGCTGGCGCCGTAGCCGCGCACCTTGGCGAGCACCCGCGCGCCGCGTTCGGCGGCGCGGTCGGCGCGCTCGAGCACGAGCACCGCCGCGCCCTCGCCCATCACGAAGCCGTCGCGACGCACGTCGAAGGGACGCGAGATGCCGCTCAGGGACAGCGCCTGCAGGGCGCCGAACGCGGCCCGGGCGAGGTCGACCAGGCAGGCCTCAGAGCCGCCGGTGACCACGGCGTCGGCCTCGTCGTGCTGAAGGGCGCGCAGCGCGGTCCCGATGGCGTGTGAGCCGGCCGCGCAGGCCGAGACGACGCTGAAGCTCGGGCCGGTGAGCCGATAGCGCAGCGACAGGGCGGCGGCGCCGGCGTTGCTCATCATCAGCGGGATGGCGAGCGGCGGGATCGCCTTGGCGCCCTGCTCGCGCAGCATGTCCTGGCCCCTGGTGAGCGTGATCATGCCGCCCACGCCGGTGCCGATCATGCAGCCGATGCGGTTGGGGTCGTAGGGCAGCTCGCCGCGCTCCCAGCCGGCGTCCGCGAGCGCTTCGTCGCCGGCGACGATGGCCAGCTGGGTGAAGCGGTCGGCGCGCCGAACCTCCTTGATCGACAGGAAGTCGGTGGGCTCGAAGTCGGCGCAGGGGGCCTCGCCGCCCTGGATGCCGATCGCGCCCGCGCACCAGCGTTCGTGCAGGGTGCGGGCCCCGACTCCGAGCGGGCTGATGGCACCGACGCCGGTGACGACGACGTCGATCACGGCAGCCGGCTGACGATCAGGTCGATCGCGTCGCCGACCGTGACGACGGTCGCCACGTCCGAGCCCTTGATCTCCACGCCGAAACGGTCCTCCACGATCTGCGTGAGCTCGGCGAGGTCGAGCGAATCGATATCGAGGTCCTCGAGGGTGGCCTCACGGGTGATGCTCTCCGGGTCCGAACCGAACGTGGCGAGCGACTCGAACACGCACTCCTGGACTTCCACCTCGGTGGTGGCACTCATATGCGTGGTTTCCTTTCTCTAGCTGCATCGATGGTAATCGGATTGATCGCGGGGCCCGGCTCGCCGGCCTGCGGCTGGTTGCGCTGCCCGCTCATGCGCTCAGACCCCCGTCGACGTAGACGGTGGTTCCGGTGACGTATCCCGCCTGCTCGGAGGCGAGGAAGCGCGCGCAGGCGGCGACCTCTTCGGGCTGCCCCGCCCGTCGGGCGGGGACGTGCTCGAGCATCGTCCCGTCCAGCTCCGCGGTCATGTCGGTCTCGATCAGCCCCGGGGCGATCGCGTTGACCGTGACCCCGCGGCGGGCGACCTCGACGGCCATCGTCTTGGTCAGGCCGATCAGGCCGAGCTTGGCTGCGGCGTAGTTGGCCTGGCCGGCGTTGGCGCGCGGGCCGACGATCGAGGCGATGTTGATGATGCGGCCGAAGCGCGAACGCACCATCCCGCGCAGCGCCTGCCGGCTCCAGCGGAAGGCCGCGCTGAGGTTGGTGTCCACCACGCTGTCCCAGTCCTCGTTCTCGAGCAGCATCGAGACGTTGTCGGCGCGGATGCCGGCGTTGTTCACGAGCACGAGCACCGGTCCCAGGTCGCGCGCGGCGTCGGCGAAGACGGCCTTCGGCGAGGCCTCGTCGGTGACGTCGGCACGGTAGATCTGCGCCCGTCCTCCGGCCCGGGCGATCGCCGCGCTGGTGCGCTCGGCGGCCTGCTCGTCGCTGCGGTAGACGATTGCGACCGGCCAGCCGTCGGCGGCCAGACCCTCGGCGATCGCGGCGCCGATCCCGCGCGAGCCACCGGTGACCAGGGCGCAGCCATCGTTCACGGCCACTCCAGCACCGCCGCGCCCCAGGTCAGGCCGGCACCCATCGCGCCGAGCAGGATCTTGGCGCCTGAGGTCAGTCGGCCCTGGGCGTGGGCCTCGGCGAGCGCGAGCGGGATGCTCGCCGCCGAGGTGTTGCCGATCTCGGCGATGCAGTCCAGCACGCGGTCAGGCTCGAGCTCGAGGCGCTCGGTCACCGCGTGCAGGATGCGCGCGTTGGCCTGGTGAAAGACGAACAGGTCAACCTCGGAGGGGTCCATGCCCACGAGCGATAGCGCCTGGAGCCCGGCGGCGCTCATCTCGATGACCGCCCGCTTGAAGGTCTCGTGGCCCTTCATCTCCACGTTGCCACCGTGCTGGATGACGATCAGGTCGCGCGAGCCGCCGTCGCTGCGGAGCACGACCGGTCCCACCCAGCCGCCGCCGCCGGCCGAGAGCACCAGCGCGCCGGCTCCGTCGCCGAAGAGAATCGCGGTGCTGCGGTCGTCCATGTCGATGAACCGGGACATCACCTCGGCCCCGACGACGAGCACCTTCTCGGCGCGGCGGGCCTCGATCTGCCCGCAGGCGAGGGCGAGCGCCGACAGGGAACCGGTGCACGCCGCGTTGATGTCGATGGCGCCGGCGCGCTCGGCGCCGATCTCGTGCGCCACGAGGGGTGCGGCCGCGGGGGTGATCTCGTCGGCGGCGACGGTGGCGACGAGCACGAGGTCCAGGTCGGCCGCGTCGACGCCCGCGTCGGCGAGCGCGGCCCGCGCGGCGTCGGTGGAGAGCTCGCTGACGCGTTGCCCGTCGGCGCGACCGCGCGAGTGGATCCCGGTGCGCTTGCGAATCCACTCCTCATCGACGCCGAGGCGCTCGCTCAGCTCGGAGTTGTACAGCCGGCCTGGGGGCACGGCGCGGCCCACGCCGGCGATGCCGACGGTGATGGGCGACTGCGAGGGATCGATCGGGGCGAGTTCCGTAAGGGACATGTGCGCTCCCGTTCAGGGTGCCGGGGTCGGGACGGTGGACAAACCATATGCGGCCCAGCACCCCCCGACCGGGGGGGACCAGTCGCGTCGGCGCACGCAGAGAATCACTCCAGCACTCCCGTGCGCTGGGCGAGCTGGACGGCCTCGGCGCGATTGCGCGCGCCGAGCTTGCGGTACAGCGAGCTGGTGTGCTCCTTGATCGTGTGGGGGCTCAGGAACAGCGCCCCGGCGATCTCGCGGTTGGTGGCGCCGGAGCCGATCAGCTCCAGGACCTGGCGCTCGCGCTCGCTCAGGGGCGGCCCCGCGGGTGCCGCGCTCGGCTTGAAGACGGTCATGCCGAGCCCGACCATGCGCACGGCGCGTGCGATGTCGCTCGCGGGCCAGTCCTTGGAGACGAACCCGGCGGCGCCGGCCGCCCGGGCCGCGCTGGAGGAGATGCCCCCCGCGCCGGAGATCAGCAGGACGTTCGGCGGGCGGGGCTCCTCCTCGCGCAGGCGGGCGGCGATCTCCGGCCCGGACTCCTCGCCGACGAACAGGTCGACGAGCGCGACGTGGGGTCGGTAGCGCCGGCCGAGCGCGAAGGCCTCGGCGCCCGTGCGTGCCGAGAGCACGCGCTCGACCCACGGCTGCTGGCCGAGCATGAGGCGAAAACCCCAGTGCACGACATCGTGATCGTCGACGACCAGGATGCGCAGCCGCCGCTCGCCGTCGGGCTCGGTTGTGGCCGGTTCGGTGGCGGCGGCCGAGCTCATGGGCGCCCCTCAGCGCGCGCCGCCACCGCTCGTCGCGGGGACGGCTTCGGGGGAGCGGGCGCCGGCGCCTCGACGTCGGAAACGACGAGTCGCACCTGCCAGCCGCCGCCGCGCGGCCCGAACTCGACCACGCCGCCGCAGCCGAGCGCCTCGAGGGCTGCGAGCCGCAGGCCCATGCCGCTGTTGCGACGCCCTCCGGCGGACGGGACGCCGTCGTTGGCGATCTCCATGACGAAAGTACCCTCGGCGTGCGTGACCGATACGTCCACGCGCGTGGGCCGGGCGTGCTTGTGCGCGTTGCGGATCGCCTCGGTCAGCACCGACTGGCACAGTGCCTGCAGTCGGTCGGGGACCTCATGCGGGTCGCCGGCCACCAGCCGCACGCACAGATCGGGGTGCACCGCGGCCAGCCGCTCGAGCTCTTCGGCCAGCGTGCTCGCCGTCGGTCGCGGCGCGCGTCCGAGCGGGCGCTGCAGCGCGGCCCGTAGCTCGCCGAGCGCGGCCTGCAGCTCGCCGGCGCAGCGGCGCTGGGCCTCGCTGTCCAGCGGCTCCTCCGAGGCGAGCGCCAGCGAGACACCGAACAGGCGCTGCATCACACTCTCGTGGATGTCGCGGGCCAGGTCGATGCGCTGCTCGAGCTGCTTGGCCTTCTCGCTCTGGCTGGTGGCGACCGCGGCGACCGCGGCGACCGCGGCGGTGCGCCCGAGCGCGAGCAGCAGCGCCCGGTCGCCGGCGCTGACCGGCGGGGTGCCGGGCTCACGCTCGCTGATGATGACCCCGACCCAGCGGCCGCCGGCCGACATCGGGGTCCAGAACGTATGCATCCCGGCGAGGAATTGCCGCCAGATCTCCGGCAGCTCGAGGCCCTCGGCACCGTCGATCTCCAGGACCTGCTCCTCGGCCAGCGCGCGCTGGGCGACCGGGAAGCGCTCGACGGTAACGTGGAGGTTTGTGAGGTCGCCCAGCTCCATGCCGTGCGCGCCGGCGGCGCGCACGCGCCGCCGCGCCGGGTCGTAGCGGAAGATCACCGCGCGCCGCATCGACACCAGCCGGCACACGGCTTCGCACAGGCGGGCGTAGAAGGCGCCGTCCGGGGCGTCGTCCTCGAGCCGCGAGAGCAGCTCGACGATTACCTCGCTCGCCTCGAGCTGATGCCCGGGCGCGCTCACCCCTGCGCCGGCACCAATGCGAGTCGCAGGGCCTGAGCCGGGGTCAGGTAGACGTCGCGCGCGTCACCACAGTGCCGGCACCGGCAGCGCACGAAGGCGTCGTAGCCGTCACCGCCGAGCGTCCAGTCCACCTCGCCGCTCAGGCACATCCGGCACGCGAGTGACGCATCGACCAGCTCCTGCGGGTCCTCGGCGAGAAAACTCGCGACCTCGACCATCCCCTGACGGTGTCACTCGTGGGGCACGGCGGCAACGCCCCTCCGGGGCCAACCCCCCAATCGGGGGGTGGGGGTCACCCCTCCAGGACGCCGCGCCGCGAGTGGCGCCGCCAGCCGCGCCGAACCGACAGCGCGAAGCGCTCGGGCGGACGCGCGTAGAGCTCGGCGCCGAGCGCGAACGCCTCGCGCGCGAGCTCCTCGCGCCGGACGTCGATTCCGGCGAGTAGCGGGGCAAGATCCTCGCCGTCGCTGGCCGCGGCGAGCTCGCGCAGCACGGCCAGATCGTGGTGTTCGCCGAGCACGTCGCCCAGCCGCCGCGCGGTAGCCGCGGTGCGACCGAGACCGCCCGGCCGCAGCGGCTCGAGCACCTCCGCGCAATGCCGCAGGTACTTCACGCTCTTGCGCCAATCGTGCAGCCGCTCATCGTCGTCGGGCTTGCGCCGCGCGCGGCGCCGTTCCTCGCGCCCACGCGCGTAGACCGCGATCAGGCCAGGGGCGATCGCCTTGAAGTGCCGCTCAGACGGGGCCCAATCGGGGACGCGAGCCACGCTCTGGCCGAGCAGCCCGGCGACCTCCTCGATGTTCCCGCGCTCGAGCGCCTCGCGCTCGCGGGCGGCGTCGGCGTGCAGGCGGGCGAGCAATGCCACGACGGCGTCGCGGGTATGCGGGCTGGACTCGTCGAGCAGATCGGGCAGTTGGTCGGAGAGCAGCCCCTGTAGCGTGGCGAGCATGACCTCGGCGTCCCGTGCGGCGGCGAGTGCGCGGCCGATGTCGCGCATGCGTGCGTCCTCGCTCTTGAACGCGTCGGCGTCGAGCGCGCCCCGGACCAGGCGCAGCAGCGCGCGCTCGCGCTTGAGCGACTTGCGCGCCTCGTGGACCGCCTCGACGCGCTCGCCGGGCGGTGCCGCCCGCAGGCGCTCGGCGGAGGCGGCAAGCTGGGTGGAGGCCACGCGCCGCAGCCCGCGGGGCAGGTCCTCGCCGGCGAGGAGTCGGAAGGCGCGCGATTCGCGATCCTCCGTATCCGGTGCGGCGTCGATCGACGTCAGCGACATCGAATTGACGATAACGAGAAAGGTGTTCATGCCCGAGCTTCAGGTCCTGCGCGTGTTCGTCGCGGCCGACGGCGGCGCCGGCAACCCGCTCGGTCTGTTCGTCGCTGCGGGCGAGGCGCCGACCGCGGCGCGGCAGGCGACGGCGGCGCGGCTCGGCTACAGCGAGACGGTGTTCGTCCACGATCGCGCCAGCGGGGCGCTGACCATCCACACTCCGCTGGTCGAGCTTCCGTTCGCCGGTCACCCGCTCGTCGGGACCGCCTGGGCGCTGGAGGAGCTGGACGTCCTGCGACCGCCCGCGGGTCAGGTACCCGTTCGCCGCGAGGGGGCGTGCGCCTTCATTGAGGCCGATCCGGCGCAAACCCCGGCGTGGGACCTGATCGAGCTCGAAGGTGTCGGCGAGGTGCGCTCGCTAGACGCTCCGCCAAACGGGAGCGGCCACGCGTGCTGCTGGGCTCCGAGTTCCGGCGCTCGCGGCGAGCTGTACGCGCGGGTCTTCGCCCCTGACTACGGGGTGCCGGAGGACCCGGCGACCGGCTCGGCGGCCGTCGCGCTGTGCGCGGCGCTCGGCCGTGAGCTGCGCATCGTGCAGGGCGCCGGCAGCGAGCTGCACGCGCGGCCGCTGCCCAGCGGGCGGGTGGAGCTCAGCGGGCGGGTCGTCCTCGACGAGCGCCGGCCGGAGCGGATCGGCTGACGATGGCGCTCGAGAAGGCGCGGTGGTGGACGGCAAGGCGCTCGCAGGCCCGTCGCCGGCCGGTCACCTACCGCTGCCCGCTGTGCGGGCGACCGCTGCCGGCGCTCACCGAGCACATGCTGATCATGCCCGAGGGAGACGCCTCTCGCCGCCGTCACGCCCACACCGCCTGCGTGCTTGCGGCCCGCCGGCGCGGGCAGCTGCCGCTCCGAGAGGACTGGCTTCGTACCCAGCCGCGCCCGACGCCGTGGTGGCGCCGGCTTCTGGGCCGCGGCGCTAGCCGCGCTCGCTGACCGACGGGATCGGTCCCTGGGGCTGGAGCTGCCCGTTGTCGAGTGTGTAGGTGACCGAGGCCGTGCCCCCGCTCGAGAGCCCGTAGGAGAGCGTGACCGAGGTGTCGCTCTGCGAGACGACGGAGACGCTCGAGCTCGGCGTGCTCGTATCGGTCCCGATGAAGCGTGCGCCTTCGAAGAAGAACGCCTGCTCGGGGCCGGAGCCCCCGCGCAGCCCGACCAGGACCTGCAGGGTCTGGCTCGAGTGGTACTGGGAGAGGTCGACCGGGCTGTAGCCGCGCGAGCGCAGCATCGCCGCCGCCGTGCTGACTCCGCCCGAGCTGGGCGGCACGAAGGCGGGCGCAGTGGTCTCGGTGCGGGTGCTGCTCGTGGTCGTGGGCGGGGGCACCGTAGTGGCGGCCGTGCTCGTGCTCGTGGTCGTGGTCGTCGGGGTCGTCGCGGCCGCCGGGGTGGTGGCGGGCGAGGTCGTGCTCGCGGTCGTGCGGGTGATCGTGAGCGTTTCGGTGTTGATCGAGTCGGCGGTGTTGCTGCTGCCGCAGCCGGCGAGCGCGCCGGCGGCGAGCGCCGCGGCGAGCACGATCACGGGCGGGCGTCGCATCACCCCACTGTATTCGCGCCGCCTTCCGGTGCTCCTACGCCGCCCTATGCTCCTCGTCGATGACCCGGCGGCTGCTGACCTTCGTGCGCTACGTGCTGCCGGCGCTCGTGACCATCGCGGGCCTTGTCGCGATGGCCTTCCACACCGACACCTCGCTCGAGGGAGGCGCCGGGCTGGTCAGCGCTGGGTTGGCGATCTACTTCGTCAACTGGCTCTTCCGCCAGGGCGCCAAGGGGGACGCCGACCGCGACGCCGAGGAGGCCGCGCGGGCCTACTTCGACGAGCACGGTCACTGGCCTGACGAGCGGTCGCGGCGGCGGCGCTGAGTTCCCCGCTGCGGTGGCCTTCTAAACGTCTCCTAACCGGCGCGAACCGTGGGCGCCCTACGCTTCCATTCGGACGTCCGAGGCCCCGTGACCGACCGCGACCGCCGACAGCCCACTCGCCGTACCGCCACGGATCGGCGCACCTTCCTGCGAGGTGGAATCCTCGCCGGAGGGGCGCTCGCCGCCGGAGGCGGGGCGATTGCCGCGCTCGCAAGCCAAGGCTCGAGCCCGTCCCCGCCGGCCAACCCGCTGGTCGTTCTCTCGCCGGCCCAGGGCGTCAAGGGGGACGCGACCGCGTTCAAGCCCCGCCGTCGACAGCCGAACATCCTGGTGATCCTCGTCGACCAGCTGCGCAGCCCCCGCTGGCTGCCGGGCGCCGCCTACGGCTCTCCGCTGATCCCCAACATCAGCGCGCTGGCGAGGGAATCGGTGTCGTTCGGGCGCCACTTCACCGCCGCGAACGACTGCACGCCCGCGCGCTCGGCCCTGGTCACGGGCTTGTACACGCACCAGACGGGCTGCCTGGTCACCGGCGGCAGCACGCTCGCGGCCGGCCTTCCGACCTGGGGCTCGCTGCTGCACGAGCACGGCTACCACACCTACTGGTACGGCAAGTGGCACCTGACGCGAGGCGACAGCAAGTGGACCGAGAGCAGCGGTCCCTCGGCGCTCGCCCGCTACGGCTTCCTGGGCGGCACCTATCCATCGCCCGACGGCGCGCCCGGGCAGGGGCAGCTCGTGGACCCGGCGATCGCCGAGCAGTTCCGCGGCTTCCTGGGTGCGCAGGGCGGGGAGGAGCCGTGGTGCACGACGGTCTCGTTCGTGAACCCGCACGACATCGCCTTCTGGTACCGCTTCACCGACCGGGTGCCCGCCGAGGCGAGCGCGCCGGCGCGCGTCGGCACGCTGCCGCCGAACTACGAGACGCCCGCGCAGATCGCCGCTCAGGGCAAGCCGCGCCTGCAGCTCTCGCTGCAGGACACCTCCGCGGCCTCGTTCGGGCCGGTCGCCTTCACCGGGCCCCAGACCGTGCCGGACTGGCTGCCGTTCCTGGACCTCTACCTGCAGTTGCAGAACGACGTCGACGCGCACGTGGGCACCGTCCTCCGCGCGCTCGCCGAGCGGCCGCGAATCGCCGAGAACACCATCGTGCTGTTCACCTCCGACCACGGCGAGTACGGCGCCTCGCACGGCATGCGCGGCAAGGGCGCCGCGGTGTACGAGGAGGCCATCCGCGTGCCGCTGATGGTCAGGGACCCGCGAGGCGTCCTGTACCGCCGCCGCGGCCCCGAGCGCGAGCAGCTGACCTCGAGCGTCGATGTCGCGCCGCTGCTGCTGACGATTGGCACCGGCTCGAGCGACTGGCGTCGCGACTCCCACTACGCCTACCTGGCCGGGCGGCTCGACCTGTCGTCGATCCTCAGCGACCCGTCCGCGCCCGGGCGCAACTACATCCTGCACGCCACCGACGAGATCGTCACCGAGTTCGCGACCGAGCCCTACGCGGCCGGCGCGCCGCTCCACGTCATCGGGCTGCGCACCGTGAACGGCAAGTACGCGACCTACTCGAACTGGACGCAGGAGGGCATCGAGATCCTCGACACTGGGCAGGAGCGCGAGCTCTACGACTACGGGACGCACGGCGGGCGTCTGGAGATCGAGAACGACGTGGGCCTGAATCCGCTGGAGGAGTCGATGCACGCGATGCTCGAGTCGGCGGTCGTGCAGGAGCTGCGCGAGACGCTGCCGCGACACCTGCGCGATGCCCAGCGCGACGGGCTCGAGGACTACCAGCGCGTCCGGGCCCGCGCCGCGTCGAACGCGGCGGACGCGCGGGAGGCCATGACCCGGGCGGCCGCCGCCGAGCAGCGTCCTGGCTCGCGCGCCGAGCGCCGGCGCGCCAAGCGGCTGAAGCGAGCGGCCGAGAGCGGAGGCGCGCTCGCGCAGCCGTACGGCGAGGCGCTCTCGGAGGCGCCCCGCCGGCAGCACCGCCGACCACGTCGGCGCCGCGCGAAGTAGCGCCTGACCTTTCGCAACAGTCGCTAACGAAGCGCACCGCGACTCCTCCCCGGTGGCGTGGTTAAGGGGAGCGTCCAGTCCCCAACATTCCCACCGCAGGAGGGAACGGCATATGAACGGCAAAGTAGGCGGCGCCGCACTAGCGGCGCTGGGAGCCGCTGCGCTCGCAGGCCCCGCAGGGGCGCTCGCGCACAAGCACCCCAGTCCCAGCGGACGCCACGGCATCAGCATGTATGTCTCGGAGAACCCGGCCACCTACGGCGACGCGCTGACGATCTTCGGTCGCCTCGTGGGGTCGCACGACGGCGGTCGAACGGTGACGCTCTGGCACCGGCTGGAGGGCAGCGGTCGGCCCTTCACCGCCATCCAGAGGACCACGACGGACGCGGCCGGGTTCTATGCATTCAGTCGGCTCGCCGAGGTCGTCGACTCCAACCGTGACTGGTTCGTCACCTCGCTCGGCGCGCGCAGCCGCACGATCCGTGAGAAGGTCGTCGACGTCGTCACGCTCAACGGGCCCCCGGACGGCACGCAGCTGGTCACCGGCAAGCCCGCGACGTCGTTCACCGGGAGCGTCTCCCCGAACGACGTCGGCCAGCAGGTCGTGCTCGAGCGTCAGAACGCGGCGAGCGGCAGCACCCACTGGAACACGATCCAGAAGGGAGTCGTCGGCCCGGGTGGCAACTTCACCTTCAACCACATCTTCGTGGTTCCCGGCGACGCCAACATCCGCGCCGAGGTGCGCGGCAACGCACGGCATCTGGCGAGCCCCTCGCCGCAGCTGAACTACGAGATCTCTCAGGCGCAGAAGCCCGGGATCACGATCCAGTCCTCGCAGGATCCGATTCAATACGGCGGTTCGGTGACGATCAGCGGCACGGTCGCGAACGGAGCCGGTGACCCTGTCACTCTGCTCGCGCACGTCGTCGGCCAGCCGTTCACCACCGTGACGACATCGACCGTGAACCCGACGGGTGGCTATCAGTTCCCGACGATGATGCCGACCCGGAACACCTACTACGAGGTCAAGGCCACTCCGGCGGTCACTCCGCTGAACACGCCGTCGACGGTGACTGCGGGCTTCCTGCTGGGCGGCCGGCACCACAAGAAGGCGTCGACGCCGAAGGCCCCGAGCGGGCCGTCGGGTCCGAGCGGTCCGTCGGGTCCGAGCGGAACCTCCGAGCCCAACCAGCCGGCGGGCACGCTCACCTCGGCGATCCTGTTCGAGGGTGTCCGCGACGTGCTCACCGCGAGCGCCTCGCCGACCACGATCAGCCAGGGCCAGACGGTGATGTTCTCCGGCACGGTCGCGCCTGACCACAGCGGTCACGCGATCTGGCTCCAGGAGGAGAACGCGGCCGGGACCGGCTTCCACACGGTCCAGGTGGCGGACATCCTGCCCGGCTCGACCTACCAGATCGTCCATCAGATCTTCGCGGTGGGGACGCGCAACTACCGCGTCCAGATGCCTGGTGGGCCCGAGGACGAGGGCGCCGTCTCGCAGACGTTTGCGATCACGGTGAAGCCGGTCGTGGCCTCCGCGCTGCCCCAGACGCAGCCGGCTCCGCAGAGCCAGGGTCAGGGTCGGTAGCCACTCCGTTGCAGGCCCGGCGGCCGCCCCTCGGGGCGGCCGCCGGCCGTCAAGGGCTCGGGCCCTCGTAGTGGGATGGGCCCTGGCGACTCAGGAGCGCGCCGCCGCGCGCTGCGCGTCGATCTCGCGGAGCTCCACGCGCCGCACCTTGCCGGTCGCGGTTCTCGGCAGCTCGGTCAGGAACTCGACCTCGCGCGGGTAGTTCCAGCCTCCGGCGCGCGCCTTGCAGTGCTGCTGCAGCTCGGCGATCAGCGTCTCGTCGCCCCTCACGCCCGGGCGTAGGACGACCCAGGCCTTGACGATCTGCCCGCGCTGCTCGTCGGGCTTGCCGACCACGGCCGCCTCGTGCACCGCGGGGTGGTCCAGCAGCGCGTTCTCGACCTCGGCCGGGCCGATCCGGTAGCCGCCCGAGCTGATCACGTCGTCGGCGCGTGCGTGGTACCAGACGTAGCCGTCCGCGTCCTGGTGGGCCAGGTCGCCGGTCCGATGCCAGCCGTCGCCGCGCAGCGTCTCGCGGGTCTTCTCGGGTTGGCTCAGATAGCCCTTAAACAGCGCCGGGTAGTCGGCGCGAGTGGCGATCTCGCCTTCCTCGCCGGTCGGCACCTCGTGCCCGTCGGCGCCGAGGAGCGCGACGGTGAGGTAGGGCAGCGGCTTGCCCAGGCTCCCAGGCCGCACCGGCCAAAACGGGCGCTGGCAGCACGCGCCGCCGCCGTGCTCGGTCTGGCCGTAGAGCTCGAACATACCCGCGCCGAAGCGCTCCTGGCCCCAGGCGAGCGTGGCCGGGTCCAGCGGCTCGCCCACCGAGCCCAGCCGGCGCACGGCGAAGCGCAACCCATCGCGCTCGACGATGCCCTCGTCGGCGCGCAGCATGCGGTAGGCCGTCGGCACCGTGAAGAAGTTCGTCACCTGCTCGCACTCGAGGATCCGCCACCAGCGCTCGGCGTCGAAGTCGCTCTCGAGGGTCCGGAACGGCGTGGCCTGGCAGAGCGCGCTGAACGTGAGCAGGACACCGGTGACCCAGCCCAGATCGGAGGTCGGCCAGAAGATGTCATCGGGCCGCAGATCGAGCGAGGTCGCCATCAGGGCCAGGCCGCCCGCGAGCTGATCGCTGCCGTGCAGGCTGCCCTTCGGGGGACCGGTCGTGCCGCTCGTGAAGTACAGGAACGCGGGGTCCGCCGACGCGCGCAGAAGCGGCGAGTACTCGTCGCTGGCTGCGTCCATCCGGTCGTGCAGCCCCCCAGGCCCGTCGTCGTCGACCTCGATCACCAGCGCCCCGGCGGCGGCCGCGGCGGGCGCGACGCGGTCCCGCTGCCGAGCGTTCGTGAAGACCACCCGCGGCCGGGCGTCGGCCACCCGAACGGCGATGGCATCGGTGCCGAACGTCGTGGATAGGCAGCTGACCACCGCGCCGACCTTCATCGCCCCGATGAGCACGATCCAGTGTTCGGGGACGCGCGGAAGCACGGTGAAGACGAAGTCGCCCTCGCGCACCCCGAGGTTGCTCAGCAGGTTGGCCACCCGGTTGGAGGCCGCGCGCAGGTCGCCGTAGCTGAAGTCCCGAATGCTGCCGTCGGCGCCCATCCACCGCATGGCGAGCCCGAGGCCCGCCTCGGCGTGACGATCGCAGACCTCGATGCCCGCATTCAGCCGTTCGGGCACCTGCCAGCGAAACTCGCGCGCGATCACCTCATTGGGCAGGTCGCGCAGCCGCCCATAGTGGTCGAGGTCGAAGTGCTCCATTCTGCGCGCAACCAACCATACGGGGCGGCGGGCGGGAAGCGCTTCTCGCGCGGGACCTTGGCCATCTCGACAACCGGCCCATCGGTCGCTTCCCCGTCGGCCCATCCGCTAGCCTCGCTGATGGAGAGAGAGCGTGGACGAGACACTGTCACCGCCATCACGCCGTGCCCGGTCGATGATCCGGGACGTCGTCGGGGAGATGGCCGACGGCCTCGACGCGACCTCGATCACGGTCAGCGAGGCGATCCACGACCACTGTCCAGGGCTGGACAGCGACCTCTTTCCGGCGACCAACCGCTCCACGCGGGCGAACCTCGGCCAGATCACCTCGCTGCTCGCCGACGGCGAGGGCCCGGCGGGGCTCACCGTTCCCGACGAGGCGCTCTCGTACGCGCGCGCGTACGTGCACGAGGGCCTCTCGCTCGAACTGCTCACGCGCGTCTACCGCGAGGGTCAGCGCTCCTATTCGCGGCTGTGGCTGGACCGGCTACGCGCGCGAGCGCGCGATGCCGACGAGCTGGCCGACTCGATGGGCTACTTCAGCGACTGGATGTTCGCCTGGATCGAGGTCGTCAACCGACCGCTCAGCGAGGTCTACACCGCCGAGCACGAGCGCTGGATCCGCGGCGGCGTGGCGATGCGCTCCGAGGAGGTTCGTTCGATCCTGTCCGGCGCGCCGGTGGGCGTCACCGAGGCCTCGAGCCGTCTGCGCTACCGGCTGGATGCACGGCACGTCGGCTTCGTGATCTGGAGCGAGGCGATGTCCAGCGGCGACGTCGAGGTCGGCGACGGGCACCGCGTGTTCGGCGAGATGGACCGCTTCGCCGCCGAGGTCGCCGAGTACCTGGGCGCCTCGAGCTTCCTGTCGCTGCCGATCGGGCGCCTGTACGCCGGCTGGGCGGCGGTTCCGGCCGACGCGCCGCTCGCCGACCTGCCCGCCGCGCGCGAGCACCTGCACCTCGCGGTGGGGCGACCGGCTTGGGGCGTGGAGGGGTTCCGGCGCAGCCACCAGGAGGCGCTGCTGGCCAAGCGCGTGGCCACCCTGACCCCGCAGACGGCGGCGAGCTCGCTGACCTTCGGCAGCGTCGCGCTGGATGCGCTGATGACCCAGGACCTCGACGAGGCGCGCCGCTTCGTCGAGGACGAGCTCGGCCCGTTGCTCGAGGCCGGGCCCGGCGCCCGCCGGCTCCTGCACACGCTCGAGGTCTTCCTGCACGAGGAGTCCTCGTTTGTGCGCACGGCCCGTCACATGGGAATCCACGAGAACACGGTCGCCTACCGCGTGCGGCGCGCCGAGGAGCTGCTCGGCCGGCGCGCGAGCGAGCGCCAGCTCGAGCTCCGGGCGGCGCTGCGCCTGGCCAACCTCACCCAGGGCGCCGGCTGAGCCGGCGTTTGGGGTCAGCCGACAACTCTCTCGGGCCGACGCGCCTAACGTGGGCGTCCCGGCCCCGCCTACAGTCGCAGCGACCACCGAGGAGGAGGCTCCATGTCGCGAACCCCGCGGGTGCTGGCGATCGATGCCGGCGGCACCATGACCGACACGTTCATCGTCGACGAGGACGGGCATTTCGTCGTCGGCAAGGCCCAGACGACCCCCGAGGACGAATCGGTCGGGCTGATGCAGTCGGCCGACGATGCGATGCGCCAGTGGGAGATGACCGTCGCGGGGACCTTCCCCGGCATCCGCTCGGGGGTGTTCAGCGGCACCGCGATGCTCAACCGGCTGCTGCAGCGGCAGGGCCTGAACCTCGGCGTGATCGTCACGGCCGGTCAGGAGGACAGCCTGCAGATGGAGCGCGGGATCCAGACCTACCTGGGCTACTCCTACGCCGACCGCCTGCACATCGCGACCCATCACCACAACCCGCCGCTCGTGCCGCGCCACCAGGTCCACGGGGTGCGCGGCCGCATCGACCTGTTCGGCAACGAGGCGCTTCCGCTCCGCGAGCGGGACGTCTACGACGCGGCGACCGCGCTGCTCGACTCCGGCGTGCAGGGGATCTGCGTGTGCCTGCTGTTCAGCTACCGCAACCCGATGCACGAGGCGCGGGTCAAGGAGATCCTGCTCGAGGTCAAGGGCCAGCGCGGCACGAACGGCGACTGCCCGCTGTTCGTCTCCTCCGAGCTCTATCCCAGCCGGCGGGACTTCCCGCGGCTGAACACGACGGTGATCGAGGGCTACGCGGCCGAGCCGTCGCGGCGCACGCTGAGTGCCGTGCGCGATCGCACGAAGGAGGCCGGCGCGGGCTTCGAGCTGCGCGTGATGGCCTCGCACGGCGGGACGATCTCGATCGACGCCGACCAGCTCGCGACCACCCTGGTCTCCGGACCGATCGGCGGCGTGGTCGGCGGGCGCTGGCTCGCCGACGAGATCGACCTGCGCAACGTGCTCTGCACCGACATCGGTGGCACCTCGTTCGATATCGCGCTGCTCGTCAACCGCAAGTACGACGTGATCTCCACGCCGAACGTCGCCAAGTTCATGCTCAACATGCCGCTGGTGCAGATGGACTCGGTCGGGGCCGGGTGCGGCTCCTACGTGCGGATCGACCCGAGCGCGCGCCGGCCGGAGATCGGACCTGACTCCGCCGGTGCCTCGATTGGCACCGCGTGGGTCGAGGGGGGGATCCAGACGGTGACGATCACCGACCTGAACCTCATCCTCGGGCGCCTGAACCCCGACTACTTCCTCGGCGGGCAGGTCGCGCTCGATGTCGAGCGTGCCCGCGCGGAAGTCAAGCGCCAGGTCGCCGACCCGCTGCGGCTCGAGCTCGAGCAGGCGGCCGCCGGCGTGGTCGAGCTGTTCGAGTCCCAGCTGCGCAACGAGGCGGTCGGGCGGATCCTCGGCAAGGGCTACTCGCCGGCCGACTTCACGCTGCTCTGCTATGGCGGCGGCGGTCCGCTGCACGTCGGCGGCTACACCGCCGGGGTCCCTTACCAGCAGGTGCTGATCCCCGAATGGGCGGCCGGCTTCTCCGCGTTCGGCTGCGCCTGCGCGGACTTCGAGTACCGGTTCGACCGCCAGGTCGACCTGCCGCTGCTGCCCACCCAGTCCGACGAGGAGCGTGCCCAGATGGTCGCGCTCGTCTCACAGACCTGGCGGGCGCTCGAGGAGCGGGTGCGCGCCGAGTTCGCCAAGGGCGGCGGTGACCCCGGCGAGATCACGTTCACCCACATGGTGCGCATGCAGTACTACGGCCAGCTCGTCGACATCGAGGTCGACTCGCCCGCGCCCGACCTGTCGACCGCGGCCGACGCGCAGGCGCTGTGCGACACGTTCGAGTCGACCTACCAGCGCATGTACGCGCGGGCGTCCTCCTCGCCCGAGCTCGGCTACCTCGTCGCTCAGGCGATCGTGAAGGGCTCGGTCCCGATCGAGAAGCCGCGCCTGCCCACCCTGCCGACCGCCGAGGGCACGCCGCCGAACAAGGAGACGCGCCCGGTGTGGTGGACCGACGCCTGGGTCGACACGCCGATCTACGAGATGACCGACGTGCGCCCGGGCCACCGCCTGGACGGACCGGCGATCCTCGAAGCGGAGTCGACGACGTTCCCGATTCCCCCCGACCGCAAGGCCTGGCTCGATGAGCACGGCATCTTCCACCTCGAGAACAAGGAGGCCTGAGCCATGGCCACCACTCAGGACACCCGCGGCCTGCAGGAGCCCGACGCGCCGCCACCGATCGGATGGGACGGCCGCACGCTGGCCGAGATGCTCGCCCACTCCGAGCAGCTCTTCGCGGAGACCGGCTACTACCACGGGCTGAAGCAGCTCGCGCTCAAGGACTCCGACCCGCTGCACTTCGAGAAGCTCTTCTCGCGGGTGCGCGGCGGCATGGTGTCGGCGCGCGAGACGGCGCTGAACATCTCCGCCTCGCCGATCGTTCGGGAGCTGGGCGAGATCTGCTTCGCCCTCTACACGCCCGAGGGCGACAACGTCGCGCTGTCGACCGGGATCATCGTGCACGTCCACACGATGAGCGAGGCCATCAAGTACATGGTCCGCCACCACTGGGAGGACAACCCGCACATTCGGCCCGGCGACGTGTTCGCCAACAACCAGCCGACGATCGGCGACGTGCACAACGCCGACGTGCAGACGTTCGTCCCGATCTTCTGGGAGGACGAGCTGATCGCGTGGGCGGGTGGGGTGATCCACGTGATGGACATCGGCGCCTCCACGCCGGGCGGCGTGTGCGTCGCGCCGACGACGCGCTTCGACGACGGCATCGACCTGCACTGCATGAAGATCGGCGAGAAGGACACGATCGCGTCCTGGCACTGGAAGCGTGTCTCGATGCAGTCGCGCGCGCCGGGCCTGTGGATCCTCGACGAGCGCACGCGGCTGGCCGGCTGCCACATGATCCGCGACACCGTCGAGCGGCTCGTGCTCGAGGAGGGCGTGGATACCTTCAAGCAGTTCATGCGCGAGGCGATCGAGGACGGCCGGCGGTCGTTCAAGCACCGCGCACGGACGCTGCTCGTGCCCGGCCGCTACCGCTCGGTGGGCTTCCTGGAGGCGCGCTACGCCGACAAGACCGAGATGCCCAAGCGGGCGCGGCGCGACCAGATCATGCACGGTCACTACGAGGCGGTCGTCGACAAGGACGGCCACTGGACGACCGACCTGCGCGGCGCCTCGGCGTGGGGCTGGCACAGCTTCAACGCGACTCCGGCGGCGCAGCAGGGCATGCAGTGGATCCTGTTCACCCAGACGCTGATCTGCAACGACAAGATCAACGACGGCGCCTACTACGCGACCGACCTCGAGCTCACGCCCGGGACGTGGGCGAACCTCGGCGAGGCGCCGTGCTCGTCCTCGTTCCCGTGGATGCCGATGTTCGCGACCTCGACCGGCTACCTGCGGGCGGTCTCGCGGGCGCTGCAGTCGCGTGGCTACATCGAGGAGATCGTCAGCACCTTCACCGTCCCGGGCAACGTCGCCCAGGGCGGCGGGATCGACCAGTACGGGCAGGTGTCGGGGTTCATGAACTTCGAGATCGGCGCCCAGGGCCAGGGCGGCAAGTACGTCCTCGACGGCCTGGACTACGGCTCCGCGGTGTTCAACCCCGAGGGCGACATGGGCGACATCGAGATGTGGGAGCTGGTCAAGCCGATGATCTACCTCGGCCGGCGGATCAAGCCCTATACCGGCGGCGTCGGGCGGCACCGGGGCGGCTCCTCGTTCGAATCGCTGCTGCTCGTGCACGGCACGCCCGACTTCGAGATCGAGAACATCGGCGCGGGCGGCATGTTCACCTCGCCGGGCCTGTTCGGCGGCTACCCGGGCGCGCAGGCCTACGTCCACAACGTCTACGGCTCGGATATCTACGAGCAGGCGGCGGCGGGGGCGGCCTACCCGGTGGCCGACGTGTCCGGCGAGGATCCGCAGCTCAACAGCCTCGCCGGCGAACACGAGATCAAGCTCGATCCGTTCACGCTCATGCAGGCGGTCAAGACCGGTGACGTATACCTATCCAGCGGCCGCGGCGGCGGCGGGCTCGGCGATCCGCTGCTGCGCTCGGACGAGCGCATCGAGGAAGACATCGCCGGCGGGCACATCCAGCGCGCATGGGCCGAGAAGGCCTATGCGCGCGCCGACCGCGAGGCGGCGCGCAGGCGGCGCCTGGAGCGTGCCCGGCCCACGAGCGAGTGGTGGGCCGAGCAGCGCGAGCGCATCTTGCACCGGGACCTGATCGACCCGGTGAAGGTGATGTATGCCGAGTCGATGCGGCTCGGGCCCCGCTGGGCGGCCGAGTTCCGCGGCTTTTGGGATCTCCCGGAGGACTTCGACTTCGACGTCATCACCCCCACGGTGGGGGTGCAGAGCTCGGAGCCCGGGAAGGTCACGCCGGCGCAGACCGTCGAGGAGTTCCTCGGCCAGTCGACCGCCTACCTTCCCGAGGAGGTCCAGGAGGTCCCGGTGGCCTCACAGATGACCAAGGAGCTGCTCGCCGATCTGCTCGACGAGAAGCTCTCGCGGCGGGCGGTGCACGACATTCAGTCCGGCCACAAGGACCCCGATCGGTTCGACAAGTGGGTCGCGCTGCTGCAGGAGCGTGTGAGCTACGACGACCGGATCGTGCTGCCGTTCGGCGAGGGGCTGAACATCGTGCGGCGGGCCTCGGACGGCGAGCTTGTGATCCGCAGCGACGCGGGCCACGACTTCTGTCGCTGGGACGAGAACTGGAAGATGCACGCGGTGATGTTCGTGCGCGACACCGATGAGCTCTACCGCGAGCTCTACCCGGCCTTCTCGCACCCCGAGGGCGACTGGATGGAACTGCGCGAGTACTACTGCCCGATCTCCGGCCAGCTGCTCGAGACCGAGGCGGTCACCCCCGGGTACCCGGTCGTGCACGAGTACCTGCCCGACATCGACGGGTTCTACCGCGGCTGGCTCGGGCGCGAGGTGCCGGCCTGAGATAGGCGCGGCCTCGAGCGGCTCGAGCTTGTCGAGCCGCTCGAGCGGGCCCTCAGCCGCCGACCCTGGCGAGCTGGGGCCCTGACAGGTCGGTGAACCCCAGCGGCTCGTAGGGCCCGAGGATCATCGTCTCGAGGATGCCGATCCCGACCTCGTCGGGCTGTCCGTCGCGGCTGAGCGTGACCCGGCTGATCGCGTGGTTGTGCAACTGGCGCGGATCGGCGGGGTTCACGTCGACGAGCGCGAAGTCCTCGCGCTCGACCGCGAGCTCGCCATGGTAGGTGCCGTGGCCCCACGTCGGATGCGGGCCGTAGCCGATCGCGCTCATGATGAAGCGCGTCAACGGCTCGAAGGCGAGCGTGACCGCGGGCGTCCCCGGTGGCGCGATCTCCACCGTCCCGGCGGTCGGCCAGCGTGTGGGCTCGGCGAAAGCGAGGTCGAGCGTGGCCGCCGAGGTCTCGGTCATCTCCCCAGGGTGCGCGCCGTCGGGACAGAGCACGCCGCGGGTGTTGACAACGGCGCCGTCGTGCTCGGCCTGCAGATGGAAGAAGGCGCTCGAGTCGGCGAGGTTCACCGGCGTCCAGGTCCAGAAGAACTGTTGCGGGCGCTCGGGTACCCACGGCTGCTCGTCGGCGGCGCCCAGCGCGCGCACACCCCAGGAGCGATCGCGGGTCCCCGCCGATCCGGGGGGCAGTTGCTCGCGCCGACCGTCGACCTCGATCCAGCCCGACCAGTGCCCGTTCTGGGAGAAGCGCGTGTAGTTCCAGAACATCCGCGGGCCCACGCGCCACTTGAACTGGGGCTCCTCGACCGGGAACGCGCGTCCGTCGAAGCGCAGATCGGCGCTGATGCCCTCGTAATCGTCCACGACGATCCGCAGCGAGCGCAGGTGCTCGATGACCTCGATGCGGATCGGCCCGACGTGCATGTTCATGCGTTCCATGTTCAGGTGCCGCGAGGCGTGGATCGCGTGGTGGGTGCCGTCGCGCAGGATCCCGATGTGCGCGTCGGTGAGGTTGACGTGCGGGTAGACACCGAACGCGATCTCGAACACGGTGCTCGCGTCCGGGGCGTACCCGGCGAAGAACGAGCGGTCGTAGAAGTTGCGATCGGTGCCCGAGTAGGCGATCGGCTCGGGCGTCTGGTGAATCGGCAGCTCGTCGGCCTTGGTGAGCATGGTGACCTCTCAGGGTTGATCGTTGACGTGACGCTATGGCCTGGAGCGCGGAGCGACGGGCGCAGCGCCCAGCTCGCGGTGCCATTGCAGGAAGGTGGCCAGGACCGGGTCCTCTTCGGCCGGCCTGCGGGGCTGGGCGCCGCGAGCGACGATGCCGCGGTCGCCGTCGACGGAGATCGTCTCGCCCTCGTGCACGGGGAGCTCGCCGGTGCCGCAGACCGCGGGGCGGTTCAGGCCGCGCGCAACGACCGCGGCGTGGCTGGCCCGGCCGCCTCGGGCGGTGACCAGGCCCGCCGAGGCAAGGACGCCCGACAGGTCGGCGGGCGAGGTCGTCGGGCGGACGAGGATCACCGCCTCCCCAGCCTCGGCGCGGGCCTGGGCGGACTCCGAGGTCAGCGCGACGATGCCGACCGCGGCGCCCGGCGAGGCCGCAAGCCCACGAGCGAGAACGTCGGCCTCGGCTGGCTCGCAGGCGAACACCGCGGCGCGGGCACCGATGAGCTGCTCGTCGCTCACCCGCGCGACGGCCTGCGCCCGGGAGATGAGCCCCTCCTCGGCGAAGGCCACGGCGAGCCGAACGGCGGCCCGCGCGCTGCGCTGGCCTACTCGCGTCTGCAGGATCCAGACCCGGCCCTGCTCGATCGTGAACTCGATGTCGCATAGGTCCCCGGTGTCGCGCTCGAGGATCTCGAAGACCCGCTCGAGCTCGGCCATCGCGGCGGGCAGGTGCGTGCCCAGCTCGCCGAGCGCGAGCGTGTCGCGCTCGCCGGCGACCACGTCCTCGCCCTGCGCGTCGAAGAGCACGTCGCCGAACGCACCGCGCGCGCCGGTCGACGGGTCGCGAGTGAACGCGACGCCGCTCCCGGAGTCCTGGCCGCGGTTGCCGAAGACCATCTGCTGGACGACGACCGCGGTGCCCATCGACTCGTCGATGCCCTTGTGCCGGCGGTAGGCCTGCGCGCGCGGCGAGTCCCAGGACCGGAAGACCGCGGCGATCGCCTCGGCCAGCTGCCCGCACGCGTCCGGGAATGGCACGCCGGACTGCTCCTCGATCAGCGCAAGCAGTGCCACGCAGCGGTCGCTTGCGCCGGCGCCGGCCGGCAGGTCAAGCAGCGCGTCCTCGACCACGCCGGCCGAGATCCCGCGCACGGTGGTCGCGAAGCCGTGCAGCAGCCGCTCCAGCGAGGACTGCGCGAAGCGCTCATCGCCGGTCTCGCGCGCCAGCGCCTCGGCGCCCGCGGGCGTCAGCCCGACGTTGAGCACGGTGTCCATCATTCCGGGCATCGAGACCGGCGCGCCCGAGCGCACGCTGACCAGCAGCGGCGAGCGGTCGTCGCCGAAGCGCCGCCTGGCCCCGGCCTCCAGGGCGGCCACGCGCTCGTGAACCTCGTCCAGCAGGCCGGTTGGGAGCGCTCCGCTGGCGGCGAACTCCCGGCCGGCGGGTGTGCCGATGATGAAGCCGGGCGGCACCGGCAGGCCGAGGCGGACCATCGAGACGAGCCCCTCGCCCTTGCCGCCGAGGATCTCCCGGCCCGCCTCGCCGCCGTCGTGGAAGCTGTAGGTCAGCGCGCCCATCAGTAGGAGCCCTCCTCTTCGCGTGAGATACCGAGCGTCTGCAGGTAGTCCTCATGGAGCTCCATCCAGACCGTGTGCAGCGACTCGAGGCGCGGGCTGGTGACGTAGTCGTGCTCGCCGGCCTCGACCTTCTCGAGCGCCGCGCTCAGTCGCGGGGCGTAGCCGTCGAATCGCGGCAGGAGCTCGCTCGTGCGCCGCAGCGCGGGCTCGACCCGCTCCACGAGGTCGGCGAGCTCGCCCACCAGCTCCCAACGGTCGTCCTCCGCGGCGGACTGCCAGCGGGCGCCCAACGCCTTGAACGGGCCGTTCGCCGCCAAGAAGCGCTCGTAGATCGCCTCCAGCGTGTCGCGGTCGAGCGTGCCCTGCTCGGCGGCGAGCAGCGACGCGTGCTTGGCCAGGCCGGCCTCGGTGGGGATGTAGCCTGCCGAGGTCTTGACCACCAGGCCGGCCTCCTCGAGCAGCGAAGCCTGCTCGAGCGACTCGCGGGTGCCGCGCAGGACGAGCGGATGCAGCGCCGCGAGCGGCACATCAATGAGCGCGCCCTCGGGGAGCGCGGGGAAACCCGTGCCGGTGATGAACAGCTTGGCGACGAGCTGCTTGCCGAGGCCGTCGCGCACGAGCGGGTAGTAGGCCTCCGAGGCCACGGGGTCGAGCTCGTGGAAGTCCAGCTCGTCGCGCATCTGCTCCCAGACCCCGGCGAGCCGCGCGAACGGCACCACGAACTCCGAGTAGTAGACCTGCGCGCCAGCCATGATCTTGTCGCGGGGCGGCATCGAGGCGATGCGCTTATACAGCGCGGTCGTCGCCGGGCCGCAGATGTCGAGGTAGCGCTGCATCTCGGCGTCGTCGATCAGGCGGATCTCCGCGGCCGGCGTTTCCCAGCGTTCGCGGACGTAGACGGCCGCGGACTGCAGGTACTGCAGGTAATTGGCCGGCTCGGTGAAGGTCGTGCCGCCGTCCATCAGCGCGACGTCGAGGTCCGCGCCGCCGGTGTCGAAGATCATCGCCTGCGTGAAGCAGTGCGGCAACTGCTCGGCAACGTCGTGCCAGTGGTACATCGGGTCGTGCAGGAAGTGGTCGCGCACGATCATGAAGCGCCCGTCACCGAGGTCATACGGGCCGCTGTCGTTCAGGCCCGAGCGGTTGTCGAAGTGCAGGAGGAAGCCGAGGACCTCGGTCGAGGCGTTGAACGAGGTGAACAGCGCGCGTCGCTCTCCGTCGCCGACCGGCTGTGCGTCGCGCGCGAAGCGCTCGATCCACGAGCGGTCGAGCACCGCGCCCTTGTAGCCCCGCATCGAGGTGAACAGCTCGGCGCCCTCCTTCTCCCACATCCCCATGTACAGGCGGCGCATGAATTGGGCGACGAGCGCGACGTCCTCGGCGTCGGCGGCAGGGTCGCGGATGCCCAGCTCGCCGAGGATCGCTCGGCCGAACATAGGCGTGAACCCCGTGCACCAGATGTGCAGCATGTTGGCCTTGCTCGCCGGCTCGCGGCGTGCGGTGCGGCCCAGATCGATGAGGCCCTCCACGCCGACCTGCTCGAGGATCAGCCGGTAGAACGCGGGGTAGCGTAGCCACTGCTGCACGCAGCCGAAGCACTCGTACTCCTGTCGCGGGATCAGGCCGGACTCGCCCTCGGTGGCACGCAGGGCCAGGAAGTCCCAGATGTTCCAGGCCATGTAGGTCTGCAGCGCATTGAGCTCCTGGACGGTCAGGTCGCGCGCGGTGTTCTCCGCGGTGAGCGCCAGGACGCCGCTGCTCAGCCCCGCGCGGACCTGCTCGTCGCCGGCGCGGCCGTGGGGGATCGTGCCGCCGAACTGGTGCAGTAACGGCAGGATCTGCTCCATCATCGCTGCGGCCGCGGTCTCCTCCTCGGTCGGGTCGGGCAGCGGAGCGTCGTCGACCGGGGCGCCGGGCTCGATCAGCACGCGCCCCTCCTTGGTGCTGACGTCCAGGCGCGCGATCGCCCCGTCGGCGGGGATGATCTCGTTGCGCGAGGAGCGCACGCCCTCGGTGAATGTCACGCCCATCACGCACGGGATTCCGTACTCGCGGGAGAGGATTCCCAGGTGGCTGGTCGGTGCGCCCTGCAGCGTGACGATGCCCTTGACGCCGGCGGTCAGCGCCGGGGTCAGGAACGTCGTCGTCCCGCCGCGGGCGACCACGATCGTGTTCGAGGCCTCGCCGCTGCCGATGAAGTCGATCACGGCCTGCGGCGAGTCGAGGAACCGCACTGGGCCCTCGGTCTCCCGTCCGTCCTCGAACACCGCCGCGCCTGTACCCACCAACTTGAAGTCGTCCATCGTCTCACTCCGCTCTGTTTGCAAATGTGACGTCATATTTACATTCTGCCCCGAGGTCTGTCAAGATGCATTGCGTGGCCGAGACGATCGAGACCGCGCGGCGGGGGAGCAACAGCCGGGGGCGGCGCTCGCGCGAGCGCCTGCTGCGCGCCGCGGCCGACTGCTTCGGGGAACGGGGGTACAGCGCGACGCGCATCTCGGACATCACCGCGGCCGCGGGGATGTCCCAGGGCGCCTTCTACCGGCACTTCAAGGACAAGAACGACATCCTGGTGGAGGCGCTGCGCGAGCCGCTCGATGAGCTGCTGGCGACGACCGCGGTCGGTGCCGGGCTGGAGATCGACCGGGCGGCGCTGACCGCTGGAAACACCGCGTTCTTCGCCATCTACGCGCGCCACCGCAAGGTGATGCGCGTCATCCGCGAGGCTGCCGCGCTGCATGAGCCTGGCCTGGTGGAGCTCTGGCTCGGGGTGCGCGGAAAGTACGTGGAGCGCATCGTGCGCTGGCTGCAGGAGCTGCAGGCCGCTGGGCGTTTGGAGACCCGCGACGTGCAGCTGATGGCCGAGGCGCTGGGCTCCGTGCTCGATCAGATGGCCTATACGCGGATCGGGCTTTCCACGGCGCCGACCAGCGAGCAGGAGATCGAGCTGCTCGGCCAGGTCACCGGGGAGATCTGGTACCGCGCCCTGCGCGGCTCTTCGCTGTGACGGGCCGGGGCGACTCCTCGCCCGGAAGCAGGACCGTCCCGAGGATCCGCCGCCGCCGGCCGGGCGTGGGCGCGTTGGCGGCGCGGGTGAGGATCACCGCGTTGAGCTCGCGCAGGAACTCGGCGAACTCGCCGTCGTCGAGCCACAACCCGACCAGACGGTAGGCGGCGCCATCGCGCGCCGGGTCGAAGTCCTCGCGCGCGAGGTAGCGGTCGGCGTCGCCGAGCAGGCCGGCCACGAAGGCCATGAACGCGTGGCGGTGATCCTCGCGACTCATGCGCTCGACCTCGTCCGGGGTGATGCTCGCCGCTGAGACGCGCAGCACGTAGGTGCGCTCGACCGCGCCCCGCACGCGGCGCTCGGAGACCACGGCGAGCACCCCGGCCTCGACGAGTCGGGCTACGTGCCGGTACAGGCTGGCCGGCGGCACGTCGGGGAGCTCGTCGCGCAGGTCAGACGTCGTGAGCGCGCGATCGCCGAGGAACGCCTGCACGATCCGCAGTCGGACGGGGTGAAGGAGGAGGTTGGCGGTGGTCATATTATCAAAACTGATAACGTTACTGATCCCGATAACGAACTCCGGAGCGAGGAGGTCCCGATGCCCGATACGTTCTCGTCCAGCACCGATCGCGGGCGCGGTGGTCGACAGGGTAAGCGCAGCCGGCGGCTGGCGATGGTCGCGATCGGCGCCGTGGGCGTGGAGGCCGCCTGGCTGCGCCGGCGCGCAGGGGTGTTCGCCGGTCGCGTCGTCGTACGCTGCCGCGCCGGCCATCGGTTCACGACGCTGTGGATCCCCGGCGCTTCGCTGACCGCGCTGCGGCTCGGCCCGTGGCGCATCCAGCGCTGCCCGGTCGGTCGCCACCTTTCGGTGGTGACGCCGGTCGCGCGGGCCGCGCAGGGTTAGTGCGAGCCAGGCGCCCTAGGCGCCCGCGGCGGCGCGCACCCGCGGGGCGACCTCGCGCGCGAGGTACTCAACCCGCTCGGAGCCGCTGTCGACGCTCTCGCCGGGCAGCTGGCCCCAGAAGTGCACGTCGCGCACCTGCGGGCACCCGGTGAGCAGCGCGTTGAGCTCCTTGACCGCGAGCTCGGCATCCCACAGCTGGTAGGCCCCGGCCTGCACGATCTGCTCGGGGCTCTCGAACCGCGGCACCTGATCGGGCGGGCCGAACGCGCCCCAGCCGATGTACTCGTTGAGCTGATACAGGGCGTGCTGGCCGATCTGCGCCCAGGTGCGCTCGGGGTCGGGGGCGACGATGGCCCACTGGCCCGCGAAGATCCGGCCCTCGGCGGGGTCACGCCCGAGTCGTTCGAGCGCCTGCAGGTAGACCGGCTGGTGGTCGTTCTGGGTGCTGAGGAAGCCATCGGCGATGCGCGCGGCACGCTCGATCGCCGGCTCGGTCAGGCCGCCGATGAGCAGGCCCGGCGCGTGCTCGGGGACGGGTCCGACGCGCAGATCGGGGAACTGGAAGCGCTTGCCATGGGTCTGGATCGACTCGCCGGCCCATGCACGGCGCATGATGTCCACTGACTCCTCGAGCAGGCTCGGGCGCTGGCGCACGCTGCGGCCGAAGGCCTCGAACTCGATCTCGCGATACCCGACGGCGACGCCGAGGTCGAATCGCCCGCGCGAGAGGATCGCCACGGTAGCCGCGTCCTCGGCGAGCCGGACCGGGTTGTGCAGCGCCGGCAGCATCAGGTTGGTCCCGAGGCGCAAGCGCTCGGTGCGAGTGGCCACGCCGCCGAGCACGACGAGCGGCGAGGGCGTGTAGCCGTCGTCGCAGAAGTGGTGCTCGGTCAGCCAGACCGAATCGAGGCCGAGCTGCTCGGCGAGCACGATCTGCTCGACGGTCGCGGCGTAGAGGTCCTCGTAGGGGCGACGCCATTGCGCGGGGTTTCGCAGGTCGTACCACAGCCCGATTGCCACATCCGCGCTCATCGCTCTCCTCTCGTGGGTGTGCTCGACGCGCAGCCTCGCACGCCGGCCGGCGCGCGGTACGGCGGTGACCGGCGCTCGTTGTGCGCTTCCACGGTCGAAGGCCGAGCCGGCGCCGGGTTGCCTGGAGCGCTGCCATAGCCTGGCGCCTGTCAGTTCGGGAACCGACGGGAGGAGCAGCGCAATGAATCGCCTCGAGGGCAAGGTCGCGATCATCACCGGGGCCGTGCAGGGCATCGGCCGCGCCTGCGCCGTGCGCGTTGCGCAGGAGGGCGCGGCCGTGGTGCTCGGCGACCTGCAGGACGACGACGCGACGGTCAACGAGATCACCGCGGCGGGGGGACACTGCGCGCGGATCGTCATGGACGTGCGCAAGCGGGCGGACTGGCAGCGGCTCGTGTCCGCCGCGCTCGATTCGTACGGGCGCGTGGACCTGCTGGGCAACGTCGCCGGCGTAGTCAACATGCACTCGCCGGACAACGTGGTCGAGCTCACCGACGAGGGCTGGGACACGGTGCTCGACACCGACCTGCGCGGCGTGTGGCTGGGGATGCAGGCGGCGATCCCGAAGATGGTCCAGGGCGGCGGCGGGCGCATCGTCAACATCTCCTCGCTCGCCGCGCTGAAGGGCCTGGACAACCTCGCCGCCTACTCGGCCGCCAAGGCGGGCGTGATCGGCCTCACCCAGCAGACGGCGCTCGAGTTCGCCAAGGACAACATCCTCGTCAACGCGATCGCCCCGGGCACGATCGACACGCCGATCCTCGCGGACATCACCCCCGAGATGAAGAAGATGAACGAGAACTCGCACATGATCAAACGTCTGGGCCGCCCCTCGGAGATCGCGGGGATGATGGCGTTCCTGTTCTCCGGTGACGGCGACTTCAGCACCGGGCTCACGTTCCCGGTCGACGGAGGCTGGTCGGTCAACGGCCGCAACTTCTAGGAAGTACGTGCCACGAACCTCATAGTTCGTGGCACGTACTTGTTGTGCTACAGTCCGCGCATGACCGCGGGCCAAGCAGACCGAACGCCACCACGGGCGCGGCGGCGTCCCGACCTGGGGATCGCCGACGCGCTCGTGCAGGCGTCGTTCCTGGTCCAGGCGGTGCTCGGCGAGCTCGCCGCCGAGCAAGAGCTGTCGATCGTCCAGATGCGGCTGCTGGGGGTGCTGCGCGACCGCGAGCTGCGGATGGCGCAGCTCGCGCGGATCCTCGGGCTGACCAAGTCGAGCACCAGCGGCCTGGTCGACCGCGCCGAGCGCCGGGGGCTCGTGCGGCGCACGGCGATCCCCGTCGGCGATGAGCGCGCCGTGCACGTCGTCCTCAGCGAGGAGGGCCGCCGGCTCACCGCGCAGCTCGGCGCCCAGGTCGCGCGCCGGCTGGAGGGGGCGACCGAGCACCTCTCGCCGACCAACCGCGGGCGGCTCTCGGGGCTGCTGACCGATGTCGTCCTGCACGACGCCGAACGGCACGGCATCGATCTGAGCGCCGGCCAGTCCTCGAGCGCTCAGCGGAGCGTCGTGTGAGCGCCCGCGTCGCGGTGATCATCGGCAGTACCCGCCCGGCGCGGATCTGCCCGGGAATCGCCGGGTGGGTGTGCCGGGTGCTCGCCGAGGGCGGTCCGCTGCGCTACGAGCTGGTCGTCCTCGCCGAGATGGAGCTGCCGCTGCTGGACGAGCCGCTGGCGGCCGCGCTGGGCGACTATCGGTGCGAGCACACCAGGGCGTGGAGCCGGCTGATCCGTGGCTACGAGGGGTTCGTGTTCGTCTTTCCCCAGTACAACTGGGGCTATCCCGCGGCGCTCAAGAACGCGCTGGACTACCTCTACGCGGAGTGGCGCGAGAAGCCCGCGACGACCGTCACCTACGGCACGCGCGGCGGCGCCAAGGGCGCCGATCAGCTGGCCCAGGTGCTCGCGGGCCTGCACATGCGCGCCCTGGACACTCGCGTCGAGGTCGCGATCGGCGCCGAGCAGGTCACCGACGATTGGCAGCTTCGCGACATCGAGGCGACGATGCAGCCCTATCTCGACGGGGTCCGCGAGCTCGGTGCCCAGATGCTCAAGGCGAGCAGGCACCGGAGCCGGACCCGCGCGGGGCTCCGCTCCGGTGCGCGTGAGGACGGCGCGGTCAGGACAGCGTCCGCAGTCCGGCGCCGGTGAGCAGATAGGCCGGGGCGACGGTCTCGGCTCGCACGAGCTCGAGCACCGCGACGCCGGCGGCCTCGGGGGTCAGCGGGTCGCCGATCTGGCGCATGTACTCCTCCTCGGACTGGCCGTTGCGCGAGGCATACGCCTGCACGGCCGGCCGCCCGAGGTCGGTCAGGGGCGTGATCTGCGGCAGCAGCGTGGTGAAGCTGATGCCCAGACCGCCGCGAGCGGCCTCGTCCTGCGCGTAGGCGCCCATGAAGCGCTGCGTGGCCTTGGCGCCGGCGTAGCCGCCGCTCAGCGGTGACCCGGCGAGCGCCGCGCCGCTGCTGAGGATCACGACCCGGCTGCCAGGGCGCAGCGGCCTGAGCAGCGACTCGCGCAGCCAGTGGAAGGCGACCCGCACGTCGGTCTGCCAGTTGGCCGAGAAGGTCTCCCAACTCTGCTGCTGCAGGGGGCGCAGCAGCGGCCGGGCCCCGGCGACGAGCACGACGGCGTGAGGCCCGTAGCGGTCCAGCAAGCGGCCCGCCACCGCGGCGTCGCCGGCATCGGCGATCTCCGGCTGGATGTTGGCCGCGCGCGCGAGCTCGGCGAGGGGCGCCTCGCTGCGGGCCACGGCGACCACCGGGGCGCCAGTCTCGGCAAGGGCGATCGCGATCCCGCGGCCCAGGCCGCGGCTCGCGCCGACGACGATCGTGGTCTTCTCGGAGAGGTCGGTCATGGGGGGCATGGTTGGGTCTCCTTGTGTGGGCATGTCGAGCGGATCGATCACGGTCAGCGCGAGCAGGCGAGCGCGGGGTCTGGCTCGTGGATCGAGGTCTTACTCACGGCGTCCGAGAGCTCGTCACGGCGCACGAGCGCGAAGATCGCCGGGACGGCGAGCAGGGCGATCACGCCCAGCACCCAGAACGCCTTCTGGAAACCTCCGGCGAGCGCCGCGGGCCCGCTGCTCCCGGCGTGCAGCAGCGCCCGGGTGTGGCTGGCGGCGACGCTCGAGGCGATCGCGATCCCGATCGCGCCGCCGAGTTGCTCGGAGGTGTTCAGCAGTCCCGAGGCGAGCCCGGCTCGATCCGACTCAACGCCCGCGAGCGCGCCGATCGAGATCGGGATGAACGCGAAGGCGGTACCGACTCCGGTGATGAGCAGCGGGGCCGCGAGGTTGGCCAGGAAGTGTCCGTGAACCGGGGCGCGCGTCGTCCAGATCACGCCGGCGCCGATCAGGGCCATGCCGACAGCCATCACGATCTTCGTCCCGCCGCGGGTGACCAGCAGCTGCGAGAGGCCGGCGAACGCGACCGACGTCACCGAGGTGGCCAGCCAGGCGAGCCCGGTGCGCAGCGCGCTGTAGTGCAGGACCTGCTGCATGTACAGCGTGCCGACGAAGATGAACGCGAAGAAGCTGCCGCCGAGCAGCAGACCGGCAACGTTCGAGCCCGACAGCGTGCGCAGCCGGAAGATCGACAGCGGCAACAGCGGGGAGCTCACGCGCGACTCGATCACGATGAAGCCGACGAGCAGCGCCGCGGCGGCCGCGAGCACCACGACGGTCCGGGTGGCACTCCAGCCGTACTGGGGTGCCTGCGAGATCGCGTCGACCAAGAGCACGAGGCCGCCCGTGCCCGCCAGCGCGCCGAGCGCGTCGAAGCGCCGTCGCGCCGTGCGCAGGTTGCTGTCGGGCACAAGCCGCGGGGTCAAGGCGAGCGCGGCGATCCCGACGGGCACGTTCAGGAAGAAGATGTACTGCCACCCCGCGTAGCGGGTCAGAAGCCCGCCGGCGATCAGCCCGACGGTGGCCCCGCCGGCCCCGAGCCCTCCCCAGATTCCGAGCGCCTGGTTACGCGCCGGGCCCTCTTCGAACATGTCCATCACGATCGACAGAGCGGCGGGGAGCATGATCGCCGCGCCGAGGCCCTGAACGGCGCGCGTCGCGATCAGGAACACGTCCCCGGGGGCCAGCGCGCAACCCAGCGACGCGGTCGTGAACAGCGTGAGTCCACACATCAGCATCCGGCGGCGCCCGAGCAGATCCGCGGCGCGACCGCCGAGCAAGAGGAAGCCACCGAAGGTGAGCGCGTACGCGGTGACCACCCACTGCAGGCTGGTCTCGCTGAAGTGCAGATCGCGTCCGACGGTCGGCAGCGAGACGTTGACGATCGTCAGATCGATCACCGTCATGAAATAGGCGACCGCCAACAGCGCGAACGCACGCCAGCGATTGATGTGTGGCGGGCACGTCATGAGACCTCCAGTGGTCTGGGTCGGCGAGGAAGCGACGACTGCGGTTGGGGCGGGTCGCGGCCGCTACGGCGCGCGCTCGCTGTTGTCCTCCGCGGGGAACCCGAACCGCGGCAGGAGGGCGGGGTCGATGAACGCGTCGATACCGGCGATCCGCCCATCGACGATCTCCAGGACGGAGATTCCGTGAGGCATCAGCCCGCGATCCTCGGTGCGGCGGTGGATCGCCACCGCGGGCCGGCCGTTCGCCGAGGTGGGCGACAGCCGCATGCGCCGCAGGTCACCGCCCGTCGCGGTCTCGCGGAAGAAGCGTGCGATCTCGACGGCGCCGCTCAGCGACCGCTGAGGCGGCATTCGCAGCACCGCGTCCTCGCGCAGCAGCGCGACCAGTCCGTCGATGTCGTCGCGCTCGAACGCGTCGATGTAGCGGTGCAGCAGCTCACGTTCGGCGGCGTCGGCCACGCGTTGGCGCGTCGCGGGCAGGTCGTGCTCGATCGTGGTGCGGGCACGCTGCAGCGCGCTGTTGACGGCGGCGACCGTCGACTCGAGCAGCTCGGCGACCTCGGGCGCGGTCCAGCCCAGCACGTCGCGGAAGATCAGCACCGCACGCTGGCGGCCCGGCAGCCGCTGGATCGCCCGTAGCAGCGCGAGCTCCGTCCCCTCGCGGATCGCGTAACGCGCGGCCGGGTCGTAGGTCGGTGCTGCCGCCTTCTCCGGGGGCCGGTCCGGGAGCGGATCCAGCGGCTCGGGGCGCCGGGGCCGGCGCTCGAGCTCGTCCAGGCAGGCGTTGGTCGCGATCCGGTAGAGCCAGGTCTGGAGCTGGACGCGCGGCTTGAAGCGCTCCAGCGAGCGCCACGCCCGCAGAAGGGTCTCCTGCACAAGGTCCTCGGCGTCGTGAGCGGAGCCGAGCATGCGGTAGCAGTGGACCTCGAGCGCGCGGCGGCAGGGCTCGACGAGCTGGCGGAACGCGCGCTCGTCCCCGGCCTGCGCGGCGGCCAGCAGGAGGCGGTGGTCGGTGCTCGTGCTCTGGTTGCTCATGGCCTTCACCACGTTCAACGGCCGCGAGCGCCGAAACTCATCGCGCGGATCTGACATGACCAACGGAATCGCCACCAGCCGGCGAGCACGATCGCGGCGACCAGCGCGGCGATCCTCCCGAGACGATCAGCGCGACCGCCGCGAGGGCGACCGCGACGAGCGCGAACCTGGCGAGCCAGAGCGCGATGCTCGCGCGGGTCGGGCACCAGCTGACGGTTCGGCGCCGGCCCGTACGAATGCGCGCTGGCCCGCGGCTCGCCGCATTCCGGGCACCGTCCAGCGACGATGGTCGCCGTGCGGTGGCAGTGCGGACAGGTCGCCGACGGGGACAGAGTGCCGCGAGGAATAGGCCCGTGTCACTCGGGCACGAACAGTCGCGCCCGCATGTGCTCCGCGCTCTGAGGGTTGAAGTCCCACAGCCCCTTGAGCTGGGCGCGTAGCTCCTCGGAGAGGCGCTTGGCGGGATCGCGGACATACAGCTGCACGATGTCGCCGGGCAGCTCGACCAGGCGGTTGCCGAAGGCGCGGTCATCGAACGCGCGCAGGCGCTCGGCGGCCCGGTAGACCGGCTCGAGCTCATCGACGGTCACGGCGAAGTGGTGATGACTCGTCGGCGTCAGGTCACGTTCGAACAGGTGCAGCTGTGTGCGGCCGAGCGCAAGCCACTGCACCGGGAGCCCGAAGTTCGGCGTGGCGATGGGCTCGGCGCCCAGGAGCTCGACGTAGAAGTCAATCGACTCCTGCAGGTCGAGCGCGTTGACGCTGACATGGTTGAGCCTGGCCGACCGCATCCCAGACACGAGCGACTATGTTAGGCGGCCCGGAACGGACAGCAGCCCAAACGTCCGAGATCGTCGTCGTCGGCTCGTTCACCGCCAAGCCTGGCAAGGAGGCCGAGGCCGAAGCGGCCTTCCGCGCGCTCATCGAGCCCACCCACGGCGAGGACGGCTGCATCCTGTACGCGCTGCACCGGGGCACCGATGACCCCCCGCCGTCTGACGTTCGTCGGGCGCTGGAGCTCGCGCGAGGCGCTGGACGCGCATCTGGGCAGCGCGCACGTGCGGGGCGCCCTCTCAGGCCTCGGTGAGCTGTTCAGCGACGGGCGGCGACATCGTCATCTACGAGGCGCTTCCCGTCGGCCAGGAGCAGAAGGGGTCGCGCGCGGCGCACGCCGGCGGCTGAGCCGCGCTGCCTACCCGGCCACAGCGTCGTGGCGGCCGCGGGGCACGGGATGCGCCTCGGCCCACGCCACGATCGCGTCGCTGCCGGCCACCGTCTCGCCGGCGGCGGTGACGAGCAGGGGCAGCCATGAGCGGCCGGTCGCGCGCTGCGCGAGCCGCCGCCCGGGTGAGCGGTTCAGCGCCCTGGGCAGCAGGCCCCAGCCGTAGCCGCGGACGACGGTCGGCTCGTAACCGACGGCGCGCAGGGCGTCGAGCGCGTTGCGGCAGGGGTGGCCGGTGCCGAACGTCTGAAGGGTGCCCCAGCAGACATAGAGAGTCGGCGCCGGCGTCACCGTCGCGCTCCGGCGAGCAGCCGCTGCAGCGCGACCGGGAAGTGGGCGAGGTAAAAGAACTCCTCGCGGAACTGGCGGATCAGTCGAGCCGTGGCCAACGGGCTCGGGGCGCCCAGGCGGTTGACCTTGCCCGGCGCGCCCAGCTGGAAGAGCGCCGTGAAGAGATCCTCGGCGCGCAGCGCCGGCAGCAGGGTCGCCCGCAGGCGGACCTCGTCCTCGGTGCGGTTGCGGAAGCTGTGTGGCGTGCGCGCGGGCACGGCGAGCTCGTCGCCGGCCGCCGCGGTCACGGTCCGACCGTCGACCTTGAACGTCGCGGTGCCGTCGAGCACACGCCAGCGTTCCTCCTGGTGAACGTGCACGTGGGGCGGGATGGACGACCCGGGCGCCATGACCGCCTCGAGCTCGAGCAGCGCCCCATCGCTGTCGGCGGCGGTGGTCAAGAACGTGATCGCCTGTCCGATCGGAGGGCTCGCAATCGTGGTTCCGGTGGTTGCCATCGCTACTCTTTCATACGAAAGGGAACTTACATACCGGATCGTATGCAACGACATCGCCGAACGCAAGTCGAGCGCCGCGCCGAGACCCAGGCGCGGCTGTTGGATGCCGCAGGAAAGGTGTTCGCGCGGCGCGGCTACCAGGGCGCCTCGCTCGAGCTGATCTCCGAGCGCGCCGGCTGCACGAAAGGGGCGCTCTATCACCACTTCGGCTCCAAGGAGGGATTGCTGCTCGCGCTACTGGACCGCCACTACGGACGCCGGCTCGAGCAGGCGCAGGTCGACGCCGCGCCGTCGCCGTCGGAGCGCCTGCCCTTCGATCGCGACTTCGCGCTGCTGTTCCTCGAGTTCGTCTGCGTCGCGGCGCGCGACGTGAAGATCCGCCGACGCCTCGCCGCCCGCCTGCGGGCGCTGCGGGCCGAGAGCGCCGCGCTCGTCGGCGACGAGCGCGTTGCCGCGGTCATCGGCGCCATCGCCAACGGCGCAAGCATCGAGGCGCTGATCTTCGGGCCGGCCGAGGGCTCGGCGACGTTCGATGCGGCGATGGGCCGGCTCGGACTCGGCGAGCCGGCCGCGGCCCGGGACGACGCCGTCACGCCCGGCGCCCGCTGACCGCCGCGCTCCCACCGGAGGCTCAGCCAGCCATCGCGAGGAACTGGCGCTCGATCAGCGGATAGAGCTTCTCCTGGTCGTCGCTGAGCCCGGCCTTGATGCCGCGGCTGAAGTCGTCGACGATCGCCTCGGGCAGGTCGGCGGCGAGCGCGTCGAGCGCGGACTCCGCGACGGTCGCCGGCGCGATCTTCTCGGCCTCGAGGCCGGCGATCATGTCGGTGTCCACGAAGCCGACGTGGACCCCCACGACGTGCGTGCCCTGTCGGCCCAGCTCGATGCGTGCCGCGTTGGTGAAGCTCCACGCCGCCGCCTTGGAGGCCGAATAGGTCGTCAGCAGCGGCATCGCCACCCACGAGACGACCGAGAGAACGTTGACGAACGCGCCGCCCCCGTTGCGCTCGAGTACGGGCGCGAAGGCCTGGGTCATCGACACCACGCCGAGGTAATTGGTCTCGAGTTGCAGGCGCGCCGTGTCCAGCGACGCCGTCAGAGGCGGTGCCGCATGACCGACGCCGGCGTTGTTCACGACGAGCGCGACCTCGGAGAGCTCCTGGGCGAGCTCGCGCACGCGGGCGTCATCGGTCACGTCGACCTGGACGGGAACCACGCGCGGGTCGGTGACCGTGGAGGCGTCGCGAGCGCCGGCGTAGACGGTGCGCGCGCCGCGCGCGAGGAGCGCTTCGGTGAATGCCTTGCCGATGCCGCGGTTTGCGCCGGTGACGAGCGCGACGGTCCCCTCGATCTGCATGGTGATCTCCTGACGGCAGTATGGATGATGAACATCATCCTAAACGCTTTTGGCTGATGGCTATCATCTAAATTCGATGCGGCACTCCAAGGACGAGAAGGCGGCCAGCCATGAGCGGATCGTTGCCGTCGCTGCGGCGCAGATCCGCGAGCGCGGTACCGAGCAGCCCGGCGTCGCCGAGATCATGCGGGCGGCCGGGCTCACTCACGGTGGCTTCTACAAGCACTTCGCCTCGCGGGACGACCTGATCGCCGAGGCGGTCGGTTGCGCCCTCACCGAGAACGAGCCGGAGGTCGCACGTCTGCTCTGCGAGGCCGACGACCCGCTCGGCGCCTTCGCCGACTGGTATGTCTCGGAGGCCCACCGCGACGATGCCGCGCACGGGTGCGGTGTCGTGGCGCTCGGAGCCGACGCCACGCGTGCCGGGGGCGCAGTCCGGGAGGCCTACCGGGCCCAGGTGGACCGGTACCTCGCGCACGTCCAGGCGCTGATCGGCGGGGATGATCCCGATGCCCGCCGCCGCGCCACGGTCACGCTGAGCGCGATGGTCGGCGCGGTCGCGATCGCGCGTGCGCTCGGTCCCACCGCCGTCTCGGATGAGATTCTCCAGGACGTCCGCGCCGCGGTGCGCGAGCGTCGGCTACTGCCGGAGTAGCGGCCCACTCGACGACCGAGGCCCGTCGGGGCAGCGCACGGGTCGCGGCGGTCGCTGATCCCGAGCTTTTGCGGGCCCCGGTAGGGAGGCGTCTCGACGGTCCGCACCGAGGTCACGACACGGTCCACGATCTCGACATTGGTGAGGCCCTGGTCTGCTTGCGTGGATGTGGTCAGAGAAGGCTGGCGACACGCCCAGCAGACAGACCTGTCTGTCTGGTACGATGGCCGCGCACGACAAACGGACACGGTCACCAACAGAGGACCACGATGAGCGCCCCTCACCTCGAGCTGCCCACCAGCCCACGCTCGCTGCTGGGCCTGCGTGCCCTGGTCACCGGCGCCACCGGCGGGCTCGGCTCGGCCATCGCCCTCGCGCTGGGGCGAGACGGCGCCGACGTCATCGTGCAGGGGCGTGATCGCCAGCGCGGTGAGCAGACCGTCGGCGCAGTCGAACGGGCGGGCGGGCGGGCACGCTTCGTGGGCGCGGACCTGGGCGACCCGACGCAGATCGCCGCGCTCGCCGAATCGGCCGGCGAGATCGACGTGCTGGTCAACAACGCCGGGTTCTCGATCTTCGCCCCGACGGCGCTCGTCGCGCCCGAAGACTTCGACCGGCTGTTCGCCGCGAATGTGCGCGCCCCGTACTACCTCGTCGCGGCGTTCGCGCCGCGGATGGCCGAGCGCGGCGCGGGCAGCATCGTCAACATCGGCAGCATGGCCGGGACGGTCGGTCTGGCCGGCGGAGCGGCGTACGGTGCCACAAAGGCGGCGCTCGCGGCGATGACCCGCTCGTGGGCCGCGGAGTTCAGCGCATCCGGGGTGCGGGTCAACACGGTGGCGCCCGGTCCGATACACACGCGCGCGCAGGACAAGGAGCGGTTCGACCGGCTCGGAGCTACGACGCCCGCCCAGCGCGCCGCCCAGCCGCAGGAGATCGCCGAACTCGTCGCGTTTCTCGCCTCCCCGAAATCGAGCTACATCACCGGCGCGACCCTGGCCATCGACGGCGGCCGCACCGCCATCTGATCGTGACCAGCCAAATCAAACCGAACGGAGCCACCGTGAGCCGCGAACCGAAGATCCCGAGCGCCGAGCATCCAATCACCATCGAGCCGCATGACGGGCGTGTGGTCGTGCGACACGGCGGCACGATTCTCGCCGACACCCGCGCTGCGCTGACGTTGCGCGAAGCCGACTATCCCGCCGTCCAGTACATCCCGCGGGCGGACGTCAACCAGTCGCTGCTCATCGAGAGCGACACGGCGACCTACTGCCCCTATAAGGGCGACGCGTCCTACGCCTCGCTGCAACTGCCCGATGCCGTGGTGGCCGACGTCCTGTGGTTCTACGGTCAGCCCTATCCCGCGGTCGCACAAATCCGGGATCACGTCGCCTTCTATACGGACCGGGTCGAGGTCGTGGCCGACGCCTGACCCGGGATCTCCGATGAAGACCGAGTCCCAAGAAACGGGAGAGGCAGGCACCCCGCGGCGTTCGGCCCGCGAGCGGCTGCTCGAGGCAGCGAGCGAGCTGTTCTACGCGGAGGGCGTCCAGAGCGTGGGGATCGACCGAGTAATCGAACGTGCGGGCGTCGCCAAGGCGTCGCTGTACAGCACGTTTGGGAGCAAGGAGGAGCTCGTCCGCGCGTACCTTGAAGCCCGCCACGCCGAGGTGCTCGCGCGGCTCCGCGAGGCCGTCGCCCAGGTCGAAGCTCCCGCGGAGAAGGTGCTGGCCGTGTTCGATGCTCAGGCGGACATCTTCGGCACGCCCGGCTTCCATGGCTGCGCGTTCGTGGCCGCCGCCGCCGAGGCCCCGGCCGGCGGGCGCGTCGATCAGGCGACCTGCGAGTACCGTCGCGACATGCGCGCCCTGTTCACCGAACTGGCACGCGAGGCCGGGGCAGGCGACCCCGCGCTGCTGGCCAGCCAGCTGCAACTGGTCTACGACGGCGGCGGACTCGCGGCCAACCTGGATGACGATCCCGGGATCGCCCGCGCATCCCGCGCTGCCGCGTCGGTCCTGCTCGCCGCAGCGCTGCGGGCCTAGCAGCGGGGCGGCGAGGCCATCGCGGCGTCGGATTGCCAGGATCGTTGTTCCAGGCTCGGGAGGGATGGTCACGAACGAGGCGGGCATCGAGAGAACACCGGCGGGAGCGCTGCCGTCGGAGGAGGGCTGGGCCGTGTCCGCTCCGCGGCCGTTTGGATAGCCCCGTTTCGGTGCGGGCGCGCCCCCGTCTTTGGAGACCCAGATCGAGGACGCGGGCACTCCGCCCCGCGAGTGGTCGCTCGATGTCCCAAACTCGCCAGTCGGCCGCCGAACCACGGCGAGCAGAGCCCTACGGTGCGGCCATGAGGAAGCTCTCACTCCTGCTGGCGCCCGGCGCGCTCCTGCTGGCGGGCTGCGGCGGCAGCTCCCATCCGACGTTCGCCGCGCCGCCGCTCCCCGCCAACGCGCCCCGCGCCACGCCGACGGCGAGAACCTCGGTGGCGCCCGCGCTCTCAGGCGCGGCCGCCTCCGACTACCCCGCGCAGATGCGCCGCACCTTCACGGCGGCGTGCAAGAAGGCGGCGAGCGCGTCTGGCGGCACGGTGCTCGCGACTCGCTACTGCGCGGCGACCCTCACCTGCATCGAGCAGCACCTGTCCTATCAGGAGTACGCGACGACCGAGCAGGACATCGTCGCGGGGCGAAAGTCGCCGGACATGACCGAGCTCGAGAGCTGCGCGGCGAGCACGCGCAGCCAAGTGGGGCGACGCGCCAGCGCACCGTCCGGAAGCGCGTGAGCGGATCCTCGGCTTCGGGACCTGACGGCTCACGCAGACCCCGACGCCTGCCCGGCCAATCGAGCGCATCGAGCTGACGAGCCGGCTCGCTTATGGCTCCCGCTTCAGCTCTCGCCGAGGAACTCCGCCTTCGCGGTGGCGAACGACCTTTTGCGTGATTCGACGGGGCTACCTGCACACGCAGCGGGCCGGAGAACCGCGGTCCGACGGAGTCGTGCGCACGAAACGGAATAAGGTGTCCCGTCACGGGCGCTCATCTTCGCCCAGCGGAACGCTGCGCTTCGACAGGGCGGAGAGCACCGGTGCGCCCGGCACCCAGAGCAGGAGGATGGCGACTTGAGCGCATTGCAGCGGGAGGCGACGATCCGATGGCTGGCCAATCCTCCGGCCGGCTTGCCTCGGCTGATGGTCGGCAGCCACAGCTTCACGTCGCTTCCGCTCAACACGGACCCTGAGGCCGCGCACCCGCTCGCCACCTCGCCGGGCGAGCTGTTCGCCGGCGCGATCGGCAGCATCTTCGTCTGGTTCGTCGCGAACGATCTAGTCCGCGAGGGCACCCAGGCGCACGAGTTGATCGTCAATGTCTCGATCGCGATGGCCGATGAGGCGGACGATGGCAGCGAGCTCGCGCTGAGCGCGATCACTTGCCAACTGGTCGGGCGCATACCGGGCCTCGATCGGGCGCGCGCCGAGACGATCGCCCGGGCGGCGTTGTCCCGCTGTCTGGAAACGCTGGCGATACGTACGGAGAGCATCGTGAGCAGCGTCGAGATTCTGCCCTAGGTCCGGGCGTTCGATGCCCGGGCCACCCGAGGGCAACGCGGGGTGGTCGTGCGGTCCGCGCTTATCGCCAACGCGTCGCGCGGGCGGTCCCTCAGGCCGCCGTCCCCACAGATCATGGAGGCGAAACCGTGACCAACGCAATTGATGGTGAAGCCGCCATCCGGGCTCGGCTCCTGGAGCACTGGGAGGCCTCCGAGCGCGGAGGCGTCGACGCCGAGCACGCCATCTACGCTGCCGAGGCGATTTTGGACTACCCGCAGTCTGGCGAACGCTTCACAAGGCGAGCAAGGATCCAAGCGCAACGCGCCGGGCATCCGGCCGAGCGCCACTTCACTGTCCGCCGGATCCTGGGCGCCGGTGGCCTCTGGGTGAGTGAGTGCGTGATTACCTATGACGGCGTGCCGACATACTCGGTCAGTGTCATGGAGATCACCAACGGTCTGGTGACGCACGAGACTCAGTACTTCGCCGACTCCTTCCCCGCGGCTCCCGGGCGTGCTGCGCTCGCTGAGCCGATTCCGGCCGGCGACCAATAGGTCGTGCAGCTGTCGGGTCGCTGGACGACGTCGACCCGCGTGTCCGCGTCGCATGCTCCGGCGGTCCAAGCAGCCGTGTGAGACCGCGGAGGGAGTAGCGTCGTTCTCCGCGACCTCGCCGACCACCATGCCGGAGGGCAGCCGATGAACACTTTCGCCGAACGCATCGCCGAGCACGCGGCGGCTGACCCCGACGCGCCGGCCGTGACCTGCGCGGGCGCGTCGCTGACCTACGCGGAGCTGGCGGACGGCGCCGGCCGCGTCGCGGCGCACCTCCTTGCTGCCGGCGCGCGCCCAGGCACGACCGTGGTGATCCTGCTACCCAACGGGCCCGACTTCGTGCGCGCGCTCCTCGCAGCGTGGTGGATCGGGGCGACGCCGACGCCGGTGTCGCCGAAGCTGCCGCTACACGAGCGCACGGCGCTCGTCGGGCTGGCCGAGGCCTCGGCCGTCGTCGCCGAGGACGTCGGCGACCTCGCCGGCGCGTATGAGGTGCTCACGGTTGCCCAGTTGGCCAAGCCCGTGGACGCGGTCGCACCGTCGTCGACGCCATCGCCGCAGTGGAAGGCGATCGGCAGCGGCGGTAGCACCGGCCGGCCGAAGCTCATCGTCGCGGAGCAGCACGCTGTCGCCGAGGACGTCATGGGGCTCGGCGTGCTGCTGCGCGTCCCCGAGCGGCGGACGATGGTGGTGCCCGGGCCGCTGTCGCACAACGCGCCGTTTGCCGCCTTGTCGGTCGGGCTGCTGCGCGGCAACCACGTCGTGCTGATGGCGCGCTTCGATGCCGCCGAGTGCCTGCGCCTGGTCGCCGTGCACCGCGCCGAGTGGCTCTACCAGGTTCCGACGATGATGCTGCGCATCTGGCGGCTGCCTGCGCAGGAGCGCCCCGCCCATGACCTGTCCAGTCTGAAGGTCGTCTTCCACATGGCCGCGCCGTGCCCGCGCTGGCTGAAGCAGGAGTGGTGCGACTGGCTGGGCCCGGAGACGATCCTCGAGCTCTACGGCGGCACCGAGCTCCAGGCGATGACGATCGTTGGCGGCCGCGACTGGCTCGCACACCCGGGCAGCGTGGGGCCGGTGGTCCTGGGCGAGATGCAGGTTCGCGACCAGGACGGCAACGTGCTGCCGCCCGGCGAGACCGGCGAGATCTGGATGCGCCGCGGCGCGCAGGAGCCGAGTCCGTATCACTACCGTGGCGCCCAGGCGCGCCGAGCGCGGGACAGCTGGGAGTCGCTCGGCGACATGGGTCACTTCGACGGGGACGGTTTCCTGTACCTCGCCGACCGCGCGAGCGACATGATCCTCGTCGGAGGCTCCAACGTGTATCCGGCCGAGGTCGAGGCTGCCCTCGACGCCCACGGCGCCGTGCGCTCCTCGTGCGTCATCGGGCTGCCCGACGAGGACCTCGGCAACGTGCCGCATGCGATCGTCGAGCTCGCCGAGGAGGTGAGCGACGAGGAGCTGCTCGCCTGGGTGCGCGAGCGCGTCGCGGGCTACAAGGCCCCGCGGTCGGTCGAGCGCGTCGACCATCCGTTGCGTGACGACGCCGGCAAGGTGCGCCGCAGTCAGCTGCGCGCCGAGCGGGTGCGCGACGGCGGCTGATGGACCCGCTTGACTGAGCGGGGCTTCCTGAAAGCCCAATCGGGAGGACTCGAATTCTGACCCCATAGTCCGCACGCGTCGCCGCTGGCGGCCCCGTTATGCGCCCGTGAACCGATGCTCCGTCTGCCGGGCGTCCCTCGAGTCGGCGTGGGCGGTCCAGAAGAGCTCGGCGATGTTGTCCGGATCGAAGTCCGTCCCGGCTTGACCGCGCCGGCGATCGTGACGGTCGCGGCGTGGGTGCCGTCCTCTCGGACGCCATCGGCAATCAGCGTCTGCGCCGAGCGCAGGGCGGCCTTCCCCATCGAGAGGCTCGCCAGCGAGGGCACTGGATGGTCGGCGAAGCCGCCGCTGGTGACCAGTAGGGTGCCGCCGCCAGTGCCCGTAGGACGGGCGCGGCTACCTGTGCCGCCACGACGGCGCCGAGGACATCGACATCATGTGCGGTTCGGAGCCGCTCGACAGTGGTGTCGAGGATCTGGCCTGGATCTGGCAAGGCGTCGTTGTACACGACGACACCGGGCGCCCCGCTCTGGAGGCGTGTGACGGCGATGGCCGCCGCCGTGTCGGGTATCGGGGCCGATCCGGCGACTGGTCGCAGTACCCTCGTGCTGTGGCCTTGGGCCGCTCGCAATGGGTCGAGAACGTGCTTGCACTCGCCGAGCGCGAGGCGCGCGCGTTCGATGCCGGATGCGTGGGATCAGAGCACGTGGTGCTTGGCCTGCTCGGCGAGCAGCATGGGCCTGCCGCCCGGGTGCTCGTGAGCCTTGGCCTGAGCGTGGCGCGCGTTCGTGCGCAACTGCAGGCTCTGAGCCCCGCTGCGACAGCAGCACCTCCGAGCGCGGCGGTGGCGATCCCGCTCACGCCGCGGGCAAGGCTCATCGTCCTCGATCGCGCGGAGGCTGAAGCCCAGAGCCTTGGCCACGACCTGATCGACACCGAGCACATCCTGCTTGGCCTTGCTCGGGAGAACGAGGGGCTCGGTATGGCGATCCTTCGCGGTTTCGGTGCCGACGCAGCAACAATCATCGCCCAAGCTACGCGAATGCTGCCGCCCGCGAACTGACCGGCCCGACACCTACGACACCGCCATCAGGTCCAGGCGGGTCCGCACAAATCTCGCTCTGCGCTGCTGCTGCTCGCGCAGACCAACACGGTGGTTCGATGGTCCCAGCCGTGGTAGCAGTTCTGCTACGTTGGTCGTACGACAGTCACGATTCCCCAGAAAGAACTCCGCAACAACGTCGCGGACGTGCTACGTCGCGCGGAGGCCGGCGAGCAGTTCACGATTACCGTCGCGGGCAGGCCGGTGGCTGAGCTTGGACCCACCGCGAGGCATCGTTGGGTCAGCGGCCCTGCCCTTGAGCGCGTCTTCGCGACCCCAGCACCGGAAACACTCGCCGAAGGCCTCGAGCGATTCCCCGCGGCGGTGGCGGATCCATTCACGTGAGCCGCGTCCTGCTTGACACCTCGATACTGATCGGGGCCGCGGTCCCCGGGAGGCTCGAGAGTGCGATGAGTGTCGCCTCGCTGGCCGAGTTGCACTTTGGTGCGCTCGTTGCGGTCGATACCGATGAGCGCGCACGGCGAGCACAGCGGCTCGGCGTGATCGAGGCGACGTTCGACCCGCTGCCAGTCGACGCCGCCGTGGCCCGCGAGTGGGGTCGCCTGGCCGCCGCGGTGGTCGAGCGTGGCGGACAGCCGCGGCGCCGAGCGATGGACCTTGTGATCGCAGCCACCGCGAACGTCCACAGCGTCCCACTATTGACCGCCAACACCACCGACTTCGCGATCATCGACGACCTCGTCCAAGTGCAAGGACTCACCTAACGCGGCCACGCTGACGGTGGCGGCGGTGTGCGACTCGCGCGTTGCGGCACTCTGCTCGTGGTGCAGTGGGCCTGTAGAAGGCGGGGTCGGAGATCACGACCGCTGTCGGTCGTGATCTCGGGGATGTTCGGTCAGCCGAAGGGCTTGAGTCCGTAGCGGGCAGCAGGACCCGGGTCGGAGAGGCTGGCTAGTGGGTCGGCCATGAACGTTTGACCGGAAACCGGGTCCGGGCGGCGAACTGGGATGCATCACGATCATGGAGGTGGCGATGCGTCCCCCGGAGGTGTTCGTTCGGGAGCTCTCGTTTGAGGAGGGTGCGCGGCTGAAGCACGTCTCCAGGAAGGCGAAGTACCAGTCCGAGCGCCAGCGAGCGATCCTCTTGCTGGCGTCCTCGACGGGGATGTCGGCGCCGCAGATCGCGGCGATGGCCAGGAGTGATGAGTCGCATGTGCGCAAGGTCATTCACGCGTTCAACGAGCGGGGGTTCGCGTCGTTGGACCCTGACTATCGGGGCGGGCGTCCCAAGAAGACCGCGCCCGAGCAGCGCGATCGGATCATCGCGATCGCGCGCGCCCGCCCGGACACCCAGGGTGTGGCGCTCACGCGCTGGTCGCTGGCCAAGCTCAGTGAGCATCTGGCCGGGATGGGGATCGTGCTGTGCGAGGAGGCGCTGCGGCTGACGCTGCGGGCGGCGGGCCTGTCCCATCAGCGCACGCGCTCGTGGAAGTGGAGCCCGGACCCGGACTTCGCTGCGAAGGCCGAGCGGGTGCTGGGCCTGTACCGCTGCTGTCCGCATGATGGCGTGGTGGTCTGCTTTGACGAGATGGGACCGATCCAGCTGATCCCCCACCACGGCTCAGGCTGGGCGCCGATGAAGCGGTGCGAGCGGCTGCGCGCGACGTACTCCAAGAAGAACGGAGTGCGCTACCTGTTCGGTGCCTACGACGTTCACGCCGACCGGTTGCACGGCCGGCCCAGAGCCCACAAGAACGCACCCAGGAGGTCCTCGCGTTCTACCGGCAGACTCGGATGCGCCACGACCCCGCGCTGCGGATCTACCTGGTCGCCGACAACCTCTCCACCCACAAGACCCTGGCGATCCGCCAATGGGCCGAGCAGAGCAACGTCGAGCTCGTCTTCACCCCGACCTACGCCAGCTTCCTGAACCGCATCGAATGCCACTTCTGGGGCATCGGCGAGTTCGTGATCAACAACGCCGACTACCCCGACTGGCCCACCCTGGCCAAGGCAATGGCCGACCACATCCGCTACCGCAACGGCCGACACCGCGACCAACGCCTCATCGCCGCCGAACGCAAACTCCTCATCGCCGCCTGACCGCCATTACCGGTCAAACGATTCTGGCCGACCCACTAGGGTCGGCTTCGGCTTGGGCTCGAACAGCCGCCGCCCACGCGGGCCGGTTCCGGCGGACATGAGGGCCGATCCGTCGCGAACGCCGGAAGGCCCGAGTCCCCGGGGCGCCCGGACGCCGCGATCCCTCTTGGCGGCCGAGCCAGATCGCGACCGCGAGCAGGACGACGGTCAGCGCTCAGCTTGACCCAGCCCGGGGTTGACGGCCTCGTCTCAGGTCAGCGAATCGCCTTGACGCGTGGCTGGTGGCGGGAGGAGAATGCCTGGACCGTCAGGAGGAGGAATCCACGTTGTCTGTGGAGCACGACGCGATTGCGCAACTCATCGATTCTGCCGAACGCATCTGCGTCGAGGCTCACGCCTCGGAGGTGTCCGATACACCTGCGGGAGAGATTGCCGAGATTAGCCGCACGATTCGCGGGACCCTGCGGGGCCGCGATCTCCCCCCGCAGCAACAGGCGTCGCTCATACGGGTGCTGGCCCGCCTAGCCCGGGCTCGCGCCGTCCAGCTCCGAGCTGAGCGCCGCGAGCGGGCGCGGGTGTACGTGGCGGTCCACGAGGAGCTCGCGAGGCTGAGCGCGTGCTCGTCCGCCAAGGAATTGCTCGAGGCGGCGGGCGAGTCAGCGTGCACCTGTTGTGGGGTCGACCGGGTAGCCGTCGGGAAGGTGCGTTCGAATACGTGGGACGTCTGCTCGATCGCGCCGGGGCCCGGCCTTGAGCGGCCGCCGGTGGCGCTGGCGCTCGGCGAGGCCGCGGAGGAAGCCATCCGACGACAGCGTGCGGCGCTCGCGACCCCGGCCGCCGCGCCGGCGCGGGATGGCTTCGCGGAGCTCACCGGCAGCGCCCGATATGTGGTCGCTCCGGTGGTCTGCGCTGCACGGGTGGTCGCCGTCGTGCACGCCGACCGCATCAGTCCGCCGGCGGTTGGTGAGCGTGAGCGCGACCTGCTCGAGGCGTTCGCGGAGGGGCTCGGCCGCCATCTTGATGCGCTTGAGCTGCGGGACGCCTTGGGCGTCTGGGACCGGCATCTCCTCCGTGTGGCGGTGATCGATGAGCCAGTTGATCTCTGGGCCGTTGACGGGTCGCCCGCGGTGCCGCGGCCGCCGCTGCACACGCCCACGCGAGCTGCCCGGGTGCTCTCGCCACGAGAGCTCGAGGTCATGGAGCTCGTTGCCGCCGGCCGCCGCAACACGCAGATCGCCGCCGAGCTCGTCGTGAGCGAGGCCACTGTGAAGACTCATCTCACGACGATCATGCGCAAGCTGCACGTCCACAATCGAGCCGAGGCCGTCTTCCGGTTCCTCACGTTAAGCGGAGATCGAACGTGATGAGCGCCACCGCGGCGGGGCGTCGCCGACGCGAGCTCGAACGACGTGCCGCGACTCTGCGCCGCGACGCCTCCACGCTGCTCGGCGGCGCACCGGACGATGCCGAGGGCGGGGCTGATCAGCTTGTTGCCGTCGTCCAATCCATCTCTGAGATGCTCGTGACACAGCCGGCCGACGGGAGCCTGGCGGCGCCGCTCAGCGCTCTCGCCGCTGATCTGCAGGAGCTGGCCCTCGATCTCTACGATCTTGATGCTGCCCGGCGCGCGCTCCGGTACGCTGGGTTGAACCGGACCCTGCGTCGACTCGACGCGACACCGGGCCCGCGCCTGATCCGCGACGTTTGCGAGCAGGTGCGCTTGACCTGCGGGTTGGAACGCGTCCTGCTGTCCCGCGTAGAGAACAGCCTCTGCCGACCGTGGCGCGCCAACCACGACGACCTGGGCGAGCCGTGGTTCACCAACCACGTCGGCGGCGAGATCAACCTCCAGGCGCTGTCGCTCGCCCATGTTGTCGCGGAGGGGCGCGCCGATGTCATCGACACCTCCCAGGCCGACAATCACGACATGGTGCGCGTCAGCCGTTCGACGTCGTACGCCGTCGCGCCGATCATGTCGGCGGGAGAGGTCATGGGCCTGTTCCACGCCGACCACGGCGGCGACGCTCGTCCATGCGATGAGGCAGACCGCGACGTCCTGCGCGTGTTCGCTGAGGTCTTCGGCCACGTTCACGAGCGCGAGCATCTCGTCCAGCGCCTCCGCCTCCAGCGCCGGCGTGTTCGCGAGACGTTGCAGCTCGTCGACGAGGAACTGCTCGGGATCATCGACACGCGGGCATCTGCATCGGTCGAGGCGCTGCTGGACGATCTCACGCCACGCGAGCGCGACGTGCTCGAGCTTCTGGGCCGCGGGCGCTCCAACCAGGAGATCGCGGAACAGCTCGAGATCGGTAGGCGCACGGTCAAGGACCACGTGGGCCAGATCCTGGCCAAGCTCGGCGTCCGCAGCCGCTCCGAGGTGATCGCGCTGATCCACGGCCGGCTGTAGGGGGCGCGGACACGCTTGGCCCTCAGCGGCTCGCGTCCTGCCCTCGCAGCGAGATGAGGAGGGTCCCGGTCGGCGACCCGCGGCCACGGAGCTCTGGCCCCGCGCCTTGGCCCGGCGGGCTGTGGTAGCCGAGCGAAGCCGTCATGAACGGACCTCCGATGAGCTGGGGCAGAACGGCGGTTGCTCGTGCCGGGTCCCTCTGGAGGGAGCGGGGGCCGTCGATCTCCTGCGGCTGTCTGCGTGGGCGAAGGCCGGACCGTCGGAGGACCCGGCTCCGACCTTGGGCCGATGGCGACGCCGGTGTCTTCGTCGAAAGTGCGGGCTCACTCGCAACCCTGCATCAGGAGGCTCACTATGGAGACCGGCCAAACCAGCCACATCGAGCGTCACGTGTTGGGCCCGGACGTCGGCTACCTGGGCGAGGAGGCGTACCCGGCCTTTTCGTTCGTGGACGTCACGCGCGCCGGCAACACCTTCTACTGCACCGGAGTGACGCCCACGCGCGGTACCCAGGACGAGAAGGTCTGGCCCTACAACCTCGAGATCGTCGCCCCGGGCAACTTCCGGGAGCAGTACGAGTGGGTCCTCGGCTCGCTCTGCCGGATGCTGGAGCTCGCCGGCGCGCGCGTCCCGCACGATGTCGTCAACGTCAACGTGTTCACGACCGACATGCGGGCCCTGAACGAGTGCACCGATGTCTACGAGAAGCACTTCGGTCAGGCGTGGCCGGCGCTGACCTATCTTCAGGTGGCCGGGCTGTGGCACCCCGAGCAGATGGTCGAGGTGAATGCGATCGCCGTCACCCAAGACGCCCAATGACCGCCAGCAAGCACATCGTCGAGATGACGGCAGAGGAGCGGCGGGCGGCCATCGAGGCCGCCCGCGCGCTGGCGCCTGAGCTGGACGCAGTGGGGGCCACGGCCGACGAGGAGAACCAGTTCCCGTTCTCGCTCGTGCCGCGCTACAAAAAGGCCGGGTTCGCCCGCTTCAGCGTGCCCAAGGCGTACGGCGGCGGTGGGGCCGACATCCTGACGATCAGCCAGGTGTCCCGCGAGCTGGCCAAGGGCGATCCGCCGATCGCGCTGGCCTTCAACATGCACCAGACGATGCTCGGCATCTACAAGGCGATGATGACCGAGGCGCAGCGCGAGTACTGGCTGACCCGGATCGCCGCGGAGAACCTGCTCATCTGCGCGGCGTTCAGCGAGGATCGCGCCGGCGTCACCGGCCTGTCCGACGTCGTGGCGACGCCCGTCGACGGCGGCTACCGGATCTCAGGGCGCAAGTCCTGGGTCACCCTCTCGGAGGCGGCGGACCTGTTGACCTTCAGCGCGACGGTCACCAACGCGGACGGCAGCCGGCCCAACACACTCGAGAAACGCGTCGCGCGCGAGCAGATCTTCATCGTGGAGAAGGGCACACCGGGCCTGGAGATCATCCGCACCTGGAACACCCACGGGATGCGCGCTACCGGCACGCAGACGGTGGCCTTCGAAAACGCGCTCGTGCCGGAGAGTGCCCTCGTAGGCACCATGCGCGGCGGCCTGTTCGCCCAAGTCGAATGGATCACCGGGCCGTTCTCGGGAGTCTACCTCGGCCTGGCCGAGAAGGCATACGAGCTGACGGTCGAGACCCTCAAGGTGAAATCTCTGGGCGCCACGGCGATGGCCCTGGATAACCCGCTGCGCGAGATCGGCTACGTGCAACACGCCGTCGGCGAGATGCGCAGCCGCATCGTCGAGGCCGAGCGCGTACTCGAGGCGACATGCCAGCTGCTCATCGACGGTCGCGACAAGGATTTCGATCCTGTGGCACGGCCGGCACTCATCAACCCGTGCAAGCTCATCGCGACGGAGGTCGCGCGCCACGTTACGGACACAGGAATGCGCCTCATCGGCGGGTCGACCTTCCGGCGCGGCGCAGCGATCGAGCGGCTATACCGCGACGCCCGTAGCGGCCCCTTCCAGCCGATCACGCCCGACCAGAGCTACGACCTGCTGGGCAAGTCCGAGCTCGGCCTGCTCGAGGTCCCCGAGCCTGTCGCCGACCGACTTGGGACAAGGTGAGGGGCTCGTGCAGGACGGTTCCCCATATACGAGATGCTCGACCGGCGGTTTGGCGCGGCGCTCGCACGACTACAGGGCGGGAGAAATTCTGTCCACACGGCATGACGCGGACCGTCGAGCCGTTCTTCTATCGGTGCAGTCCCGCTCATAATCGTCCTGTTCTCATCGGGAGCGTCCGTCTGGCCGCACCGTTCCCGCCGGTGGCCTTGCCATGAACCGCCGCGCGCAACTCATCTGCATCTGCTGTGGGCCGGTGCTCATGGTGCTATTCGCGATCGGCTGGGTGGGGCTCGGTCGCTTTCTCCCCCCGTGGGTGGGTGCGCGCGACAGCCCCGCGCAGACGGCACGGATCTTTTGGGATCACGCTGACCGCATACGGATCGGGGTGGTCTTCACGATCCTCAGCATGGGGATGCTGGCGCCGTGGGGCTCGGCGCTGGCCGCGCAGACTAGGCGCCGCGAGGGCAGATTCCCGGTGCTCGCGTACGCGCAGGTGACCTGCATCGGTGCTGCGACGGCGATGATCCTCGCGGCGTGCGTGTTCTGGGGAGTTGCCACCTACCGACCCCATGCCGTGTCCCCACAGCTCGTCCAGCTCTGTCACGACGTGGGCTGGTTCTTCTTCCTGTACACGTGGCCGGCGTTCTCGCTGTGGGCCGCCTTCGTCGGGCTGGCCATCTTGCTGGACCAAGTCGAGTACGGAGTGTATCCACGCTGGGCGGGCTATCTGTCGATCTTCGTGGCGCTGGACATCGCCCCGGGCGGGATAATCATCTTCTTCAAGCACGGCGCGTTCTCCTGGAGCGGCGCGATCGCGCTCTATGTCCCGGTCGGTGCGTTCTTCATCTGGCTCGTCGCGATGACCACGCTCACGCTGAAGAACATCCAGAAGGGACTGCACGAGGAAGCGGCCGCCAGCCTCGATTCGGCGATAGGAGACAGCACGTAGGGTGAGGTGCTCCCGGGCTGGGAGAATCGGGATTGCTCAAGTCTCGAATACCCGGCCACGGTCTGCAGTGACGGCCGCCCAACCACGAGCCCCTCACATCCCGCAATGCTCTCCGACGCGGATGATCAAGCCCTGAAATCCCGTCGTATGCATCGGTCGAGGGCACCGTGGACGAGCCGGCGTTGCCGGCGGCTGCCGCGTCCCGCCTGACGACGACACGGTCGACCAGTCACGGTTGGTGGCCGACGATCGCACACCGACGATTCCGCGATGCCAACCTCAAGGTGCATCTGGGGTACCGCGCGGCCGGCGCCACGGCCGGCGCCGATGGGGCCGGCTCCTGGTTTCCGCACGCTGGCGAGTTTCCAGCGCTCCCGCTCCGGGTTTCGCTGTTGGGGCAACCTCCGTCGAGCCGCCACGGCGACCACGCCGCAGACCCGGCTTCTGCTTGCACGGCCGGTCCGCTGGTCGCGACGGCGGCTCACCGACGAGGGACGACTGCTTGCGTCGCGGCGGAGTCGACCCGTCCGCGTCCGCATCGCCACTCAGTGAAGGTACGGCTCCGATCGCTCGTGTTCCACCGCGCGCGGGGAGCGCACGATCGCAAGCAACGGAGGCTGTTGCACAAACCTCCGCGGTCCGAATTCCCTTGGGTGCCGGTGACAACGGCGCGACTTCTCGAGAGGTCGAATCGGTCGCCGGATGTGCTCGCTTGCCCGGAGATGGGCTCACAGAGCGTCGCCCAAAGTGTCGATTGTGAGTCAATCCAGTCGCCCGGGGTTTGTGCGACACCCTCAACGGAACGGAGTCGTCCGCATCCGCACCGGGTCCGATGCAAACCGCGTCAACGATCCGGGCGGTTGCTTCCCGCAGAAGCGGTCGTCCGGTCCGCGGGCTCCGTCGCGTCGCGGCCGGCTTGCGCTATCGCGTACCAGGAAGCGTCGCCCGTCTCGGTGCGCACGATCGCACATAGGCCGCCGGACGGCAACACGCGCGCTATCGCCTTGGCGACGCAGCACTCGTCCGGCGAGCTGGGGGCGCCGGGGTCGTCGGGGATCGCGCGGCCGCAGATCCCCGCGCGGTCGCGTCGCACGAGCGGACCGTCGCCATTGCGCTCGCGAGCAGCCCGGCCATCCGGCCGGCGGATGCGATCGTCCGGCTCTGCGACCTCCGAGCCCCTGCCTTGGGTGAAGGGAGGAACAGGTGCACTTTCCAACCGACCCGGCACGCCTCCCCTCCTGGGACCCTCAGTAGGTCGGTTTGCTGACTCGGCGCGCCCGGCGTGAGATGCTGCGCGCGTGACAGGCGATGAACTGAAGGCGAGACGCAAGGCCGCTGGCCTCAGTCAGGCAGCCTTGGCTGAGAGGGTCGGCGTCACGCAGGGCGCAGTGTCCACGTGGGAAACCGGTCGGGTAGCACTGCCACGCGACCAGATCGACGCGCTCCAGCGCATACTCGCCGACAACGCGAACGCGAGCCTGACCTCTCCGAGCCAAGCATTTGGAGAGTGGCTCCGCGGTCGCCGAGAGGCGGCGAATCTGACGCGCGAGGAGCTCGCAGCGATGTCGGGCGTCAGCGCGATCCAGATCTACAACATTGAGACCGGCCGTACGGCCAATCCGCGTTCCAAGACTCGTAAAGCATTCGAGCGGGTTCTGAAGCAACGTGTGCCCGACGAGCTCGTCCGGGCCGTTGAGGAGAGCGCCGAGATTCAAGGCGTCGGTCGGATGACCGACTTCGACCCGCACAGCGACGGGGAGTTTCCCCGCGAACCCGGGGTCTACGTCTTCTACGACATCAGCGATCGGCCCATCTATGTCGGCAAGAGCGGGGACATCCGCAACCGGATTCGCGGCCATGTCGACAAGTTCTGGTATCGCAGCCCGATCGTTGAGAAGGCCGCGTACGTTCGCGTCGATGACGCTGTTTTGCGCGGTCAGCTCGAGGAAACGCTCATCAAGTTCCTCAAGTCGAACGCCGTCATCAATCAGCGACTTGTCGATCGCTGATCGCCCATCACTCCGCGGCGATCCCGCCAGCGGCACGCGTCCGACCCCACGTGACCCGTTGCGCCGACGCTCGGTTCCGCCCATACGTAGGCGCCCCGGAGCTCGCACCGCCGGACGATCGCATCCGTCGCTTGGATGGTCGCCAGCTCGCGAACGCACTGAGCGACGAGCCACCCGTCCACGGAGCCCTCGGAGCGGGCGATCGCGGAGTTGGCCGGCGGTCGAGCCTCTCCCGGCCGGGTCGGAGATCGCTCGGTCGCCGATACGATCGCCGGCCGCGGGCCCGGTTTACGGCGTATGCGATCGTCAGCGTGGCGAGGCGACCGACCAACCGGACGCGCGTGCCGCCTGTGCCATGCGCTCGTCGTAAGTGACGATCTGTCTGACCGACGAGCCGAGCTGGCGAGCACTCGCGAGATGAATCGCGTCAAGTGAACGCAGCTCATCTGGCGCCATGTGCCCAGCGTCGCGTAGCACGCGGTCGTTCACGCGGAGCAGTTGGATCCGACGCAACGCCTCCTCGCCGCGTGCGACCGCCCCGGGACCGCTCGGCAGGAGCGCCCGCGCTACCTCGGTTCGTGCCAAGGCGCTGCTCACAAGTGGCTGGCGGCGAGAGAGATACCGGCGCAGCGCCTTTGACTCGGGCTCGGCAACCGCGAGCTTGACGATCGCCGACGAATCGACGTAGCTCAGCCGCGCTTCAGCGCTCATGACGCCTGAGCCGCGCCAGAGCTTCGGACGGCAGTTCGGCGTCCGACGGCACCGCCAGGGGCTCCGGCAGGTCGGAGATATCGGCTTCGCTGGCTTGCAGATCCCCGGCGGCTCTGAGCCGCTCGAGCGGATCCACAGGCAACGGTGCGAGGACGGCGACCGGCCGTCCACGGTCTGTGATCTCGATGCTCTCGCCATCCTCGACACGGCGTATCAGCTCGCTCGCCCGCTGGCGGAGCTCTCTGATTCCCACGCTCGTCACGGTGCTATTTGTAGCACATCAAGGCCCTACTCGGGCTTCGGCCGTCGTGGCCACTCCTTCGTCGCCGATGCGCTCGCGCGATTCGAAGGCGGGAGCCGACCGATGCGATCGTCTGGTCTCGGTCGACGCCGCCGACCCCGAAGTTGCGCCTCGTCGCCCAAGCGATCGCCCGGCCGAATGCGCCCGGAGAGATGAAAGCGATCGCCCGAGGAGCTGCGGCCTGGCGTCATCTGGTGGGCGGTAGCGCAAGCCGGCCGCCACCGGACGGCGCCGAGGACCGGACGAGTGCTTTTCCGGAAAGCGCTCGTCCGCGGCGTTACCCGGAGCCGCGGTGCCGGATACGGACGACTCCTTGCCGTTGAACTCGATCGTCCGGTCGCCCCGAGCGCCGGACCGAAAGGGATCGCCGGGGTCGCGAGCATCGACCAGCGCCGTCTTGGCGTTGCCGGTCCGTTCTTCACGGCCATCGGTCCCGCTTCTGGCGAGGACCAGGTGCCATGCCTCGCAGGGGCTGAGACTCGCATTCGTGCAGGCGCGGGCATCGGAAGTTGGTGTCGCCTCGTGACCGCCTGTGTCCGCGAGGAGCAGCCAGGCGAGAATTCGCGAGACCGCCGTTCGGTGATCGATGACGCCGTCCGTCAACCAGGCGGGCGGGCTGCCACGGCTTGGCTCGCTGGGAGATCGTGGCGGTCGTTCGGTCTCGTCGAGGGCGTGGATCGGCTCGCTCGCGTGTTCACGCAGGTCTCGGCGCGTTGACGGGCGGCTTTGGTCCAGCTAGGTTCTGTTCGATGGGGCTCTTGCATTCGAAGGCGCATCGGATGTCGACCGGACGGGCACTGGTGATCACGGCGGACGCGTTGACGTTGGACACGGGCTACACCACCGGTAAGGGCGCATCGCTGCACTCGAAGATTCGGGTTCGCGTGACTCCCGATGACGGCGGGTCGCAGTTCGAGTCGGTTGCGAGTGCGTGGGGCGGTGATCAGGAGCATTTGGTTCGGGGTCATTGGACCTATGTCCTGTATGACCGCGAGCAGCGCGATGGGTGCGACATCGATGGCGACCGGCTCGCGAACGAATTCGGCCGGGATGGGAAGAAGCGCCGGACGTCGGTCCCGAAATGGGTCTCGGACGAGTGGACCGAGGAAGCCGTGAAGTCGGCCGATGGCCAGCCTACCGCGGCGCCGAGCGCCGAGATTCCGCGGAGTGCGGAATCACCGCCCGGCTCTGAAGACATGGTCGCGGGCCTGAAGGATCTCGCTCAGTTGCATGCCACCGGCGCGCTGAACGATGTCGAGTACGCCGAGGCGAAATCGCGGCTCCTCGCTCGCGATTAGCCGACAGGAACAACCTTCCCGGCCACTGGCATGGCCTATCTGGGCGTCCCCGCCCCGTTTGGACATGACGCTCTCGAACCTGCGATCGGCATCGGGCGGGAGCCCGGCTCCCAGTTTCTGACGGGCATCTCTGGCGTGATACCTCCTGCCCCGCAACGCGCGGGATCCGCGATGCAAGGATTCGCGCCGGATGCCCGGTCAGGCTGACGGCTGAGCGCGCTGGGCGATGTGTCGCAGCTTCTTGTCTAGCGTGAGTAGCGCCGAGTCGGTCACGATCGCCGTCGCGAGCGACATGGCGTCCGGGAGCCGCAGCGACTGATGTTCGGCTCGTAGCGCGGCCGCGCGCCGAGCGACCGCGCGATCGATCGGGACGATCGAGATCCCGGCTGCGTCGAAGAACTCATCGACGATCGCGTCGGTGCCTTGTTGCAGCGGGCGCACGATGTTCTCGGCGTATACCGTCGCTGGCGCGAGCAGCTCGTCGCCGGCCGCTAACCGTGGCCGCAGCTCCGCCACTGCCGTGGCGTGTTGATCGTCCCCGGGGTCGAGGAACGCGATCACGATGTCTGCGTCCAGCGCTACGCGCGCCACTCGTCACGCAGTCGATCGACATAACCGCGCGGGTACGTGCCGGCCGGAAGACTGCCCGCATAGCGATCGATGACGTCTTCGGCACGCTCGACCTCGATCCGACCACGGCCGGTCGCCCGGATGACGACCTCGTCCCCTGCGGCCAGGCCGGCATCCTTGAGCACGCTCACGGGGAGTGTGACCTGGTGTTTTCGGGAAACCCTGCTCATCGCTTTACCATTCTAACAGGGCGTAAAGCGAGACTCGGGGCGCCGGCAGTCGCCGTCGCCTTTTCGCTGGCCTACCTCGGCGTTATTCTGCGACTCCCGCGACGCAACGGCCAGGCTCTTGTTCTGTGCGATAGACAGACCTCAAGCTGAAGAAATCCGGCGCCGCGAAGGAATCGGGGTTGACCGTCTTCGGTGGTACTCCGAACCGTTCAGCCCGAGCAGGGTGACCTTGGCGAGCTGCCGTCAGCTTCGACACGTCCCACGACCACAGCTCGTTCGGCCGCTCGGCCAGCAAGCTCGGGCTTGGCGTAGGGCCCGTGGGTGAGCTGATCGCGCCGTTCGCGCACACCACGGTGGCGGCCAGCGAGGATCGGGTACGTCGTGGGGGTCGAGCACAGGTAGGTGCCCTCGTCCAAGAAGTGTCGCCCAGACCTCCTCCGGGGAGCCGTCGACGACCGGAGTGCACCTCGAGACCTGCTGGCGCTGGGGCCCTGACACCGCGGAGCATCCCCCGCCCCGGGCATGCCCCTGCTCAGCGAGACGATGCAGCGGCCACCAAGCCGCCCGCCCCGCCCGCGACTTCGGCGGCGGTGGGCGCCAAACGCTCAGTGAGACCTGCCTTCAGTCGGCGACGAGCATCTCGACGCGGGCGACGGGTGCCCTGGAATGCGCGGATCTCGAGTGCGTCATGTCTCGGTCCGCCTGCGCGGCGCGCGAGGGCACCGCTGAGGCACGGATCCCGCGCGAAGCAGGGCGAGGGCTCATGCCTCGGCATGCTCGCCGCGTTGAGACCAGGCCGACCGCAAGGTGCGCAGCGATGCCGGGGCCGCCCTGGCGCATGTTCAGGGAACCGTTCTGCGATAGAGGCCGCCGGTGTCGCACGGGCAGTAGGATGGCATTGCGGCCCGCATGAATCCCGCCGACGATGGGCCAGTGGCTCGCGCGTCTGGGGCGAGCAGCCGCCGAGCGACGATGCGCGCGGGCATGGCGGTCCTACTGCCGGTCGTGGCGTTCGACATCGCCGGGCCGATCGTCGTGCAAGGCGTCGCGGTCACCAGGGCGCCCGCCTGACCGTCGCCCTCGCGGTCAGCGGCGCCCTGCCGGCAGCTTGGATCCTGGCGGGCATGTTCTCGCGACGCCGTGGGTGTGTTCGTGCTGTCCAGCATCATGCTGGCCACCCTGATAGGACTCGCCACCGGTAGCGGCTGCCTGTATCGCTTGGACGGTGCCATCCTCACCGGGGTCTTCGGCCTGGTGTGTCTGGGACCGTTGTCGACACCCTGGCCGCTGATGTTCCACTTTGCGCTGACCTCGAACGGTGGGGCGGAGTCACAGAGACGGACAGATCTCGCTGATCGGTGGCGATATGGGGCGTTTCGCCGGGTGTTCGTCATCATGACCGTGGCCTCGGGGGTGGCCTTCGTTCTCCAGGCGGCCATCAGCGTGGCGATCATCGAGGTGTCTTCAACCGACAAGACGTTCCTGATCAACAAGATGCTTCCCTATCTCTTCCTCGCCGTCCTCGGGGTCTGGACGCCCGTCTACGGGATGCGTGGCAAGCGGCGAGGGGAGGCGGCCGGCGCCGGCAGAGCATCAGCTCTTTCCCAGCAGCAAGGCGGCGCGCCGGCTCCGGGCCGCACGCCGCCCAATTGACGAATGGTCGGCTGCACGGTTCCGGGGCAGCGTGTGCGTGCCGCTCCCACGAGCCTGAGTCGGACTGCAACCAGAACGGGCGCATCGTGCTGTTCGCCTGAGCGGGGCGCACCGTCGTCGGCGAAGGCGACCGTGCGCGCTCGACGGCACTCGCCCGACACAGGCGCGTGCTGGGTCGCCAATAGGGGACGCGAGCGTCGCGCTTGCGCGAGGGTGGAAGCGACCGCCGGGGCTCCTCTACGACTGCCAACGCGTTGCTGTAGCCGTTCTCCCTACTCTAGGGGTACTCGATCGGAGGTTCGTACGTCAGTCAACAGCGCCACGAAGGCGCCGAGTCGGATGCCCCATTCGAGCAGCCGCCTGACCCTCTCGAAGGCCCACGGGTTGTAGTTGCCGGTGAACAGTGTGGTGGGGTAGCCGAGATAGAGGCCGATCACGCCGAGGAACCGCCCCGGGGATGACGCAGATGTCGAGTGCGATCACCCATAGCGGGTTGAGCAGGATCCGCAGCCGCGGGATCTCCCTGCGTGTACTGGAAGTGAAGACGGATCGGGTAATCGGCGTCGTCTTCCATCCCGGTCCAGGCTCGGTGTCTGTGACGCCGTGACATGGGCCTGAACTTTCGCGGTGAAGCGGATCACCTGGGTGACGTAGTCGTAGGAGTCTCCCGCACCTTGCCGCTCGCCGCCACGGTGAACCAGATCGTGATCACGTGGAACCACGCTACGATGTTCCGCCCGATCGCGTACAACTCGATATTGATGGCGGTGAACGGTCGGATGAGAAACGCGAGCCTCTTCTGCGCGCCCGGAGGGCCGGCGACCTCGACCGAGGCCACCGGCGTGTCGGCTGCGATCGTCGTCTGCTCCGATCTGCGGTTGAGCTGAGCGCTTCCAGCGGTCCGCGTTATTGGCTTCCGCGCCGGGCCCCCCGCGGGGCGCCCCAAGATACCTGCCCAGGGCAAGGCGGATCTCGATCAGTCCACTGCGCCTCCGATGCGGTCGCACCTCGCGGATCAAGGCTGGGCGCCGGTCGGCGCGCCCGCTTCGGCGGCAGGAGCAGCAGCGCGACCCCGACCCGTGTCGACAAGCGGTCATCACCGCGCGAAATGGGCGAGGAGACCGTGCGCTTCGCGCGACGTGCGGGCGCGATGGGGAGAGGGCGCCCGGGTGCGGGAGCCGGAACTGCCGGTGGATCGCCCGAGGCGCTCACACGCGAGCCCCCCGTCGTTCGACCAGGGGATATTGCCCCTCATATTCGTGCTGGCTTGACGGGTGGACCGCCGGGCTCGGAGGGGTCCTGGGCGGATGCAGTCAAGGCTTCCTGTGACCTTCAGGCGTCCGCGCTCGTCTGGCAGCTACCGGCCGCGCCGCGCCGCATCAGCGTCAGGGCACCCACGCGCCGACGCGCATCAGGTGCGCACGGGTTCGGCCTGTGTCCCGGAGTCGCCTGCGTGCGTCCTTCGCGTGTGCCGGAAGGTGTCGGCGCGATGTGGACCAGATGTCGCTTTACACCGTCCTGCTGAGCGCGTACCTTGACAGCAATAGTGTCCGTGCGTGACTTTGCGCACAATGTTTGCCGGGTGTGCCGGCGCGACGCCGTGCGCGGGGATTGCTCGAGAGACGAGGAGGACTGATGGCTGATGCCGCTGTAGCACTGCCACCACATTCCCCCACACGGCTCGACGCCGACGGCCTTGACCGGGGAGTCGGCTTCCTGGGGCTCCTCTGGGCTTCCGAGACGTCAATCATCGGCTCCGGCTGGCTCTTCGGAGCGCTGGGCGCCGCTGTGATCGCTGGGCCGTCGGCGATCCTCGGCTGGGTCCTCGGCTCGGTGATCATCCTGGTCCTCGCCTTGGTGCACGCCGAACTGGGGGGGCTGTTCCCGGTCAGTGGTGGCACCAGCCGCTTCCCGCACTACGCGTTCGGCAGCTTCGCGGGCGCGACCTTCGGCTGGGCCTCCTACCTCCAGGCAGCCAGCGTGGCGCCGATCGAGGTGCTGGCCGCGGTCCAGTACCTCTCCACCGCGCACTGGGCGCGGAAGTTCTTCCACGTCAACGCCGCCGCGGGCGCCGCCGGCGGCACGCTCCACGGCTTCGGCTACCTGGCCGCGGCGATCCTGCTGCTCCTGTTCGTGATCCTGAACATCGTCGGCATCCGCTACTTCGCCAGGATCAACAGCGCGATCACCACCTGGAAGGTGGCCGTCCCGGTGGTCACCGTCCTGATCCTGCTGATCGGGCACTTCCACGGTTCGAACTTCGGCCACGCCGCCGGGGGGTTCTTCACCAGCCACGACGCGTTCAAGAACATCCTGCTGACGCTGCCCGCTGGGATCATCTTCTCGTTGCTGGGCTTCGAGCAGGCGGTACAGATCGGCGGGGAGGCTGCCAATCCGGGGCGTGACCTCCCGCGCGCGGTGATCCTGTCGATCATCATCGGCGCGCTTCTCTACATCCTCATCGAGGTAGCGTTCATCGGGGCGCTCAAGCCGGGCGTGCTCACGGCCAACGGCGGATGGCTCGGTCTCGGCACGAGCAAGAGCACGGTCGCTGGAAAGCTCGCGGCCGGCCCCTTCTTCACCCTGGTCAGCATCGCGGGGATCTCCTGGCTGGCGACGGTGCTGAGGGTCGACGCGGTGATCTCCCCGGGCGGCACCGGGCTGATGTATGAGACGGCCTCCGCGCGGCTGTCGTTCGGCCTCAGCAAGAACGGGTTCGTCCCAAGGCCCTTCGAGAGCGTGAGTGCCGCGCGCGTCCCCGTGTTCGGGGTGATCATCGCCACCCTGGTGGGGATCCTGTCCCTGCTCCCGTTCCCGAGCTGGGCCAAGCTGGTCGGCATCGTCACGAGTGCCTCGGTGTTCATGTACGCAGGAGCGCCGGTCGCGCTCGGCGCGATGCGCCGGCAGAAGCCGGACCTGCCGCGGACCTACAGGCTGCCGTGGGCCGGGATCCTCGCGCCGCTGGCGTTCGCCGGTGCGGGGTGGGTGATCCTGTTCTCGGGCTGGCAGGTGTACAGCACGCTGGTCATCGCCCTGCTGATCGGATACGCGCTGATCGGGGTGTCCTACGCGGCCAAGCTGAACCCGCGGGCTCCGGCCATGGACTGGCAGGCCGCGCCGTGGATCATCACGTGGATCGTCGGCATGGGAGTCATCTGCTACATCAGCTCGTTCGGCCCCGGCGGAATCATCGGCGGCATCGGGATCTTCAAGCACGTCCTCGACAAAGGCGGCACCGATCCAACGTCGCTGGGTCCCAACGGCTCGGTCTACTGGTCGATCATCATCTCGGCGGTTTTCAGCCTGATCATCTACTACTGGGCGATCGCCACCAGGCTACCCGAGCACAAGGTCGATGAATACGTGCGCGACGTGTACCCCCCGCCGGTGGGCGAGTAGCGCCTACTCATCCGCTCGAGCCCGCGCCGCCGCGACGACGCGCTGCCCTCGGGCACTACGGGTGAGGGGGTGTTTGGCGCATGCCGGAGCCCTCGGGAGCCAACCGCCGCCCGGCTTCCAGGAACCACGGCGAACCGGTCTCCTCGTTCAGGCCCGTCGCTCTGGCGACCGCCTCGATCCTGCCACGCCCATGAGAGGACGCCTCCGCGGCGGCCCACAACCGCCGCCGGTTCCGAAACGGCGTCGTTCACCTCCACTACCGCGCAAGCGTCTGACCGAGCCGGCAACGCGAGGCCAGGCAAAGACCTGCTCTCGCGACCGCGCGACCGCGCGAGCATCTGGCTGGCTCGCCGCAGCGACCCGCTCAGCGCGGATCTCGGGCACGTCCCGGCTTCGACGGCGCGAAAACCTCGCGGTGAGCGCTCAGGCACCCTTCCCGCGCGAAGCGGGTGTGGGCAGGTTCGTCGAGCAGATGCGCGGCGAAACGTGAGAGCAGGTCTCGGTTGCTGTGGCAGCACCCGAGAGCGTGCCGTAAGGGGATCCCATTACGAGGCGCAGCCCGGGTCAGCATCGAACGCTGCGGCAATGAGGTCAGTCAACGGCCCGTCGCTGCCGCTGGGGAACGCCAGTCGGGCGGTCGGGGCGGTCACGGCGAGCGTGGTGCCCGTGTCGGGGTAGCTGACGATGTCGGGGAAGTTCACCTCGGATATGAAGAGGAGCCGGCAGGGCTCCGAGGAGGCGTTGCGCACCCGGTGTGCGCCCTCAGGGCCGCACGGGAACGAGACGACCTCGCCTGGCTGCAACTCACGAAGCCCGGCGGGCATACGCAGCTCCGGTGTGCCGCTGAGCACAATCAACAGCTCCTCGTTGGCGTGATGAAAGTGGTAGGGGCTGCTGAGCGTGCCTGACGCGAGCTCGACGATGCTCGCGCCGAGGCGCTGCGAGCCCGCGGCCGCGGCCAGCCTGGCGACGCGGCTGCCGCCTCTGTCCCCCTGCCACTCGGGTTCGAACGCGTTGCTCATGCGCTGGCACCATAACGCCGCGGGCAGCTGGCGAGGCCCGGGCTGCAGCGCGTACGACCGTGGGCACCCGCTTGGGTCGGCGGCCCGCAACGGGAACCATGTGCGGGAAGGTCGACCGAATGCCCGAGCGACGACCGTCCGCGAGACATGCCGTCCCGCAAGCCCCCGCCCGGTGGCCTGTCCCGGTAACGAGGCGCTATAGCGACGGCCTTGGCGCGTCGCCGTGCCCGTGCTCGAGCAAAAGCAGGTCGGCAACCCCCACGGCGGCTACGCCCTGCTCCTCGCCAGAAGCGGGACCGATGGTCTTGAGGAACGGACCGCCAACGCCGAAGGCGCTCATCGATGCCCCCGAGGCCCGGCAATCCCTTTTGGTCCCGCGCTCGCGGCGACCGGACGATCGAGTTCAACGGCAAGGAATCGTCCGCATCCGGCCTCGGCTCCGGGTGACGCCGCGGGCGAGTGCTTTCCGGAAAAGCGCTCGTCCGGTCCTCGGCGCCGTGCGGTGGCGGCCGGCTTGCGCCATCGCCCATCTGCAGGCGCGCGTAGGCCCGGAAGCTGACGCGTGCATTGTTCGCGTCGCCCTCGCAGAGCCGACGATGCCGATGGCGACGAACCGCACGCGGGCTCGCCGCGGAATCGGCGCCGCGATTGACGATCGCATTCGCCCGGGAGGAGGCGCGCACCGGTCGCAGACTCGCACGCCTCGTACGCGACGAAGGACTCGTGGGCTCGCCGGGGCCCGCGCGAGCTCAGGGCCAACCTCGGGCGGGCGCGGGCTTGGGTCTCGAGGCCGAGCGGGCGTCGGATGATCTCCTCGACGCCTAAATCGAGCTGCTCGCCATTACGTCCGGCTCGCGGTTGGCGATGTGTAGCGGGTCATCAAGGCCGTATTTGTGCGCCCATAAGGCCAGGCAGGCCCGGCTCGAGCCGCCCAACCGTCTCCCTGAGGCCGGCCCGCAGGCGAGCGAGCGCACGGCGTGGCTTGAAGGTATCGACGCCCCTGTCCCGGGAGCGGGCGCTGAATTCGCCACGCCGCGCCGCGCAATGTTCGCACTGGGTTCGCACGACTTACCGCGCGCGGGAGAATCTGCCGGCCTCGACGGGTCGAATCCCGCATGGATACTGGGGAGCGCCCTGGCGGAGGGCTCGCTCGACCCCTTCCATGGATCTGCGGGGGCTCGGCCGGAGCGTGCCGACGCACCGCAGGCGGCCCGAGCAGAAACTGGCCTTTGAGTAGGGCCTTTCTGCGCCAGCCAAGCCAAGCCCAGTCGGGGACTCGAACCCCGGACCCCTTCCTTACCATGGAAGTGCTCTACCAGCTGAGCTAACTGGGCAACGGGATCGCACTGTAGCGTGCGCGAGCGCCCGCAGGCGGCCCCACCGGAGGCGAGGCCGCCACGGCGCGCTTGGGGGCTCAGTGGGCCGTGGGAACGCGGTCGCCCGGCGTCACCGTCTGCACGGGAACGCCCATGCCCGCGACCTTGCGAGGCAAGTCCAGCCGCAGCCAGCGCGACAGGCGAACGCTGAGGGTCGAGATGATGACTTCGTCGAATCCGCGCAGGTTGAGCGCATCGGCGACGGCGGCCACTGGATCGGCCTCGCCCAGGATGCTCTCCACCGGGCTGCCCGCGGCCTCGGTCAGCAGCGGCGTCGCCTCGGCGATGACCCTTTCGGCGGCATCACCCCCGCTGTGCTCGGGATCCACGAGCCGATCGAGCCCCTGGGCCCCGTTGGGCACCAGCAGCGTGAACGTGGCGGGACCTGCGGCGGCGCGCTCGCGAACGGCCTCGAGCAACGGCTGCGTCGCAGCGGTCTTGTGGGCCACGATGAGCACGCGAGCCGGGTTGGAGGACTCCATGATTGGACGCTCCTTTCGCTGGACCGACCGATCATCTCACCGTTGGGTCGTGGGCGCCAGACCTGTGGACGGACGTGCCGTCAGGCGGTGGTCGGCGCGTCGTTCGCTCCGCCGGCCGACTGGAACTTGGCGTGCGCCGGCTTGGTCGTCGTGCGCTTGGCCGTGGGGGTCTTGGCGCTCTAGTGTCGCTAGCCGGCGGTGGTCGTCTTCCTCGTGGCCGAAGGCGCGTGGGATTTCGTCGTCGTGGCGCCGGTGCCGGTGCCGGTCGCCGCGTGCTTGTGCCGGGTCGCCTGTTTCCTCTTGTTGGTGGCGGGCGCGCTGACCACGCTGGGCGTCGCCGTGGTCACCGAGGGAGTGGTCGTCACCGGCGTCGCTCGGCTGGGCTCGTCGAGATCCGCGCTGTCTGGTGTGGTGATCGAAGTGGGTGCCCCGATGCCCGGCGGCTTCAGGCCGAACACGGGGGGCCGCGCTCGCGGCGGGGCGAGCCGAGCGCCGAGCATCGCCTCGGCGATCGCCTGTCGCAGCGCGGGCGCCCGATCGGCGATCTGCGGACTGCCGCACGAGCCCGTCAGATGCGGCCAGATGCCCGCCGCGTACTGGACGACCACCGAGCGCGCCCGTGAGATCGGCAGGAAGAGGTCGCCCAGCAGCGCATCCTGTCCGCTCGAGCCCGGGTAGGGATAGCTGATGATCTCGGCAAGGGCGTTGCGACCCTGCCGCGTCACCGCCCAGTCGGAGGGATCCAGAGACGACACGAGGGCGTCCGTGCTCTCGGTGGGCTCGTAGGCGTACAGCACCGAGATCGACAGGTAACAGGGCCCGGCGATGTCCACCAGTGCCAGCGAGCCGCGGGCGCCGAACAGATCTTCGCTCACGCCCCACCCGGGCGGTGTGGGGACACGCAGGTGCACCGTGCCGGCGGTGATGCGCATCGCCCTCGCCGTCCGGACCATGGGCGCCGCGGTGGGAAAGCCTGCATTGGAGTCTCCGCCCGAGCTTCCGCAGCCACCGAGCGCGACCACGGACGCGGCGAGAACGAGCAGTCCGGCGGGCGATGCTCGCCGCGTGGATGGACAGGCCGACATCGCTTCTAGATTTTCACGCCCGCGGAGGCGCCGGCGCGAGGTCGAAAGATGGTGGGGGCAGGATTCGAACCTGCGTAGGCAGAGCCAACGGGTTTACAGCCCGTCTCCTTTAACCACTCGGACACCCCACCGGGCGAGCCGAGATCGTAGCGCTCAGACCGCTTCGCGCAGGCGCTGCGCCTCGGGAAGCGTCTGCAGCTTCTTGAGGGTGCGGTTCTCGATCTGACGGACGCGCTCGCGGGTGATGTTGAAGGCGCGTCCGACCTCCTCCAGCGTGCACGGGCGCCCCCCGGTGAGCCCGTAGCGCAGCTCGATCACCTCGCGCTCGCGCCGAGGCAACGCGGCCAGGACGCGGACGACGTTCTCCTTGCGCAGCGCCTCGGAGGCGATCTCGAACGGCGACTCGGCCGAGACGTCCTCGACGAAGTCCGCGAGCGCCGAGTCGTCCTCCTCACCGACCGGCTTCTCCAGCGAGATCGGCTGCTGGGCCATACGCAGGATCTCGCGCACCTCGCGGACCGAGGTCTGCAGGTCGCGCGCGATCTCCTCGGGCGTGGGCTCCCGTCCGAGCTGCTGCACGAGCTGGCGCTCGACGTGGATGACCTTGTTGAGCTTCTCGACCATGTGCACCGGGATGCGGATCGTGCGGCCCTTGTCGGCGATCGCCCGCGTCACGGCCTGACGAATCCACCAGGTCGCGTACGTGGAGAACTTGTAGCCGCGGCGGTAGTCGAACTTCTCCACTGCGCGAATCAGTCCCAGCGACCCTTCCTGGATGAGATCAAGGAACGTCAGCCCGCGCCCGAGATAGCCCTTGGCGATCGAGACGACCAGCCGCAGGTTGGCCTCGACCATGTGCTGCTTGGCCTCCATATCGCCGCGCTCGATGCGCTTGGCCAGGGAGACCTCCTCAGCGGCGGTCAGCAGCGGGACACGGCCGATCGAGCGCAGGTACAGACGGAGGGAATCCAGCGAGGGCTCGATTCCCAGATCCATCTCGGCCCTGCGCAGCGCATCCAGCCGGTTGCGGAGCGTCGCGCCGCGCGGTGCCAGCGCCTCGCCCTCGTTTGCGTCCGAGGTGCCGCCTCTCGCCCCATCGCTCCCGCCGGCATCCGCGGCGTCGGGGGTGCCGACGATCTCCACGCCGTGCTCCTCGAGCTGGGTGTACAGCTCGCGTACCTGATCGCCGGTCGCCTCGACCTCCTCGGCGCAGCTGGCGATCGCCTCAAAGCTCACCAAGCCGCGCTCGAGCCCGTGGGCGAGCAGCGCTTGGAACTCCTCGATCTCCAGGATGCCCGAGGGCTCCTCGCTGCCCAGCAGTGCGTCGGCGCGTTCGCTCATCGCAAAGCACCCCCTTGAAGTTCCGTCTCGGTGGAAATGGGCGCACAGAACTGCACCAGGAGTCCTCCCGACCCTGCTCTCGCTCTCTCTCCGCCGGCCCGAAAAACGGCCGTTGCGTGATTGATAGCACAAAGTCCAGTCGCCGAAACTCCCTGCCCAACCGGCCCCCGCGTGCCGGTCGATGGCGCGGGGTCGGCGCCGCCGTTCGGCCGGCCTCGAAGCGGCCCACTACGCTGTTCTGGTCATGGCCGTCAGCAGACCGCTCGGGGCTCCCGACGTACAGGCGCGCCCGCCGGCACTCTTGGTCGGCCTCTCACGCGTCGGCCTGACCGGCGTCGAGAAGGTCATCACCCTCCACGGTGGGCGCAGCTTCCACGCGCAGCTCACCTGCTTCATCGACCTCGGCCCTCACCAGAAGGGCGCTCACATGTCGCGCTTCGAGGAGGTCGTCAACGAGGCGATCGGCGAGGTCGTCCTCCACGAGGCGCCGTTCCGTGCCGAGACCCTCGCCCAGCACATCGCCGAGCTCGTGCGCGACCGTCAGGGCGCACGCCGCGCGGAGGTCACGATCGCGGCCCGCTACCCCGAGCACAAGCCCGCGCCCGTGTCGGGCGTGAACACCCAGGAGCTCTACACGCTGCACGGCGCCGCGGTCGCGTCGGAAACCGGCACCCGACGCCTGATCGGCGTGTCGGCGACCGGGATGACCGCCTGCCCATGCGCCCAGGAGCTGGTCGCCGACCGGGCCCGGACACGGCTACTCGAGGACGGCTTCGGCGACGCCGAGGTCGAGCGCATCCTCGAGCTCGTTCCGGTGGCCACCCACAACCAGCGGGGGCTGGGCACGCTGCACATCGGCTGTCCGGACGGCTGCAGCGACGAGATCGACGCGAAGACGCTGCTCGCCATCGTCGAGAACTCGATGTCCTCGGAGATCTACGAGCTGATGAAGCGCTCGGACGAGGTCGAGGTCGTCGAGAAGGCCCACCGTCGGCCCCGCTTCGTCGAGGACTGCGTGCGCGAGATGATCGGCGGCGTCCTGGCCGCATTTCCCACCCTCCAGGACGGCGGCTTCGTCAGCGCCCGGCAGGAGAACCTGGAGACCATCCACCAGCACAACGTCATGGCCGAGCGCTTCGGGTGCCTGGCCGAGCTGCGCGCCGAGCTGGCCTCGGGCGAGCTCGTGCAGCGGCACACGTCGATGCGCGAGTGGCTGGACGGCTGAGCGCGGCTACGCGGGGACTCGGCGCAGCGCGTCGGCCTCGGCGAGCTTGCGCCGCAGGCCGAAGATGAAGTCGAGCCCGGAGAGCACCGTTGCCACGACCGCGACGTCGACCAGGACGTCTACCCACAGGCGATGATGGCGCGAGGCGATCAGCGCGAGGACGGCGGCGATCTGAAGGCAGGTCTTGATCTTTCCGGACATGCCTGCCGGCACCACTACGCCGGAGAACGAGGCGCCCAGGCGAAGCATGGTGATCGCGATCTCGCGCGCGATGATCACCATCGCGATCCACGGCGCGACACGGTGCAGCGAGACGAGCGAGATGAGCGCCGCGACGATCAGCAGCTTGTCGGCGAGCGGGTCCATCAGCTTGCCGAACGTCGTCACCGAGCCCCTCGCGCGCGCGATGTAGCCGTCGACGAAGTCGGTCGCCGACGCGAGCGCGAAAACCACCGCGGCGAGCACGTCACCGTCGGAGGTGTGCCCGAGCAACGCCACCACGAGCACCGGTACCAAGAGGATGCGCAGCACCGTCAGCAGGTTGGGCAGATTCAGCGGAAACACGCCACGGCCAGCTTATTCGGCGAGCGACGAACGAGCATGCTATATATCTGGATATGCGCAGCGATGATTCAACCGCGCTGTACGTGCGCCTGCCCAGCGAGCAGGCGCAGCGCCTGGACCGCGCCGCCCACGCCACCGGCCTGGCCAAGCGCGAGCTGATCAACGGCTTGGTGCGCCGCTACGTCGACCCCGACTCGCCCCGCTCGCTCGAGGCCCTGTCCCGGCTCGGCGGCGGCCCGGCCCGTCGGCGGCTCGGCGTGCCCGTCGGCGACGGCGCGATGCCCGTCGGGCACATCGCCTTCCGCGCCCCCGAGGCGCAGGTCCTCGATCTCGACCAGGCCGCCGAGTTGCTGCAGGTCGAGCCTGAGCTCGTCGAGTCGCTCGCGCGCGAGGACGCGCTGCCCGCGCGGCGGCTGGGCGAGCACTGGCGGTTCTCGCGTCACGCTCTCCTGGACTGGCTTGCCGGCGAGCGGCCGCGAAGCGGCTAGGGTTGCGGCCATGCCCCTGATCCCGATGGTCGTCGAGCGCAGCGCCCGCGGAGAGCGCGAGTTCGACATCTACTCGCGCCTGCTCAACGAGCGCATCATCTTCCTCGGGACCCCCGTGGACGACCAGATTGCCAACCTCGTCGTCGCCCAGCTGCTGCACCTGGAGTCGGTCGACCCCGACAAGGACGTCTCGATCTACATCAACTCGCCGGGTGGCTCGATCTACGCGGGCCTGGCGATCTACGACACGATGCAGTTCATCAAGCCCGATGTGCAGACGATGTGCGTGGGGATCGCCATGTCGATGGGCTCGCTGCTGCTCGCCGGCGGCGCGCACGGCAAGCGCGCGGCGCTGCCCAACGCGCGGATCCTCATCCACCAGCCGTCGGCCGGGTTCGAGGGGCAGTCGAGCGACATCGAGATCCACGCGCGCGAGATCCTCAAGACGCGCGAGCGGATCGACCAGATCTACGCCAAGCACACCGGCCAGCCGCTCGAGCAGGTGCACACCGACATGTAGCGCGACCGCCTCTTCAAGTCCGACGAAGCGGTCGAGTACGGCCTGATCGACCGGGTCCTCCTAAGTCACTAGTGGCACCTCCTGTAAATCCGCTCCCGCTTCGCGGCTGCAAATCTTCGCCTGGCGGCGTCCTCGGGAGCCGAAATAGCGCTGCTATTCCGGCTCCCTGCGTCCTGGCCATGCTCGATTTTCGCTCGCGAATCGACGA
>DATAWZ010000075.1:0-2883 GCA_036266975.1 Solirubrobacteraceae bacterium
GCCAGCTGCTCAACGTCCACATGTTCGTCGGGCTGCTGCTGATCGGGCCGGTCGCCCTTAAGATTGCGAGCACCGGCTACCGCTTCGTCCGCTACTACACGGCGAACCCGCGCTACCGCGCCGAGGGCCCGCCGGCGATCGAGCTGCGCATGATCGCGCCGATCGTCGTGCTCTCGACCGTCGTCGTCTTCGGGAGCGGCGTGGTCCTGCTGTTCGGTGGGCCCGCCGTGCGAACCCCGTGGATCATGATCCACAAGGTGAGCTTCTTCGTGTGGCTCGCCTTCACTGCCCTCCACGTGCTCGGGCACATCGTCGAGCTGCCAAGGGCGCTGACGGCTGACCGCCATGCGACCCGCGACTTCGACGACTACGGCAGCGGTCGGGGCGCCCGTGCGCTGTCGCTGGCGGGCGCGCTCGTCGGCGGCCTCGTGCTCGCGCTCGTGCTCGAATACCAGTTCGTCGTCTGGGCGGCGTACCACCACCGCCACTGAGCGCGAGGGGCCGGCTGGGGGCGGCTCGTGAGAGGTCTGTCAGGCTGAGCGATCTCTCAGCGGGCCGCGCGGTGGCAAGATGGCGCGCGTGCTGTTCGAGAACCGTGCCCGCGCCGAGTCTTTCGGCGCCATCGCCGAGCTCTACGACCGCGCCCGGCCGTCCTATCCGCCGGCCCTCGTCGACGCGCTCCTCTCCGGTGGCGCGCGCAGCGTTGTCGACGTCGGCTGCGGCACCGGGATCGCCGCCACGCTGCTCACGGCGCGCGGCTGCGAGGTGCTGGGCGTCGAGATCGACGAGCGCATGGCGGAGGTCGCCCGCGCGAAGGGCCTCGAGGTGGAGGTGGCGCGGTTTGAGGACTGGGACGAACGCGGCCGGCGCTTCGACCTGCTCGCCTCGGGGCAGGCGTGGCACTGGATCGACCCCGCAGCCGGTACCGCCAAGGCGGCGGCGATCCTCCACGAGGGAGCGCGCCTGGGGCTGTTCTGGAATCTCGGCGACCCGCCCGAACCTGGCCGTGAGCGCCTCGCCGCGATCTACGAGCGCCTCGAGCCGGAGCTTCGGGAGTACACGGCGCTCCCGGACAAGCACCTCCACCGGACCGACGAGACGCTCGCAGCGCTCGGCGCAGCGGAGTGGTTCGCCCCCGCGGAGGTGACGCGCTTCGAATGGAGCGAGACCTACGACACCGCCGGCTGGGTTGCGCGCGTGAGCACCAAGAGCGACCACCAGATGCTGCCCGCGGACCGCCGCGAGCGCCTGCTCGTGGCGATCGGCGAGGGGATCGACGCGGTGGGCGGCTCATTCACGATGGCCCAGGAGACGGTCCTGGTCAGCGCGCAGCGCCTTCCAGACGCGGGCGCCTGACACCGCTTCTGGGCGCCGCACTGCGCTAGCGGCGCGATCGCAGGACCGTCCGGACAGCCGAATCTCTGGGCGCATCAGCCGCTGCCCTGGACGAATGGTGGATAGCCGCGCGAAGCCTAAAGCGGCTCGGGGTCGGCGACGAAGACACATGCGAGGCCCCGATGAAACGCTTCGTGTCCACTGCAGCGCTGATCCTCGTACTCGCGGTCCCCGCGACCGCGAGCGCGACCGCGCCGGCCACTCCGGCAAGCGTGAACGGGACGACCGACGTGACCGCGATGGCGGTCGTGCAGCGCGACCTGCGCCTCGCCAGCGAGTTCTGGGCGATCGAGCGGCCTTCGCTATCGACGTCGTGCCTGGCCGACCAGGTGCTGGTCACACCGATGCAGGACGGCATCGGCGACGACGGCACGATTGTGGTGGCCTCCGACGTCTGGGCCGAGACCGGCCTCGGCTCGTGCACGATCAACGTCGCTCCGGTCGCCTGGGCGCTCGGCAACTCGGGCGACTCGAACACGAGCTTCATGCTGTGCGTCCTGGTCGCGCACGAGTACGGTCACACGCTGGGCCTGCCGGACACCGAGTCGATCGGGATGATGAGCAGCAACTGGGCCCGCCGCGACGACCCGCTCTGCGACCGCGCCGTCTACGGATGGCGCTGGACGCTCCACCGGGACCGCGAGTGGATCGCGGCAAACCGCCCCGAGATCCGCATGGCGCGCCGCGCGGCACGCCGCGACGCGCTCGAGGCGGCCGAGGTGACGGCCGCGACGTCGGGCTCGAGCAGCTCTACGACGACGACCGCCGCGGCTTCGGCCCCGGCTCCAGCCCCGGCTCCGGCTCCGGCTCCGGCCCCGGCCGCACCGACGGTCCAGGCGCCCGCGGCGCCGGCCTCGACGCCCACCTCCTAGGCGCGCTCAGTCGTTGGACTGCCAGGCGAACTGGCTGGCCCAGTCGATCTCGCCGAAGAAGCTGTTCCAGTCGCCGCGTGGGAACAGCGGCGCGACGATGCGGACCGGCCTGCTGGAGGTCGTCGGCAGCAGCCAGAGGGCGTCGTTTGAGACGTAGAGCAGGCTCTGGCCATCCGCCGACCAGGCCGGTGACGCGGCACCGCCCGTCCCCGGGACCCTGCGCGGCGTCGAGCTCCCGCTCTGCAGCAACCACAGTGAGTGCGTTGCATACCAGCTGCGGACGGTCGCCTGGCCGATGTTCCCGGCCCGACTGCTCGGCGCTTCGACGAAGGCGAGTGTGGCCCCGCTTGGCGAGAACGCCGGGTCGAATGAGAGGACGCCCCTGGGAGTTGGCACCGGCGAGCAGTGCGCAGCGGCGGCTGAGCAGATCGCGACGGACTTCGTCAGCCACGCGTAGCGGTTGGGTCCGCGCGTGATCGCGAAGGTGCCGTCGGCGCCGAAGCTGATCGGCAGCCCGACCGTGATGCCGAGGTCGAGCGGGCGGGCGCCCGGAGCCGTCAGCTCGTATAGGGGGACCCCGTCATCCAGCAGGTCGGCCGAGCCGTCCGGGTCAAAC
>DATAWZ010000076.1:0-1900 GCA_036266975.1 Solirubrobacteraceae bacterium
GCCGCCACCACCACAACGCGTCCTGGAAAACACGCGCCCCGCGCACACGATCCAGGACGCGCCCCCCCGCCCGGCACCGAAACACGCGCCAGGTGCACGACAGCCAGGACCACGACAGACACATCCCGAGCCCGCCGAGCCGCTCGCCAGCATTGTGCCGCCAGCCGCGCATATGGCGGCTCACGACACAACCGTCCCCGAGCCCACGCCAGCGTTGTGCCGCCAGCCGCGCATATGGCGGCCCACGACACAACCGTCCCCGAGCGCGCCGCGCTGGCCGCAGCGGGAGGTCAGGCGGTGGGAGTGGCGGCGAGCGTCTCGAGCAGGGCGGCCCCGTGCTTCTCGCAGAACGCCGGGCCGATGCCGCGGATGGCCAGGAGCTCGTCGCGCGTGGCCGGGCGGGTGCGCAGGATCTCTTCGAGCGTTGCGTCGCTGGCGACCGTGTAGGCCGGCTTGCCCTCGGCGCGCTCGCGACGCCAGGTGCGCAGCTGCTCGAACGCGCCCGGGTCGACCGGCTCGCCCGCGGCCTCGCGCTCGCCGTCTCCCGCACGCGCCCGCGTGCGCGGGGGCGGGGGCGGGGGCGGAGCAGTTGCGGCCCGGGCGAGCTCCGGATCGGGGGCGCACACGTCGCAGCAGCGCCCCGTCGGGGCGCCGGTGCCCGGGTCGCCGAAGTGGGCGAGCAGCTGCCGGCGGCGGCAGTCATCGTTGGAGACGAAACGCTCGATCGCCCGGTAGGCCTCCCAGCCGCGGTCGCGCGCGACGCGCAGCGCCCGATAGGCGGCGTCGCCGTCGAACTGGCCGGTGACCGCGACTCGCAGCCGCCCGCCGGGCGCCGGGGCGAGCGTCACCCCGCCCGCCCGCTCGGCGACCGCGAGCAGCATCCGCTCCTCGTCGCCGGGCGGGTCGCCCTCGAGTACGCCGTCCGCAGCGCGGCCGGCCAGCCCGGACAGGAAGTCGCGCACGTCGGCCACCGACGTGTCGCGCTCGGTGTTGAAGCGGATCAGCCGCCCCAGGTCCACGCGCGAGGCGAGCAGCAGCGCGCGCGCCGGCTCGGCGTCGCGGCCCGCCCGGCCGGCCTCCTGGTAGTAGGCCTCCAGCGAGGTCGGGATCGCCCAGTGCGCCACCGTACGCACGTCGCGCTTGTCGACGCCCATGCCGAACGCGTTGGTCGCCACCACGACCTGCGCCTCGCCGGCCATGAACGCCTGCTGGGCGCGGTGGCGCCGCTCGGAGGGCAACCCCGCGTGGTAGGCCACGCAGGCCAGGCCGGCGTCCTGCAGGCTCGCGGTCACTTCCTCGGTCTGGCGGCGCGTGCCGCAGTAGACGATCGCCGGCAGACCATCGGCCGAGCGCAGGCGGTACAGGAGCGCCCCGCGCTTGCGCGCCATCGCGCCCTTGCCCTCGAACGAGAGCACGTCGAAGGACAGGTTCGGGCGGTCGAACCCCGAACGCACCAGCAGGGGGTCGCGCAGCCCCAGCCGCGCCGCGATCTCCTCGCTCACCCGCGGCGTCGCGGTCGCCGTGGCGGCCATCACCGGCGGGCGACCGAGCATCCCGATCGCGTGGTGCAGGCGCAGGTAGTCCGGGCGGAAGTCGTGCCCCCACTCGGCCACGCAGTGCGCCTCGTCGACCACGAACAGGCTCACCGCCTGTCCGGCGAGTGCCTCGCGAAAGGCCCCCGAGGCAAAGCGCTCGGGCGCGGCGAGCACGAGCTGGACCTCGCCCGCGCGGATCTCGCGCAGCGCCTGGGCGTTGTGGCCGTCGGGCATGCCTGAGGCGAGCATCACAGCCTGGACCCCGAGCTCGCGCGCGCCGCGCAGCTGGTCGGCCATCAGCGCAATCAGCGGACTCACCACGAGCACCAGCCCGCGCCCGGTGAGGGCCGGCAGCTGGTAGCAGA
>DATAWZ010000077.1:0-4774 GCA_036266975.1 Solirubrobacteraceae bacterium
ACTTCGGCGCGGTCACGGTGATCGACCTCGCCGTCTCGCTGGCCGGCGTGCTGCTCGTGCTCCCGGCCGTCCTGCTGCTCAGCGAGGGCCTCGCGCCGGTGCGCGTGGCGCTGGTGCGCCGACGCCACCCCAGCCTCCACCGGGCGGGCACATGAGGGATCCGACGCAGGTCGACGGCTGGGTCGCCGAGGAGGTCAGCGACGAGTTCCCCGAGGTCGGGCTCGTCACCGTCGAGTGTGCGCTCGCGCGCCGGCGCCGCAGCCCGCGCGAGCTGCGCATGCGGCTCGACGGCCTGGCCAACCGCTTCACCGGCGCGAACGCGCTCCACCTGCGGCGCTCGCCGATCCCGGCCGCCTACCGGATCTTCTTCCACCACATCGGGCTCGACCCCGACCAGACGCGCACGCCGATCGAGCAGGCGGTGCTCGAGCGAATGGTCCGCGGCGGGTTCCGCTCGGAAGGACTCATCCACGACGCGCTGCTCGTCGCGCTGGTGGAGACCGGGGTGCCCGTATGGGCGCTCGACGCCGACCGCGTCTGGGGTCCGCTCGGTCTGCGCCTGGCCCACGAGGGAGAAGCGCTCGGTCGCCACGGCGACCCGCGCGACGAAGGGATGACGGAGGGGCGCATGGTCGTCGCCGACCTTCAGAGCCCGCTCGCGGTCCTGTTCGGCGACATCGCCGAGGGCCACGGGCTGCGCCACGAGTCACGGCACACGGTGCTGTTCACCGTCCAGGTCGGCGGCGTGCCGCGGATCCACGTCGAGGAGGCGCTCTGGCAGTGCGCCGACCTGCTCGGGCGACACTGAGGCTTGGCCCGCTCCGGTGTGCCGCCGGAGGGGCCGGTGGCTAACGGACAGCCGGAGGAGAGGCGGACTTCCCACCAGCCCGCGAGCATGCCGATCAGGCCGAGGCGCGGGCGCACCTCCCAGACCCCGCAGCCGCCGTCGCCGAGGTCGGCGTTGGCCACGCGGGCGAACTTGTGCTTGTGCGGCTCGAGCAGCATCTGCTCCAGGCGCACGCGCGCCTGCTCCTGCGCGGCGGTGCGCCGCCCGAGGTTGACGCGCAGCTCGCGCGTGCGCTCGGCGAGCTCGTCGCGACGGGCCTCGAGCTCGGCGAGCGTCGGCAGGTGGGCGCCGGAGTGCGCACTGCGCAGCGGCGCGGGGCGCCCGGGACGAAAGCCCTTCGGCGCGCTCGCGATCATCCCCGCGAGCTCGCTCTCCAAGCGGGCGATCTGGCCCCGCAGCGTGCGCCGGGCAGCGCCCTCGTCGACCTCGACCGGCGCCGCCGGGCGAAGCGCGCTGACGTCCTGATGCTCGATCAACGCCATCTACGATCTGCGCCGATTGTAATACGCCGCGCCCGCGGCGTATAGGCGGCTTCTCAGGCGGCGCAGGGCTGGCCGTCGATCGGCTGTGTGGTCGCCGACAGCGCTTCGACCACGGACGGGTCGGCGCCGAGCAGCGTCGCCAGCGCGCAGCGCTGCCGGACGGTCATCGTGCCGATCGTCTTGGTCTCGGTGATCGGGATCGCCGAGAGGAACTTGCGAGCGCGCGTGTGCCCCCAGCGCCGCTGGCTGGTGAGCAGATCGCTGACCGGCATCGAGCGGGCCTCCCAGGGGCACGACAGGATGACCGCGGCGACGTCGATAAGCCCGATGGCCACCTGCCGCTTGAGCTCGGCCCGCGCAAGGCGGACCTGGTTGGCGCGCTCAAGTGCGCGAAGGTGCTGCGGGCCGCTGATCATCGTCGCGCCAGTCGCGTTCATTCTGCGTTCTCTCCCTCGTTGCCGCCTGGAGGGGCTCACTCCCCCGGGCGGCGACATCAGTGATTTCCGTTTGACCGCGACGAACTTCGGCTGCCAGGAGCGGCATAAGCTCTCCTCGCGAGCGGCTACCCCTCAGCGCCCCTCACGATGTCAAACCCGCTCACGGCACCGGCATCCGACGCCTCAGGCAAGGTAGGGCAAGCCGGTGATCCCGGTCAACCGACTACGACGCGCACCGCCCGCTAGGAGCGCGCTTTTTCGCAACTGGTTGGACGAGCGTACGGAGGCGGCGCGAGCCGGCTCACGCGGGGGGCTCGTCGAGCGGGCCGTGCTCGGCCTCGAAGGTGCGCTTGACCTCGCCGAAGACGGCGAGCGCGCGGTCGAGCGTCTCGCGGTCGTGCGTGGCCATCACGCTCGTGCGCAGCAGCGCGCCGCCCGGGGGGACGGCCGGGGCCAGCGCGCAGTTGGTGAACACGCCGCCGTCGTAGAGCGCGCGCCAGAGCAGCGCCGCGCGCAGGTCGTTGCCGACGAGCACCGGGACGATCGGCGTGACCGGCTCGATCGTCTCGCCGCCGGCGACGCGTACCGGCTCGGGGGCGAGCGCGCGGTAGCCGAGGTCGCGCAGGCCGCCCAGCAGGTAGCGGGCGTTCTCGAGCACCGCCACAAGCAGCGCCGGCCCCTCCTGGGAGCGGATGACCCGCAGCGCCGCGAGCGCCGCTCCCATCGCGGCCGGGACGCCGGACGCGGTGAACAGGAAGGCCCGGCTGGAGATCCGCAGATAGTCGATCACGTCAACCGGGCCGGCGATGAAGCCGCCGCAGGCGGCGAGCGACTTGGAGAACGTGCCCATGCGCAGGTCGACGCGGTCCTCGACCCCGAGCAGCTCGCTCGCGCCCGCGCCGCGCGCGCCCAGCACGCCGGCGCCGTGCGCCTCGTCGACCATCAGGCGGGCGCCGTGGCGCGCGCACAAGTCAGCGATGTCGGCGAGCGGCGCGACGTCGCCCTCCATCGAGAAGACGCCGTCGACGACGACCAGGATCCCGCCGCCATCGTCCTCGGCACGCTGCAGCGCGTGCTCGAGGCGGCTCATCGAGTTGTGGCGGAAGGGGCGCATCTTGGCGCGCGAGAGGATGACCCCGTCGAGGATCGAGGCGTGGTCGGCCTTGTCGAGCACGACGGTGTCGCCCGGGTGCAGGAGCGTGGAGAGCGTCCCGACGTTGGCCTGGTGCCCGGTGGTGAAGACGATCGCGTCCTCGGTCTCCATCCACTCGGCCAGCTCGCGCTCGAGCTCCTGGTGCAGCGGCGTGGTGCCGTTGAGCAGCCGCGAGCCGGTCAGGCCGGTGCCGTACCGGCTGATCGCGTCGTGCGCGCCGGCGATGACGCGCTCGTCGGCGGTGAGGCCGAGGTAGTTGTTGGAGGCGAGCATGATGCGCGGCGCGCCCTCCATCTCGACCACCGGCATGGCCGGAGACTGCACGGTGCGGAAGAACGGAAGCAGGTCCGCTTCACGGGCGGCACGCAGGATCTCCTCGCGCTCGTGCCCGCGAACCTTGGCGAATACGTCGACCGAAGTAGCCATGTAGGGTTGCCCGCCGTGTCGGCGGAAGTCCGTCCCGTCAAGTCCGCGCGAGACCTGCGCAGCTTCATCACGCTGCCGTACTCGCTGTATCGTAACGAGCCGCGCTGGGTGCCGCCGCTCGTGGCCGACGTGAAGAAGCGGCTGGACCGGACCCGCAACCCGTTCTTCGAGCACGCCGAGGCCGAGTATTTCATCGCCGAGCGCGACGGCGAGGCGGTCGGGCGCATCAGCGCCCACATCGACCGGCACCTGAACGAGTTCCAGAGCAACGCGTGGGGGCTGTTCGGGTGGCTGGAGTGCGAGGACGACGCGGAGACGATGCGCCGGCTGCTCGAAGCGGCGGACCGCTGGCTGCGCGCGCGCCGGTGCGATCGCATGGTCGGGCCGATGGACTTCAGCACCAACGACGAGTGCGGCGTGCTGATCGAGGGGCACGAGCTGCGGCCGATCATCCTGACCCCCTGGCAGTTCCCGTACTACCCGGGGCTGCTCGAGGCCGCGGGCATGGAGAAGGCGATGGACCTGCTGATGTGGAGCCTGTGGGTCGACGGTCGCGACCGCGTGCACCCGGCGATCTGGGAGATGGCGGACAAGGTCGAGAGCGAGCACGGGATCGTCTGCCGCAACTTCTCCAAGAAGAACCTGCACGCCGAGGTCCAGCGCTTCCTGGAGGTCTACAACGCGGCCTGGGAGAAGAACTGGGGCTTCGTGCCGCTCACCGACCGGGAGGTCCACCAGATCGCGAAGGACCTCAAGCACATCCTCGATGAGAACTGGGGCATGATCGCCGAGCGCAAGGACACCGGCGAGACGGTCGGCGCCGCGCTCTCGCTGCCCGACTACAACCAGGTCTTCGCCCACATGCACGGCCGCCTGCTGCCCCTGGGCTGGCTGACCTTCCTGCGCCGGCGCAGCCAGATCGACACCGTGCGCGTGTTCGCGCTCGGGGTCAAGCCCGACTACCAGCACACAGGCGTGGCGGCGAAGTTCTACGAGATGCACTTCGACGCTGCCGCGCGGACCCCTCAGAAGGGCGGCGAGATGGGCTGGATCCTCGAGGTCAACACGCCGATGAACCGGGCGATGGAGGGGATGGGGGGCAAGATCGTCCGCCGCTACCGTGTCTACGAGCGCGAGCTGGACTGACCGCCACGTGCGCCGTCGGACCGCCCGCGGCGCCCGGTAGCCTGTGCGCAGCGATGGAATCGACCGCCCGCACCGAGGCCGATATCGAGGAGCTCGAGGGCGAGCCCGTCCCCGACGGCGCGGGCGCGCTGCCCGCCGCGCCGGCCGGCCCGCGTCTGCCCGTGCGCGCCTCGGTGCCGCCCGGTGCCCAGGTCGTCGCGGTCGCCGCCGGCGGCTTCATCGCCGGCGCCGCGACCGTCGCGCTGGCCCGGCGCCACCAGCGGCGCGCGGCCCTCGCGCGCCG
>DATAWZ010000078.1:0-14239 GCA_036266975.1 Solirubrobacteraceae bacterium
TCGCAGGACGCTCTCGCGCGAGGGAGACGAGCTCAGCGGCCCGGTGGTCGAGCGGGTCGGAGAGACGCTGCATGCCGCGGCGGTGGACGAGTGGGCGCGGGCGCAGGTCAGCGCCGGGCGCCTTGAGCGTGAGCTGCGGCAGACGGCCTTGGCCTTGAGGGCATCCAGCCACGGCCCGCTCGCCGCGCATCCGGGCCCAGAGAGCTTACGCGCGACAGCGACACGGGATCGCGCCGGGCGCACCGCGCCGTCGCGCCCGAGCAAGAAGCTTCAGCTCGGGCGGAGCTGCCGCAGGCCGAGCGCGAGCGGCAAACGCCAACCGGACGGCACAGGCGGCGCTCAGCGAGGCCCGGCGCCGTGCCGAGCGCGCGTCCCGGAAGCTGGCGCTGGTCGAGAAGCGCTGCGAGCAGGCCGCCGAGGCGCTCACGAATGCCGAGCAGGCCCTCGCCGTCGCGCGCGCCGAGGTTGACTCGAGCGCGTCCGAGCTCCGGCGTGCGCAGGAGCACGGCGAGGGTCTGTAGCCCGCCCGGACCGAACGTCACGACAACAAAGGCGACTGCCACTGGCTGGACGTACGCTCGCCCTCGCGTGGGCCCTGACGTCTGAGTCCGTCGTCGCGATGCGAGCGCTCGACCGGCGCCCAGGCGCAGGCCAAGGCGGGTCAGCCTCGGTCGGCGCCGGCGCTCGCATCGGCGGCAATGCGGGAGCGCGCACGGAACGGTGTGGAAACCGGCGCTGGGACAGAAAGGCGGGCGCCTCGCGTAGATCATTCTCCTCCGGCCGCCTCCGCGAACCCGTCGATTCCACTTCCCAGAGCCCGCAGCGCGAGCTGATCGCGCCTGCCCAGCGAGGCGCTGGAGCGTTTGCTGAGCAACGCGTTTCTCACGCCGTTTCGTTCGCGGTCTCTCCGATCGTTGCGACCGCGGCGAGGCGGGACGTGATGTCGGCTGGTGCCAGGTCGGCGCGTACCTCGGTGGGCGTGGCGATCAGATAGGGGTGTTCGGGCTCATGCGCGGAGGGTTCGAGGTCGGTGCGGAGCGCCACTCCAGGGCTGGCCCAGGGGCCGACGCGAAGGACCGGTGCGCCGAAGAAGTCCCCGAGGGTGTCGTGGGTGGGATCGGGCTCGCCGTCGTGTCCTGTGAGGATGAAGGCGTCGGGCTCGCGTGCGCCGAAGGTCCTGATCGTTTCGATCAGCAGAGCGGACGCGGCGGTCTGGGGCATCCCCGCCTCGCCGACCAGGCGGGCCACGGCGGGGAGGACGACGACGAGCGCCACCTGCTCGCGCAGGACGGCGCGCAAGCGCTCGAAGCCGTCCAGTGGGGCCGCGAGGTCGGTCGCTGAGAGCGCCCCTGCAGCGTCGTCGGCGTCCGCGCACGAGCGCACGGCTCGGAGAAGGGCGTGGCCGCCGTCGCCCACGGTGAGGGCCGCGAGTCGGTAGAGCCGCTGGACGCTACGCAGCGCGCGGGCGAGGGCTTCGGGGTCGCGTTGGGTGACGGCGAGGGGCAGCTGCTCGAGCCGCGCGGCATGGCGTTCGAGCATCGCCACCACGATCGGAGCGTCGGCGTGACGTTCTGCGAGCGTGGCGCGAAAGGCCGCCCGGTCCATCAGATGCGCACGATCGGTCGCTCCAGGACGCCGTCGGGCCAGGTGCCGAAGTGGGCGATCGCCTCATCGGCCGGGCGCAGCTGTGACCACTCGGCCAGGAACTCCTGGTACGGGGCGCCCTGGGCCAGGCGCTCGGTCCGGACGTGGTTGCGGGCCTGCTCGGTCGCCGGCAGGTCGGGATCGGTGCTCTCGCAGAGGAAACGTACGGCGTAGAGGTTCTCCGCGGTCCAGCGGCTGATGCGGCCGCCGCGCAGATCGGCGGCCACGGCGGCCGGGTCGCGCCTGAGCACGTCGCCGTAGCCCCCGCCGCCGCCGGCGAGCTGGACGATGACGTCGCCGTTCTGGGCGATACGGGTGACCCGGTTGGCATGCTCGAAGGCGTACCGGCCCGCGATCGACCGCTCGGTCGCGAGCTGCAGCGTCGTGTGGGGTAGGTCCTGCGCGCCCTGCTGCAGCTTCTCCCATAGGTTGGTGCCGGAGATCCAGATCCCGGGCATCGAGGCTGAGGGGTAGCCGCCGAACAGGCCGGCGCTGACGGGAATGAGGGAGTTCTTGCCGAGCGTCTGGAAGAACATGATCGGCACGTGGCGGGGGCACAGGGCGGTCTCGGTACCCAGGCCGCCTTGGTGGGTGCCGAAGCCGCCGCTGTCGGTGCGCAGGTTGAAGTACAGGCGCAGGAACTGGTACTCGGTCTCTCCGTCCTCGACGTCCATCGCACGGCCGGCGTGTCCCCAGGGAAAGCCGTAGGCGTCGACGCCGTCCTTGTCGAAGCGGGCGCCGTGGCCTTCGGTGTTCAGCGTGCTCGTCTCGAGCTCGGCCACGGGCACGCCGTGCTGGTTGGGGCCGGCGAAGATGATCGCCGAGCCGGCGTTGGAGATCGGCGCGGCGACCTGGTCGTGGTCGACGCTGTCGAACATCATGCGCGAGAAGACCAGGGGGGCGAGCGACATGGCCAGGCTGCACAGCGTCGGCGAGTTGGAGATGGCGGCGTCCGGAGTGGCGTTGAACACGCTCCCGGGCGGCATCGTCCAGGTGAACGCGGCGAGCGAGCCGTTGGAGATCGGAAGGTCCTGGAAGGCGTAGGCGTAGATGTACACCGCGGTGTGCGCGGCGACGATGTGGGGGAAGCAGTTGTAGGAGGAGTCGTTCTCCGGCGAGGTGCCGGTGTAGTCCATGAGGATCTCGTCCCCCCGCTTGGTGGCGGCGAGCTGTCCGCGAACGAGCGCGGGCTCGCGCCCGATGGTGTCGATGAACACGGTGGCGCGGAAGGTGCCGTCGTTCCAGCGTGAGATCCGCCGGCGCGCGGCGGTCTCGGCTTCGACGACGTGGCGGCGCAGCAGGCCCCGCATGAACTCGTTGCCGCGTTCGTCGGCGAGCTCCTGCAGACGGATGCGCAGGCGGTCCGCCCCGGTGGCGCGAGCGCGGGTGTCGACGGCCTGCATGCGCGGGGCGCGGCCCATCTGGTTGACCATCATCTCCAGGACGTCCGAGCGGATGCGGTAGTTCTCACCGATCCGCATCGGGGTGATCTTCATCCCCTCGTCGTTGCGCGTGCGCGCGGACAGCGGCATGCCGCCGGGCTCGATCGCCCCGGTCTCCGGCTGGTGGGCGAGGGCGGCCGACCAGGCGATCAGCTCGCCGTCGTGGAAGATCGGCTCGAAGGCGACCTGGTCGGGGTTGTGAATGCCGCCGTAGGCGGCCTCGTTGGCGTACCAGATGTCGCCCTCGCGGACGCCGACGGTCGGGTCGGTGAGGAACTTGTGCAGCACGTACTTGACCGGGAGCGTGGCGGTCACGCAGTGCAGGTAGGTGCCGGCCGAGGCGTTGACGAGGTCGCCGTTGGCGGTGTAGATGGCGACGATGCAGTCGCCGGAGCGCAGCATCGAGGTCACACCGCTACGGGTGAAGATCTCGCGCGTCTCGGCCAGGAAGTTGACGAGCTTCTCGCGGTAGATCTCGTAGTCGCCGGGGGCGAGCAGCTCCATCGCGTGCGCCTCGCGCTCGCTGGTCGGCTCGGGCTTGATCCACTGCACGACGTTGGCCGGAGTCACCTCCAGCGGCGTGACCCGCAGGTGCTCGGGGACGTCCTCAGGCGCGTAGAACGCCGGCTCGGCCTGCGCGACCGTGTTCGTCATGGGTGCTCCCCTCGCTGACGGAGATGATCAGGTTGCGGTGGCCGTCGACGACCAGCGAGCAGTCGGGGTCGACGACCACCGTGGTGTAGCGGCTCTGGATGAGCGCGGGTCCCTCGATCGTGGTGTCCGGCGTGAGCCGCGGCTCGGCATAGACCGCGCTGGGCACGAAGCCGCGGCCGGAGAACCATGCCGGGCGCTCGCCCACCCGCGCGGCGGCGGCGTCGCCGTCGCCCGGCTCGTAGTTGGGCCCCGACCATTGCGGCGGGGGCATCTCGGCCCGCAGGATGAAGTTGTGCACCTCCGCGCCGCCCGCCGGGAACACGTTGACTTCGCTGAACACGGCCGCGTACTCGCGCTCGAAGCGCTGGTAGACCTCGAGCACGTCGGCCTGCGAGGACAGCAGCAGCAAGGGGGAGGTGATGCGGTGGATGTGGATCTGGCCGCCGTACTTCATCTCCAGCTCGAGGGTGTACGTGGCCTGGCTGGCGTCGTAGCCCTCGCCGGTCAGGTCCTGCTCGGCGCGGGCGCGCAGCCCCTGGACGACCTGGTTGAACGACTCGTAGTCGGACAGCGGCGCCTGCGTACCAGGGGCGAGCAGGTCCAGCCGGCGCGAGGCCTCGTAGATGTGCGCGACCGGCATAGTCGAGGAGCCGAAGGCGCAGAACACGGGCGAGTAGGGGAAGATCACGATCCGCCGGCAGCCGAGCCGTCGGCCGAAGCCGGTGGCGTGGGTGGGCCCGGCGCCCCCGTAGGCGAACAGCGTGAAATCGCGCGGCTGGTAGCCGCGCAGCAGCGTTTCGCGGCTGATCACATCGGCCATGTTGGCGTCGACCAGGGCGCGGATGCGCGCGGCGGCCTCGATCACGTCGATGCCGAGCGGCTCGGCGATGCGCCCGCGGATCGCCTTCTCGGCGAGCTCCGGGCGCAGGCGGATCTTGCCGTCGAAGTAGCGATCGGGATCGATGTAGCCGAGGACCACGTCGGCGTCGGTGACCGTCGGCTCGGTGCCGCCGAGCCCGTAGCAGGCTGGTCCGGGCATCGAGCCCGCGCCGCGGGGACCGACCGCCAGGCGATTGGCGAGCGCGGCGTTGACGTGGGCGATCGAACCGCCGCCGGCGCCGATCGAGCGGGTCTCGAGGATGCTCATGTCGACCCAGTAGCGGTCGATGACCGGCTTGAACTGGTAGAAGCGGGTCTGGCCGTGCACGATCAGGCCGATGTCAAAGCTCGTGCCGCCCATGTCGGCGACGATCACGTCTCCGAAGCCCAGGTCCTGTCCAAGCGCGGCGCTGCCGATCAGCCCGGCGACCGGACCGCCGTTGTAGGTCTCCACCGCCGAGGTGCGGTAGACCTCGGCCATCCCGCCGGTGTTGTGGACCATCATGATGCCGCGCGTGTAGCCGTGCTCGCGCAGCTCGTCGTTCATCCCCGAGAGCTCCTCCCACATCGCCTGGTGCAGGTAGGCATTGAGCACGGTGGTGTTGGTGCGGGTGTACTCCCAGCGCTTGGGCAGGACCTCGCAGGAGAGCATCACCGGCATGGCGCCCAGGTAGGACTCCGGGTACTCGCGCTCGATCAGCTCGCGGATGCGTCGCTCGTGGACCGGGTTGACGTAGGAGAACAGCAGCGCCACGACGAAGCCGCGCGCGCCCTGGTCGACGAGCTCGCGCAGGCGTACGAGAAAGTGCTCCTCGTCGAGCGGCATCACGACAGCGCCGAAGCAGTCGATGCGCTCCCGCGCCCCGACGGTCATCTCGGCCGGGACGAGCGGCTCGGGCTTGTCGATGCGTGCCACGTTGCGCACGTCCTCGTTGGTCGCCGAGTCCGTCCAGGACGCGCCGCGGGCGATCTGCAGCACGTCGGTGAAGCCCTCGGTGGTGATGAGGCCGAGCTTGGGTCCCAGGCGCTGAAGCAGCGTGTTCATCGCCACGGTGGTCGAGTAGCGCACCTCGTGGGTCTGGGCGAGCAGCCGGTCCACATCTCTGCCGAGCTCCTCGGCGGCGAGCGTGAGGGCGCGCATGAAGCCGACCGCCAATCGGTACCCCGTCGTGGGGGTCTTCACCGCCGCCACGCGGGCGTCGGGGAGGCGCACGAAGCAGTCGGTGAACGTTCCACCGATGTCGACGTCGATCGTCGCGCCCGAGCTCACGTGGTCGTCCTCAGCGCGTCCAGGTCGAGCTCGATGTCGTGGGTGACTGGGTGACCGGGAGGCAGCACCTCGCAGTCGAGCATCAGCCCGCAGCCGGGACAGTAGAACTCGACCAGCCGCATCCAGTCGGGGTGGTAGGAGAACGTGAACGGCTCGTCGACCGCGGGCTGCCAGATCTCGTGGGGATCGCGCGCCCGCACAAGCGTATGGGTCTTGTAGTTCTCCGCGGCCGGACCGAGGTCCCCGCCGCATTCGTGGCAGGCCCAGCGCAGCGCCTCGGTGTCCAGGTCCAGCGACTCGGTGACGCGCCGGCGCATGTCAGGCCTCCCGGTGGATGAGTAGGTCGCCGTGCTCGCCGGCCACGGCCGCAAAGCCGGGCGGCAGCAGGGAGGTGGTGTCGATGCCTTCCAGCACGAGGGGCCCCGCGAGGCACTCGCCCGCGCGCAGCGAGCTCCAGCCCCGCACGGGCACCGGCTGGTCGGTTCCGGCGAGGCGCACGGTGCGCTCGCCGGGCCCGGGCTCGCCGTCGCTGGGCGCCTCGGGCAGCCGTGGCCTGCCGGGCGCCCGGGCGCGCACGCGCACCAGTCGGGCCGGCTCGCCGGCGGCGCCGATCAGCTTCGCGGACTCGGTCCCGGTGCGCACCTCGCCGAGCGGCTCGGCCCGTACCGCGCCGTCGGGCCCGGTCTCGATCTCCAGCTCGCAGCGCAGCTCCTCGAGCGCCACGCCCTCGCTGCGCATGTCGGCCCGGGCGCGATCGAGCAGCTCATCCACCGCGCCGGCCAGCTCGCCGGCGTCGGGGTCGAGCTCGTAGCCATGCATGCGGTCCAGGGCCGACAGGCCGTAGGCGCTGAACACCGGCGCGAGCGCAAACGCGCGGACCGCGTCCAGGCCCGCCGCGGCGGCGACGAGGCAGCCGAGCAGGCCGCCCGCGCCGCCGCCCGCGAGCAACTCGGTGTCGGCGGGCGCGGTGCCGTGGCGGTCAAGCAGCGCGAGGATCCCCTGCGCGATGGTGTGCGCGGCGGCGGCGATCGCCTGCTCGCCGGCGCCGGGCACGTCGGTGCCCAGGGCCTGGGCGAGTGGCTGCAGCGCCCGCTCGGCGGCCGCCACGTCCAGGCGCTTGCGGCCGCCGAGGAAGCACTCGGGGTCGAACACCCCGACGCAGCAGAAGGCGTCAGTGAGGGTGGGCTGCTCGCCGCCCAGGCCGAAGGCGGCCGGGCCCGGCTGGGCGCCGGCGCTCTGGGGGCCGACCCGCACGCCCTCCTCGACGGCCTGCACGATCGAGCCGCCGCCGACGCCGATCGACTCGAGCTCGAGCAGCGGGACGGCGACCTGCGCGCCGTCGATCGTCGGCTCCACGACGTAGCGCCAGCGGCCGTCGCGCAGCAGCGCGATGTCCGAGCTGGTGCCGCCGACGTCGAGCGTGACCAGGGCCGCGCTGCCAAGCGCGCCGGCCAGGTGCGCGGCGCCGGCCACACCGCCGGCCGGGCCCGATCCCCACGTGCGGATCGCGGTGGTCTTGGCCACGCGCGAGGTCCCGCCGTCGGCATTGGCGATGAGCAGGGGGCGGCGATGCCCCTCGCGGCGCAGCTCGTCCTCGATCCGGTACAGGAAGCGCGACATCAGCGGGTGCAGGTAGGCATTGAGCACCGCCGTGCGCACCCGGGCGCCCGCGTTCGGCGTCCGCGAGACCTGGTGGGAGCCAAGCACGGGGACCGCGCCCAGATAGTGGCGGGGATACTCGTCGGCGATGCGCTCGCGCATCGCGCACTCCCACACGGCGAGGTCCTCGCCGTCGAGCGCGATGAGCAGCACGCGGGCGCCCCGCTCGAGCAGGCGGCGCACCGCCCGCAGCGTGGCCCCGTTGGGGTCCTGCTTCTCCGGGACCGCTTCGATCAGCTCGGTCGTGATCGGCACCTGCTGGGGAAGGGCCGGAGCGAGCTCGTCGTGCAACGAGCGCCCCAGCAGCAGTCCGATCTTCGGGCCGCTGCGCGTGAGCAGCGCGTTGGTCCCCACCGTGGTCGACAGCCGCACCGTGTCCGCGGTTGCGAGCAGTTCGCGGCGGCCCATGCCAAGCAGCTCGGCACCGCGGTCGATGCAGGCCATGATGCCCTCGGTCAGGTCGTGCGGCGTGGTCTCGGTCTTGACCTGCAGGCCGCCGTGGGAACCGCCGAAGTAGCCATCGGTGAACGTGCCGCCCGTGTCGATGTCGATCGTCAGCGAAGCCGACGCCGCCTGGCCCACGTGAGCTCCAATCTACCTCGTGCCGCACATCACGGCACAGGGGGAGCGTACACTATTGTCCGACCGGCTAGCCGGTCGGGTTATCGGAGTCGGAGGAAAGGTGCTGATCGACACGGCGACGGCGTTGCGCCTGGCCGCTTCGCGCACGCCAGCGCGTGCGGCGGTGGTCGAGGGCGAGCACCGCCTGAGCTACCGCGAGCTCGTGGATGCCGCCGACGCGGTCGCCGGGGCGCTGCGGAGCGCGGGGATCGCCGAGGGCGATCGCGTGGTGCTCGCTGTGGCGAACTCGCTGCAGGCGACGGTCGCCCTGCTCGCCGCACAGGCGGCCGGCGGCGTTGCCGTGCCGGTCAACTTCCGCGCCCGGGCGGCGACGCTGGGTGAGCTCCTGGACGCCGTCGATCCCGCGGCGCTGCTGTTCGACGAGCACACCGCGGGGGCCGTCGCGGAGCTGGGAGCGGCACACGTGCGCGGCAGGCTGCTCGTCGCGGTGAACGGCGCCGGAGCGGCGCGGTCGCTGAGCGATCTCGCACAGGCCGGCGCCGAGCTCGACACTCCGCTACCGGCGATCGACCCAGCACGAACGGCGCTCGTGCTGCTCACCTCGGGCAGCACCGGCCGGCCCAAGCTCATCCCGCTCACCCACCAGCAGAGCCTCGCGCGCGTGTTCGGCCTGTGCATGAACCACGGCTTTGGCCATGACGACGACATGCGCTGCCTGGGGATCATGCCGCTTTACCACACGGTCGGGATCCACGCGGTGCTGTTGCTGGCGCTGCTGACCAACGGCACCTACTACCCGGTGGGCACGTTTGAGCCCGAGGCGGTGCTGGCGCTGATCGAGCGCGAACAGATCTCCTACGTGTTCGGCGCCCCGACGATGTTCGCGCGCCTGCTCGACGTCGCGGCGCCGGGCGCGATGGCCAGCGTGCGCGACGCGATGTACGCGGGTGCTCCGATGGATCCGGCGCTCGTGCGGCGCGTCGCGGACGAGGTCACCTCCAACTTCACGCACATCTATGGAAACACCGAGACGTACAACAGCCTGTTCTATCGCCGGGCGGGCACCTGCCCGGGGGCGCTGCGACCGGGAATCATGCACCGAGCGCGGATCGTCGCCCTGGGGGGTGACCACCACGACGAGCTTGGGCCCGGGATCGAGGGCGAGCTCATCGTCGACGCCTGCTCGCCCGAGGCGTTCGACGGCTATGCCCAGCCCGCACACACCGCCGAGCGCGTGCGCGCTGGGTGGTACTACACCGGCGACGTGGCCGTCGCCGACGAGCAGGGCCGCGTCTATATCCGCGGCCGCACCGACGACATGATCATCACCGGAGGCGAGAACGTCTACCCGGCCGACGTGGAGAGCGCGGTGCTGCGGCACCCGGCGGTCGCCGAGTGCGCGGTGGTGGGGGTTCCCGACGCGACGTGGGGCCAGCTCGTCGTCGCGCTCGTCGTGCCGGCCGAGGCCTCGACGAGCGCCGCCGAGCTGGAGGGCTTCTGTCGCGAGGAGCCCACCCTTGACGGCTACAAGCGGCCGCGCCGGGTCGTGCTGGTCGACAAGCTGCCGGTCAACCCAAGCGGCAAGCGGCCGTTGCCCGAGCTGCGCGCGCTGGCGCAGGAGGCGCTGGGCCGGGCGCATGCGTGAGGGCATCCGCGACAGGCGCGATACTGCGAGGGATCGGCGACAGGCGGACGGCATGAGGACCCGCGCGGTGCAGATGCGATGACGGCAAGGACGACCCGTCGCGGGCCGGTGGGGCGCCCGCGCTCAACCCGGCGGCTGGACATCCTCGAGCACGCCGCCGCCCTGTTCGGCGAGCGCGGCTATCGGGCGACGACGCTCACCGACCTGGCCGACTCGATCGGGATCGCCAAGGCGACGCTGTTCCATCACTTCCCCACCAAGGAGCAGATCCTGTTCGAGCTCTACGCGCGGGCGATGGACCTCTCCCTGCAGCGGATCTCCGCCGTCGACGACCCCGAGCGCGACCCCGCCGAGGTCGTGCGCGCGATGGTCCGCGAGCACGCGCTGCTGATCATGCAGAACGACGCGCTGTTCACGATCTTCTTCGACGAGGAGGCGAGCCTGGACCCCGAGCACCTCGCCGTCGTCAAGGCCCAGCAGCGCGACTACATCAACATGATCTCCACGCATGTCGCCCGCCTGCAGCGCTCCGGGCGCGTGCGCAAGGACCTGCACCGGCGCATCGCGGTGCAGGCGATGATCGGCGCCGGCAGCTGGACGTACCGCTGGTACGAGCCCGGGCGCGACCTGCGCCCCGAGGAGATCGCCGACGTCGTGGCCGACATCGCCGTGCGCGGGCTGCTCGACGCCTGAGACAGCGCGCAGTTCGCGCCGCGCGCGGGCGCAATGAGAGTCTCTGTGTGCGGGCCGCTCGCAGCCCGACGCGGCCGTACACGAGCGTCACGTCCTTGACCGTGACCAGCACGGCCGCTACGCTGTGTCCGACCGGCCAGCCGGTCGGGTAACTCTCGAGGGAGATCGAGGCATGACCGACACTGCATCCACCTGGACTGCGCCTACGCTCGACGTGCTCGAGCTGGAGTTCGTGCACACCTACGTGCGCGACGGGGTGGGCTACATGCAGCTGCGCCGCCCGCCGGCGAACGCCCACAACATTCAGATGATCCTCGAGCTCGATCAGGCGGTCACCGCGGTGCGATTCGACGACGAGGTGCGCGCGGTCGTCCTGACCAGCGAACTCCAGAAGTTCTTCTCGGCGGGCGCGGACATCAACGTCATTCGTGACGAGAAGCCGCACCGCACCGGCCTGCTCAGCCAGACCAGTAAGGAGGTCATCCTTCGCGCCCGCAGCATCCCGAAGGTGTTCATCGCCGCGATCAACGGGCACTGCATGGGCGGCGGCATCGAGATCGCGTTCGCCTGCGATATCCGCTTCGCCGCCCAGGGGCCGTGGAAGTTCGGGATGCCCGAGCTCACGCTCGGGGTGATGCCCGGCGAGGGCGGCTCGCAGCTGCTCGGCCGCGTGCTCGGGCCGACCAAGGCGCTGCGCCTGATGCTCGAAAACGAGGTCCTCTCGGTCGACCAGGCCAAGGAGCTGGGGATCGTGGACATCGTCGTGCCCCAGGACGAGCTCGCCGACGCCGTGCACGCCTACGCGCGCAAGATCGCCGACGGGCCGATCCTGGCGATCGGCGCCACCAAGGTGGCCCTCACCGAGGCGATCGAGATGCCGCTGCCAGCGGGCTTCGCCTTCGAGCGCATGCAGCAGAACGAACTGCTGCGATCGGCCGACGCGCGCGAGGGAGCCGCGGCGTTCCTGGAGAAGCGCCCACCGCAGTGGACGGGCGAATGGTGATCTCCGAGCCGCAGATGCAGGGGCGACTCGCCGGCGGCCTGATGGTCGAGCACGCGGCGCAGATGTCGCCCCAGTACCAGTCCGAGCTGACGCGCACCCTGCTCATCTCGGCCGACACCGAGCTACTCGGAGCGGCGATGTACTACCCGGCCCTCGTCTCCGGCCAGGTGCCCGAGCGCATGCGCGCATCCGTGCTCGCCATCATCCAGGACGAGCTCGGCCACGCGCACATCGACTACCGCATGCTCGAGGACCTCGGCCAGGATCCCGAGCAGCTGCTCTACGGACGGGCGCCGCACGAGTTCAAGCACCCGTACGCGATGGACATGCCCTACGAGAGCTTTCCCGAGATCGTCGTGGTCGGTGCGTTCATGGACCGAGCCGGCTACGTCCTGCTCTCGGACATATACGAGAGCACGAGCTACGCGCCCTGGAGACGCGCGCTGGTCAAGGTCAACAAGGAGGAGCACTTCCACATCAACTTCGGCGTGCGCAACCTTGAGCGACTGGCGCGCGACGCCGCGCTGCGCCCGGTGACCCAGCGCGCCATCGATTGGATGTTCCCCATGACCGTGGAATGGTTCGGGCTGCCCGACTCTCTGAAGACGGGCGGCAACCAGCTGCGCTACCGCCTGAAGAGCAAGACCAACGACGAGCTGCGCCAGGAGTGGCTCGGTCAGGTCGTGCCGTTGATGAGGCAGCTCGGCTTCACCGTGCCGGCCCACTGGGACGACGCCTCACAGGCGTACGCCTTCGACTTCCCGCTGCCCTGCACCTTCGACGCACAGGCCAAGCGCTGGGACTTCCAGAGCCCGTGTCGCTGGGACGACGTGATCGCCCGCTGGCGGGGACGAGGCCCATGGAACCAGACGCTGGTGGATATCCTGCAGTCCGGCCGCCACGGCTTGGACCGCCTGCGGCTGGCGTCTTGACCGGCGACGATAGCGCGCTGCGCGAGAGGGCGCTGCACGCGCTGCGCACGGTGCGTGACCCGGAACTTCCGCTGAGCATCGTCGACCTCGGTCTCATCTACGACGTCGAGGTCGATGGTGGGGCGGTCCGCGTCGAGATGACGCTCACCTCGATGGGCTGTCCCTGCCACGAGATGATCCACGAGGACGTCCGCGCGGCGCTCGCCGGCCTGCCCGGCGTCGCCGAGGTGGAGGTCGACGTCGTCTGGGACCCGCCGTGGAGCCGCGACCGGATCACGCCCGCCGGCCGCCAGGCCCTGCGCAGCTGGGCGATCCAGGCATGAGCGGCGACATCGTCGAGAGCCCCTCATCGGTGTACGTCGTCTTCGCCCGCCTGCACCCCACCGACCCGCTCGCCGAGCTGGGGACGCTACGGGCGAGCAACGACGGGCTCGCGTGCGCATACGCCCGCACCACCTACGACGAGGACCACTGGTGTGAGATGGCAGTCGTCCCCCGAGCGGCACTGATCCCCGTCATCGAGACTCGCACCCGGCCGTGACCGATCAGGCGCAAGCTCTCGAGCGGGTGGCGGCCGAGCTCGCCGCGGCCAAGGAGCGCGTCGCCCGCATCTTCACCGATTGGTCGATCCGCGGCCCCACCCTGGAGGCGAGCACCGCCCTGGCGGCGATGGCCCAGGAGGCCGCCGGTCACGCCCGGGTCTGCGGGCGCCTGGCCGGCCACTGCCCGCCAGATAATCTTCGCCCGCCCCAGGGTCTGACGACGATCCCGTCATCCTGGCCCGAGCTCATCGCCACCGTCGGCACCGCCGAGCTCGCGCTGGGCCTGCTACTCGATCGCCTCGTCGCCTCCGAGGACCCGCCGATTCGCCGCCAGCTGGCCAAGATGGCCGTCGAGGAGCGCTACCACCGGCGCTTCTTCCTCGGGTGGTTCGCCGAACTCGAAAACGATCCCTCGCCCGCGGGCGCCCTCTTTACCAGCGCCCGCGCGACCGGAGAGGCCGACGCGCTGGCCTGGCTGGACCGAATGCGAGTCCCCCTCGTGCAGCTCGGCATGCCGCTCAATGCTGGCGACCCGGACGCGACGGCCGGCGGCCCCGCCGTCGGCCCGTCGATCACCGAAGACACCACCTGCGTGCATTGCGACAGTCGCGAGCTGGCCATCGTCTCTGAATTCGGGGGATCACTGATGACCTCTCAGATCCGCTGCCGGTCCTGCGGTGGCTACTTCGAGCGCGTTCGCTGGCGGGATTCGCGCTGAGTCTTTCTCCGACATCTCCCGCGACGTGGCAGAGCCGTCGACGCCGCTCCGCAGTGTCAAGCGATTAGGCGCGATTGTCCCGGACGCTCCGACCTCGCGTTACCTTGCGGGTCAGCCTGGGGGCGCTGCGCGCCGCGTGTGCCTCTTCGCCGGCGGGGCTCACGCCGCCGCGCCGAATCGCACGACGCGCCGCTCGACGCGCTCGGGGTCTGGGCGCTCCTCGGGCCTGCATGGCCGCGGGATCGCCGCGCCGTGGCAGGCAGGTCTACGGTCCGCTTGGGAGCATAGGCCGGTCGATCTCCTTCGAGCAGGCGGCGGCGATGCGCGGGATCGGCACTGTGCAGCTGCGTGGCCCGTGCTGCGTTGCCACTATGGCGGGGTGGACGAGGATGAGCTCTATGGGCTTGCGTTGGATCGATTCATCGCCGAGCGCGGCGCGCTGGTGCGCACGCTGCGGGCCGACGGTGACCGCGAGCAGGCTGGGCAGGTCGCAGGACTGAGAAAGCCGTCGGTCGCCGCCTGGGCGGTCAATCAGCTCGTGCGCACGCAGGGCGAGCTGCTGGCCGAGCTGTTCGC